>NZ_VIWV01000001.1:7799317-8142423 GCF_007829875.1 Streptomyces capillispiralis | reverse complement strand
TGCGAGTATCTGAGGGCGGTGGGTTTGCTTCAGCGGGAGCGTTATGGCCGTGAGGTGCGCCAGCGGCTGACCGGCCGTGGGGCTGCGCTGGTGGAGTTGTTCAAGGGTCCGGCCGGGTAGCGCTGCTGGCTGCGGGCTGGTTGGGGCAGGTCTCGGGGTGGCCTCCGTGGCCGCGTGATGCTGTGCCCTCTGGTGCTTGTGCGGCGCCTGTCTGGTGGGGTGAGCGGCGGTCGTGCAGAGGGTGGGGTGGTGTGTTCTGGTGCGGCTGGGCGGGGTGGAGGGGTGGGTGGTGTCGTTGGCCGTGCAGGGTCGGGGTGTGGGGTCGTCGGGGTACGGGGGCTGGTGGGGCGGGGTGGGGCGGGTGAGGTGGGTGGGGTGGGTGGGTGGGGTGGTGTCTGGGGCGTGGAGCGGCCGCTCGTTGCGCAGGGCGTTGTTGTGGGCGAGGAGGGTTTGCGAAGCGGAGGCCGGGCCGGGGCCGGCCACTGCGGGACCTCGCGGTGCAGGTGATCGTCGCGGCGCCGGGGCAGTGCCGTCCGGGCTGTCAGGTCCAGGGGGAGTGCGAGCGGCGTCAGTTGCGCGGTGGGGTTCCGTTCGTCGCCCTCCTGTCCGGCTCGGGGGTGGTGGCGTGGGGGGATGCGGAGGTCGTGCTTGACGCGGCCGGACGGCTCAGTGCTCGTTGAGTTGAATGGTGCGGGGTGGGGTGGGTGGGGCCGGCTTTGGTCTTTTGCGGGGTTCGTCGTCGGGTGTTTTCGCGGTCGGCGCCGGGCGGGGCGCGCCTGGTGGGGCAGGCGCTGTGGTGTGCGGCGGGTGCAGGGGCGGGCCTGCGGCTTTCGCCTGGTCGGTTGTGTGTCGCGCGGTGTGCTGGGCCGGTGGTGCGGTTCGCGTGGTTGGTTGTGCGTCATGCGGCGTAGTGGGGCAAGTTGTGCGTGCGGTGCGGTTTCTGCCGCGCCAGGGGGCGGGTCGTGTGCGGTATCCGCGGCGGCCGGTGGCCGACGGCGGCCGGCGCGCTGGCGCGCCGGTGCCGTGGTGCCGTGGTGCCGTGGTGCCGTGGTGCCGTGGTGCCGTGGTGCCGTGGTTGTCCCGTGGTGCCGCCGTCAGGTTCCAATGGCCGTGGGCTGGGGTGTTTGCTGCCATCGGCTGGTGGTCGGCGGGGTGCCTTTCGACGGCATGGGCGGGTGGGCTGGCCGGGCAGGACGCCTGTGGTGATGCTGTGGGGTCTGGGTCCTCGTCCGCGGCGGGGAGGGGAGGGATTGGGTCAGGGGTGCGGGGGCACATGCACCTCACAGTGGTGGAGGGGTGATCGACGATGGCCGGACGACCGGCAGCGGAAACGGCAGCGGCAGCGGCAGCGGGGCAAGGGGCGCGGACGGCGGGCCGTCAGGATGCTCGGACGCCGCCGCTGCGGCCCGGTGGCTACGATCCGGCCGACTACGCGGCAGTCGTGGTACGCGCTGCCCGGGAGGCCGGGGTTTCGCCGCTGCTGGTCATGGGGGTGCTCCACAACGAGGCCTACAAACCGCACCATCCCCTGCTGGAGCGGCTGTGGCAGTGGTGGAAACCCAAGGCGTCCTTCGGTCTGGCCAACATGCACCGGGCGACGTTCGAGCGGGTCCGGCACACGCATCGTCTGCCGGGCCGATGGCAGGACCTGCGGGATGACCCCGCTTTCGCCATCCGCACAGCCGCCCTGCACCTCAAGGACCTCGACCACAGCCTTCCCAAGGGGCATGTGCGCCGTTACACCCGTGACGAGCTCCTGGCCCTGGGCTACAACACCGGTGAACGCAACATGCGTGCCTTCGCCCGGGGCGTACCGCCCGGCCCGATGGCACGGTCGTACCTGCGCCGCTACCGCGCCCACCAGGAACGGGCTGCCGAAGCCCTCGGACGCGCCGGCACGCCGCACGACTAGGGTCTGTTGCGGAAGTAGATCTTGTTCGTTGATGATCACGTCCTGTGGGACGTGGGGATCTGACGAACGGCCAGTGGGCCCGGCTGGAGCCTCTGCTGCCGACGGGCATCAAGCCGGGTCGGCCGCAGGTGTGGACGCGGCGGCAGCTGATAGACGGCATACGGTGGCGGACCCGGACCGGTGCTCCCTGGCGGGACGTGCCCGAACGCTACGGGCCCTGGGATCGGGTCTATGACCTGTTCCGACGCTGGCAGCGGGACGGCACCTGGGCGAGGATCCTCACCAAGCTCCAGGCCGAGGCGGACGCGAAGGGCCTGATCACCTGGGAGGTCAACGTCGACTCCACCGTCTGCCGGGCCCACCAGTACGCCGCCGGAGCGGCGAAAAGGGGGACCTCCAGAAGGAGCCGCCCGGCGGGATCTTCGTCGAGCCAGCCGATCACGGCCTCGGACGCTCCCGCGGCGGACTGACCAGCAAGATCCACATCGCGGTCGAGCAAGGGCAGAAGCCCTTGTCCGTCGTGATCACGGCCGGGCAGCGGGGCGACTCCCCGCAGTTCGAAGCGGTCCTGGAAGCCGTCCGGGTTCCGAGGCTGGGGCCCGGCAGGCCGCGCAAGCGCCCGGACCGAGTGCGGGCCGACAAGGCGTACGACTCCCGCGGCAATCGCTCCTACCTGCGCAGACGCGGCATCAAGGCCACCATTCCGGTTCCGGCGGACCGAGTCCGCAACCGCCTCAAGCGTGGATCGCAGGGCGGGCGCCCGCCAAAGTTCGACAAAGACGACTACAAGCAACGGCACGCGGTCGAGTGCGGGATCAACCGGCTCAAGCGCCACCGGGCCGTCGCCACTCGGTACGACAAACTCGCCGTCCGCTACGAAGCGACAGTGCTGGTCGCAGCCATCAACGAGTGGCTGCGACCAGCACTTTCACAACAGGCCCTAGGCCGCGCTGGATCAACTGTTGGAGCGTCTGGCGGACGTCCCCACTCCGTCCGGCGTGACGCCACGCCAGCTCCTGCCGATCATCGAGGTCCGGCAGGGGCACACGCCGAAACCCTGAGCTTGACGTCGGAACTGCTGTGTTCTACCGGCCGCAGTCGGGGTGTCGGTGGCGGGTGATACCTGTTAGTACTCCAGTGCGGTTTCGTGATCTATCCAGCACGTTTGCCGACGGATCGACGTCGGTAGTGGCTGTGTCGGGCTGTTGCCTGGTGGCGCCTGCGCCAGGTTGACCACTGCAGCAGCCTGGCAGCGGTCATGGCCGGTGGGCCGAAGACGGCGGTGAGCAGGTGGCGGATCTCCGGGACGGTCAAAGAGATCTGTTCACTGCTGCGGGCTGGGCGGTGGGGATCGGTGGGCCGCTTCGGTGCCGCGTCGGCGGCGAGGGCGGCCAGGAAGGCCAGGGCGAGCATGGCGAGGGTGATGTGCCGGTGCCACGAGGTCCAGTGCCTGACCTGGTAGTGGTCGAGGCCGACCTGGCCCTTGGCGGCCTGGAAGCACTCCTCGACGCTCCAGCGGACGCCGGCGACACGGACCAGCTCCGCCAGGGCGACCGTGGTGGGTGACCAGCACAGGTAGAAGGCGAGTTCCCCGGTGGTGCGGTTGCGGCGGATCAGCAGGTGCCGGTGTTCGCCGGTGCCGATGTGGATCCAGGACCAGTCGTAGTGGCGCGGGCCCTTCGCGCCGTTGCCCGCGCTGTGCCGCTGCCAGGCCGTGGCGGGCAGGCGGCCGGCGACGGTGTCTGCGCGGACGGGGGTGCGGCCCTGGTTGATCGTCACTGTCGTCGAGCAGGCGACGGCCATCACATAGCCGGTGCCGCGGGCCTCCAGGGCGGCGCGGAGCCGGGGGTCCTGGCCGTAGGCTTCGTCGCCGGTCACCCACGGTGCCTGCACCCCGGCGTCCAGCGCGGCGGCGATCATCTCCGAGGCCAGGCGGGGCTTGGTGGCGAATTGCACCGTCTCGGGTATCCCGGCCGCACGGCGGCGTTCGGGGTCATCGGACCAGGAGTGCTCGGGGAGATAGAGCCGGCGGTCGATCAGGGCCCGGCCCCGGCTGGTGGCCAGGGCGAGGAACACGCCGACCTGGGAGTTCTCGATGCGTCCCGCGGTGCCGGTGTACTGCCGCTGCACGCCCGCCGAGGAGCGTCCCTTCTTCACAAAGCCCGTCTCGTCCACGATCAGCACCGCGCCGTCGGCGCCGAGATGGTCGACGGCATAGGCACGCAGGTCGTCACGGACGGCATCGGCGTCCCAGCGGGCGTAACGCAGCAGCCGCTGCATCGGCCCCGGCCGGGCCAGGCCGGCCTGTTCGGCCAGCTGCCAGCAGTTCTTCCGCTCCGCCTTCGACAGCAGCCCGAGCAGATAGGCGCGGGCACTCGCCCGCGGCTCGACCCGGCCGAACCGGCCCGCGATCCGGGCCATGACCTGGTCGAACATCATCCGCCAGCGGGCAGGGTCTACGCTATGGCCCGCGGCCACCGCACGATCTTCGTTTGTCCACACACCAACCGATGATCACGCGGTGGCCGTACCCATTCCCAGCCGGACCCGCTGCAAGCTCGCGAAGTCAGACTGGAGTATTAGGACGTGGAAGACACGGTCCCGGATGCGCTGGCTCTCCTGCACGACGCCTTTCCCGCACAGGTCCGCCGTCGCCCTCTGGGTTGGAAGGCGCTCCGCTCCTGGGAGGACCGGCAGGGCGTGGTGTTGCCTGAGCCATATCGCACCTTCGTTGCTGAGATCGCGAACGGGACAGACGAGGGACCCCCTGACGAAGGCGGTCTGTTGCCCCTGGGAGAGAAGCCAGCCAGCTGGGTCAGGTGGGAAGCGGACTGCTGGATGAGTCCTGAGCCGTTCGATGGCACAGCCGTGCGCGGGCTCGGTCAGCCCTTCCCGCTCGAAGAGGAATGGCAGTGGGAGTACGACTACTACGACCACGCATTGCACTCCGACACGTTGCATCAGATCTACCAGTGCGGCTCGGTGCTGCTGGGCAGCGACCGGCCCGGTGAGTACTGGACGCTGGTGGTGACCGGTCCGCGGTGCGGTCAGGTCTGGTGGCTCCGCGACGGATGCGCAGCTCCCTACGCCGATGCCCCGTCCGCGCAGCTCGGGGGCGGCTTCCATGGTTGGATCCGGGACTGGCATGTCGGCCAGGGCTGGTGGCGTCCCGAGTAGCCCAGCCTCGGGATTGGTGAGCTCGCATGTTGAGGTGTCGCGTATTCCAGCTCAGAGCGCCCCGATCGGTCGTTTCGGGTCATGCGGGCGGGTGTCCAGGGTCCGGCCCGGAGTGAGTATGTTCATCCGACGGTGCGTTCGAAGCGCTTCGGGAGGGGAGAGCGCCGGTGGACGTCGTCGCGATTATGGAAGCACTGGCTGAACAGGGCGTAACGGTGCTTTTCAAGGCCGACGCTGAGCGGATGGCAGAGAGGGGCAAGGCTTGGACCTTCGTCGCCAGTGGAGCGCCGTTGCGTGAGGACGTCCTTGTGCGAACCGAAGCCGCGTCTGTGGAGCAATGCCTCGCAGTGTGCTTGCCCCGTCTGCGTGAGCTGGGCTTTGCGTTCCCTGAGTGAGAGAGCGGGTGTGACCGAACTGCCGCCCTGGATGTCAGTGCCGGCTGCTTACATGAGCCCATGGACACCGTGCACACGACCGCCGCCCTCCTCCCGGACCCCGCCGGGGTCCGCGCTCACCTGCGCGCGTTGGCCGTGCTGGACCAGGCGATCTGCCGCGACCCGCAGTTCTCCCGCTATTCCTTCTCCACTGCCTGGGGGCCTGGGACGGAGGCGGCCCTGATGGACAACGGCTCGGGTGACGACTTCTCCGTCCTCTTCACCCCAGTCGGTGTGCTCGTCCGCGGCTTCGACCACGAGTCGGAGATGAGCCCGTACGCCACGGACGACGAACGGGTCTGGCCCGGTGTCATCGACGAGGTGCCCGCCGCGCTGCGCCCGCTCCTGGACGATCCGGCCTTCGTCGATGAGGGCCTCGGCGCCCCGCGGGTCACCGCCTGCCTGTGGTGGGAGACCGGCGGCAGCGCCTGGCGCACCGGTTCGGGCATCGCGTTCCCCTCGGGCAGCTCGGACCCGGACGGCTCCGGGCACCTCTTCCGCCTCCTCACCGATCGCTCCCCCGAGACCGTCCAGGCGCACTTCGAGGAGGACTACGGGCGGCCCGTCCCCCTCGAAACCGTCCGACACGTCCTCGCGGGCCACCCCCTGACCCCCATAGCCGCCCGTGGTCTCAACCCGGCCGCCCTCTCCGACGAGGCCCTGCTTCGCCGGATCGCCGCCGACCCCGAGGTCGAGGGATACCTCGCCTGCGACGGCGAGTTCGACCTCACGCGGACCGACCCCATCGAGTCGATCGCCCTGCCGGCCGGTCTCCCGGTGGAGCCCGTGGCCGGCTGCAACGCGGGAGGCACCTACTACCTCTGCGGCCCGGCCGGCTCCGACCGCGTCCGCCCCGTCCTCTACACCGACTCCGAGGGCCAGGCTTCCCTCATCGCGGAGTCCCTCGCCGAGGCCCTGACCCTGGCCATCGTCCTCCCCTCCTGGCACGACGCCCTGGCCGGCTTCCGTTCCCCCGCGCTCAACGCCGACTACCTTGAGGACAACCCGGACCACCCCGAGGTCCGCGACCGCCTCCTCGCCGCCCTCCGCCTCCCCCCGGCCACCGAGGCCGAGGTCCTGGCCCGCCTCCTCACCACGGCGGCCCGCACCGTCCCGGACGGCTTCCTCCCTTCGGTCGAGGGCGAGGAGGACGCGGCCTTCAAACCGATGCTCCGTCTGCCGGCCGAGTAGGACAGCCCCGCCGTGCGCCGCCTTTCGGACCCGACGTACCGGTACGGCGAAAGCCATGACCGCACTGCCCGACTGGATGCGCCCGCCCCGCGCGGAGGGCTGTTCGCGGAGGGCGTGGAGCGCCTCCCCGAGGTTCGGCCGGCGCATGCCGGATCTTCGGCAGGAGACTTTGGGGTGATCGCCCTCAAGGACGTGGAGGGATGGGTCGTCACCGGGCATCACAACGATGCCCTTACCTAAGAGTTCGCGCGGATAGGTCACGGGCGTCGGGCGGTCCGTGTGTCCCATCGGTAGGCCGTCCATGCCTTGCGGATCAGGCGCCGGATCACGATGACCGCACTGGCGAGCGCCACCCACGCGGCCTGCACCACCGCACGCCGGTCCGTGACGATCGCCAGCGACTTGAAGCCCCGTGTGTGCCAGGAGTTCGTCCGTTCGACAACCCACCGGCGGGTGTGGTTGATCGGCAGGAACGCGCCCTTTGGGGTGATCCGCCATCCACAGCCCAGCTCGGTCAGCAGGTTGCGGGTCACGCGCGGGTCGTAGCCCGGGTCCAGGTGCATCGTGATCCGGTCGGGCAGATGGAAGCCGAAGCGCCCAAGAGTCTCCAAGGTGGGGCGTAACAGCGGCGAGTCGTGCCGGTTGGCACCGGAAAGCGCGCACCCGATCGGGAGCCCGCCGCCTTCGACCAGCAGCGACCGTTTGGTCCCCGATTTCCCGCGGTCCACAGGCGAGGGGCCGGTGTTCTCCCCGCCGCCGGGGGCTTTCACGATGCACCCGTCCACGGCGAGGTCATCCAGGTCCAGGCCGATGGCCTGGACATAGGCCTCCAGCGCGGCCTGGTGCAAGGCTTCGAAACTCCCGCGGCGATCCACTCGTCCCGCCGGGACCGCAGCGTGGTCGCGGAGACCCGGTGGTCGACGTGCTGCTGGTAGGTGCCGTCCAGCACGAGCCGGGCCAGGAGCTTGTCGAACACGACCCTGTCCGGGACGCGGGGCCGATGACAGCCCAGCGGATGAGCGACCTGGCGGCGCGGGATCAGCGCGTGGAACCGCCCCACAGAGGGTCGGTGATGGAGGAAGGCAGGACGGGCACGTGACCTTCCGCTTGACCGGTGGTGATCGTGGACGTGTTGTTTCCAGGGCTGCGCCCGTCCGGCGGTCCGGCCGGGCGCAGCCCTGCCCAAGATCACCCGAGCGTTTCCTCCGTCACCGCGGCGGGCAGGGAGATCCGCCAGGCGACGTACCCGGCCGCGGCGAGCCCGGCGACGGCCAGAAAGCTACTGACGAGGAACGGGTCGGTGCCGTCCAGGATGGGAGCGAACCCGGTGCCGACGTAGAGCGTGACACCGGTGGAACCGCCCAGCTGGTCGGCGGCTCGCTGGACGCCGGAGGCGATGCCGGCGTCGTCCTCGGTCACGCCGGTCACCGCGACGTACTGCAGCCCGACGATCCCGAACCCCATCCCGGCCGCGATGAGCACCATGGCCGGAATCATCGTCGGACTGGTGGCACCGAGGGAGGAGACCAGGGCGATGGCTGCCATCGCCAGCGCGGTGAAGCCGATGCCGGCCAGGACACAGGCCCGGGCACCCCACCGTCCGAGCAGCCGGGGAACCAGCACCGAGGCCGCGATCAGGGACACCGCCAGGGGCAGCATCGTCAGACCGGACTGGAGCGGGCCGGCGCCCGACCGGTCCTGTAGGTAGTAGGTGAACAGCAGGAACGAGGTGGACAGTGCCGCGCTCAGCAGAGCGGTGGCGAGGTTGGCCAGGACGCGCGGCCGGTTGCGGAAGAACCGCAGCGGCACGAGCGGGTTCCGTGAACGGCGCTCGACCCTGACGAACAGAACTCCGGCTGCCACCGCGCCGACCAGCGCCGCCGGCGGCAGCCAGGGCAGCGTGCTGTCCGCCTCTCCCGCCTCGATGACGCCGAGGGTGAACAGCAGCGGAGCCGCGACCAGCAGGAGCGAACCGGGAAGGTCCAAAGGTGCGGGCCCGGCGGGCCGTTCGCTCGGCACGAGAAGGGCCGCAGCAGCGAGCACGACCAGGATGAACGGCACGGACACCAGGAAGATCCACCGCCAGCCGAGCAGCTCGGTGATGATTCCGGAGACCACGAACCCGAGGACGAGGCCACAGCTCGCGACGGCCGCCCACACGCTCAGCGCCCGCGACCTGCGCGGCCCCTCGGGGAACATGAGCACGATCACCGCCATCGCCGCCGGAAGCGCGATCGCTTCCCCGGCACCCTGCAGCAGCCGGGCTGTCACCAGCACGGCGAAGGACGGCGCGAGCCCGGCCAGCAAGGACGCGGCACCGAAGAGCGTGGTGCCAAGCAGAAGGATGCGGCGCCTGCCGAGCACGTCGCCCAGCCGGCCGCCGAGCATCAGCAGCCCGCCGCCGGTGATCGTGTACCCGACCACGACCCAGGTCAGTGCGTGACCGTCGACCCCGAAGTCGGCGCCGATCGAGGGCAGGGCGACGTTGACCACGGTCACGTCAACCGCGATGAAGAACTGCAGCATGGCCATGCAGCACAGCACCAGCCACGCGCGCACCGGGGACGAGCCATCCCGGCGCGAAGAGAGAATGCCTGAAAACACCGAATGCTCCGTTGCCCAGAAGAAGTTCCGAGCAGCACGAACGTGCCGCTCCGGTTCAACCACGCAGCGGCAGAACGTTCAACAGAAGTGAGACGAACGCCCCGCCGCTAGCGGAGCGTCCTCGTCACCGCGGCACAAGCCGCGCACGAAGCACCAGACACGTCGCCGATGCTACCGGAGCCGACGGCAAGTGATCCCTTGACGTCACTCCGCCGCAGACCCACCAACCACCGCCGCACCACACCCAGCCCCTGTCCCCCGTCACGCCCGACCGAGCCAGCGCCCTCGGACCAGAACTTACCCGCCGCTCCGCGTGACCTCTTAGCGGAACACCCCCGCGTCGGCGGGGAGGACGCTTTCTGACCTGCACTTTAAGAGAGGGTTTACATTTTCCTTTACCTTCGATGCGGCGGTCATACGGATCAGGGTAAGGCCGTCGAAATCGACAGGGACCCGGCGGCGGGTTCCCGCGGTGCGGATGGCGTAGCCCTGTTCCGTGGGGGCGGGGTGGATGAGGAGGGCTGCGCCGTTGCCCACGACTTCGGTGACGGTGTGCCAGAGTTCGTCGCGGACGCGGGCTGAGACGCTGCCGACGAAGATGCCGGGTACTACTTCGCTGGTCCATCGGCTGAGGGCACCGCGTAGGTGGTCGGGGACCGCGGTGGTGGCGATGACGATCATGGCGGGCATCAGTTGTCTCCCTTGGCGTAGTTGACGCCTGCGGGGAGTACTCCGGTTTTGGGGTCCCAGAGGTGGACCATGCGCGCGTCACGCCGTTCGGAGTGTTCTTCGTCGGTGCCGTCGTCGGCTGTGGTCGTGTGGGGCGGGGTCAGGAGGGACTGGACGTCCTGGACGATGCGGGGCAGGAGGCGTAGGAGTCGGAGGTCTTCGCGGAAGCGGCGGCGTGCTTCCTGTTCGGGGTTGTGGGAGTTGTGGAGGGCGAGGGGGAGGGTGATGTCGGCTTTGTAGAGGTCGGCGATGTCGTAGACGAAGGCGTGCTGGGTGCCGGTGTGGACGTAGCCGAGGGCGGGGAGGGCGGCGTGGACGACGCCGTACAGGCAGGTGTTGGCGGCGGACAGGGCGAGGTTGACGGGGTCCTGGGTGTCCCATTGGTCGGGCCGGTAGTTGCGGCGGAAGCGTCCGATGCCGTGCTGGTGCGCGAGGATTTTGTAGAAGGCCTTCATGCGCTGGCCTTCCATGCCGCGGAGCTGGTCCAGGGTGACGGCGGCCGGTAGGTCGGCGTCTTTGAAGCGCATCCGGTACATGCGGACGGCGACCTCGAGGCGGCGCGCAGGGTCGGCCCACGTCGCGACCTGTTGTTCGAGCCAGTGGGTGGTGAGGGAGTCCGGGAGGATGCCGGCGTAGGCGCGGACGCCGCCCGCTCCGACACAGACGACGCTGGTGCCGTCGCGGGCGAGGGTGGTCAGGGCCGGGGTGGTGATGGACACGCCCGGTCCCAGGAGCAGGCAGGACAGGGCGGTTGTGGGGATGTAGACGAGGTCGGTGCGGTGTTCGTCGACCTGGATCTGCGCGCACACTCCGGTGTCGTCCTGCACTACGCGGACCATGTCCAGATAGAGGAAGGACAGGGAGTCCGCGACGCGAGGAAGCATGGCCAGGGTGGGGGCGGCCAGGCGCCTGCGCGCATCACCGCCCCGGCGTGGCGTGCTCACGCGGTTGTTGGGGCGCGAGGCTGAGCAGGCCTGCGCCGTAGGGTTTGCCGCGTCCGATGCCGTGGATGACGGCGTCTTTGAGTGCGTCGGGGTCGGTGACGGTGGCGGTGCCGTCGTAACGGAGCAGGCTGTGCCGCATGTGGGGGGCGTCCCGGCCGCGGGGGCGGGCCGGTTCCATGCTGGTGGGGGTCAGGACGTGGAGGTCGAGGCCGGCTTCGGTGGCCCGGCGGAGCCACCACTGGTCGGCGTCGGCGCCGGAGAGCGGCACGATCCGTCCTCGCTTGCCCTTCTCTTCCAGGGAGAGCCGTTCCCGTTTGGGTGCGGATCCTTTGAAGTGATGGCAGGGATCAAGCGGTGAGGCTGTACTTCTGCTGGTCGGGACCGGGGTAGAGACGTTGGTGCTCGCGGGCCGCGTGGAAGATCCAGTAGTCCTCGAAATCGCCGTTCGTGATCAGTGCGCGGAGTTGCAGGACGGCTTCGGCGCCGACGAGTCCCCAGCGGGCGCCGGTGATGTCGAGGCGGTCGGCGATCACATGCCGGCAGGCGCCTTCGACGGCGCCGGTGGCGATCGGCCAGCCGTTCTTCAGGGCGGTGTCGTAGTGAAGCTGGTCGCGGTGGCCGGTGAGGTAGCGGGCGCAGGTGGTGACGGCGTCGCGCCGGGTGGCGGGTAGGTGTTCGGTCTGGGCCTGGACCGCACCCACGACCTGGTACGGCAGTTCGCTGCCATGCTCGACGCCCGCGATGCCGCCCCGCTGCAGAGGTGGCTGGAGCAACTCGCGGCCTCCCCGCCTCCCAGCCCTGGCCGGCCTGGGCAAGGCCCTCCATGAGGACCAGCCCGCGGTCGTGCAGGGGATCACCACCCTGTTCGACTCCGGTGTCAGCGAAGGCCGGATCACGGACCTGAAGCTCCAGAAGCGGATCATGGCGGGAAGAGCGGGAGTCCCGCTCCTTCGCCAACGCGTCATCCTCATGGCCCACCTCCGACGCCGCTACCCGTGACGGACTGTCACCGGCGCACGGTGGCACACCCCGGCTTCACGGAAATCTTGCCGGGGCCAGAAAAGCCCGTACGCCGACAGCATCCGCTGGGAGATCCGCGACGGCATCCGCGGAGCTTTCCTCAGCCTGGCCTGGAGCATCATCTGATGGCGACGGCTGAGAAGCCCCGCCCTTCGATAGGATTCGTTACAGTAAAAGCACGTCAGAGGGCCATGCCTCCCGTTGCGTCGATGACCTGGCCGGTTACCCAGCGTGCGTCGTCGGAGGCGAGGAAGGCCACGATGTCGGCCATGTCTTCCGGCCGCCCGATCCGGCCGAGGGCGGCAAGAGACGCCGCTTGCGCCTCGGCATGCGGATCGCCCAGCAGGGTGGCCGCGCTGGCGTCGGTGAGGACGGTTCCGGGGGCCACCGAGTTGACCGTGATGCTCCGGGGGCCCAGCTCCTTGGCGAGGGCGAGACTGAAGTTGTCCAGGGCTCCCTTGGTGGCGCCGTAGGCGATCATTCCCGGCGTGGCCAGGCGGGCCACGGAGCTGGAGATGTTGATGATCCGGCCCCCGTCGCGCAGGCGCGGCAGTCCCTGCTGCGTGACGAAGAACGGTGCACGCACGTTCACGGCGAAGACCTTGTCGAAGGCGTCCTCGGTCAACGACTCCAGGGATGCGAAATCCCCGATGCCGACGTTGTTGACGATGATGTCGAGCTTCCCGTCGGGCACGTGCTCCGTGCCCGCGGCGTCGAAGGCGGCCCAGAGGCGGGCCGCGTCGCCGCGTTTGCCCAGCCCCGCCTGGAGTGCGAAGGCCCGTCCTCCGTTCTTGCGGATGTTTTCGACGGTCTCGCTCGCCGCCGTCTCGTCGCGGGCGTAGGTGACGCCGACGGCGGCGCCGTCCTGGGCGAGCCGCTTCGCGATCGCCCGGCCGATGCCCCGGCTGCCGCCGGTGACCAGTGCGACCTTTTCCTCGAGTGCTCTTGCAGACATGGCGGAAGACCGCCTCCCGTTCATCGAATCGTCTCTTGAGTGCTGTGGAGCGCCTAGACCAGCGGCTTGTGTTCGGGCCACCACCGCTGGACGGCTTCGACAGCCGTCGTCGGGCTGACGTTGAAGCAGAGCTTCGCGCCGGGTGCCAGCTCGTGGGTGGTGTTGACCAGCACCTCCAACAGCGGGGTCAGCTCCGGGTCCAGCCGGACGCCGGCGCCGATCAGCACGATGTCGTAGTCCTTGGCGGTCAACGCGGCGCGAAAGACCGCCTCGGCCGTGCGGCCGTAGTCGAGCAGGCAGACATCGACACTGAGGCCGAGCTCCTCGAGCCGAGCCCGGCCCGCGGCCATTCCGGCCCGGACCGCCTCGGCGTCGATTTCAGGGAACGCCGCCCGCGACGAGGGCGCGTCGTCCACCAGCGCTGGATCCAGTCCGACGTTGAGCATGGACGGGGACATGTCGGTGTACCTCCGGTGACCTGGGGTTTCTCGGACCCACGGTAGGCGCCTGGAGGTCGGGCGGCCCTCCCACATTTCTGGGATACCGTGGCAAGGGTGAGTTCCCCGATGGTCCGGCGCGAGACCGTGCGCGACATCGAGGCGATCTGCCATCTCGACCTCGACTCCCGAATACTGCGCCGCCGGATCGCCGACCGGCTGACACGCCTCATCCCGGCCGACTCCTACTGCTTCAGCACGATCGACCCGATGACGCTGCTGACCGCCGACCAAGTCAGCGCCGGGCTCGTACCGGAGGCGGCCGCGGCCGCCGCGCACAACGAGTACCTGGTGGACGACGTCCTGAAGTTCGCGGCGCTGGCCCGCTCCGAGGTGTCCGCGGGCACGCTCGGTGCGGCCACCGGCGGTGATCCGGAATCCAGCCACCGCTACCGGACCGTGCTGCCGATGATCGACGCACGGCACGAGCTGCGGGCGGGCTTCGTGGTGGACGGCCGCTGCTGGGGCGTCGTCGCCCTCTTCCGCGGCGGCCGGCGGCCCGACTTCACCCCGGCCGACGTCGGCGTCCTGCGGCGGCTGTCCGCCCCGGTCGGTGCGGCCCTGCGCCGGGCCGCCCACCGGGCACCCGACGACACCGCTGCGGGCCAGTCCGAGGCCGGAGTGCTCCTGCTCGACCAGGACTTGCGGCTGTTTTCGGAGAACCTGGCCGCGAAACTCTGGCGGGACGAGCTGGGCTCGTCGCAGGCGGAACTGCCGTCCGCGATCCTGGAGGTGGCCGCACGGGGAAGAGGCGCTGAGCTGCCGGCGTACGGACGCATCCGCGGCCGCTCGGGCCGGTGGCTCTCCGTCCAGGCCTCGCCGCTGAGTGGTGGCCCGCACCCGGCGGCCATCGCCGTGACGGTACATCCGGCGCCGGCCGCCGACGTGGCCGAGATACTGCTGCTCGCGTACGGGCTTACACCGCGCGAGCGGGACGTGCTGGCGCGAGTCGTCGCCGGTCTGCCGTCGCGGACCATCGCCGTGGAACTGCACATCACCGCGGCGACCGTGCAGGACCATCTGAAGAGTGTGTTCGCGAAGACCGGTGTCCGCAGCCGCAGCGAACTGGTGGCGACGGTCCTGGGCCTATGACCGGACGAGTGATTACTGAGTTTTTCGTTAGTTCTGTGAGGGCAGGGGCAGAGGCTTCGGCGGTGTGAGCAAGTCGCGGGTCGTTGTTCCCGAGGTCTCGTTCTGCCGCTGACGCGGTCGCAGTTGGCCGAAGCCCGTCGCATGCGCGCGGCCGAGTTGTTCGAGCAGAGACGTCCTTCACCCGAGGTGGCCCGGGCCGTGGGAATGCATCCCGAGAGTGTGCGCCTGTGGGAGCAGGGCCGGGTTCAGGCAGCTGAACTGGAAACGAGCCGGGATGGCCGCCGCGCTGGGCTACCACGCCGCCGACGGCGGACGCGGCCCGCGGCTGTGCTTCCACCTCAAGCCGGGCAGCTACGACACCATTTCCCTGACCGAGGTGCTGGAGCAGGTCAAGACCATCTACGCCGGTGAGCCGGTTGTGCTGGTACGGGACGGACTGGCGGCCCACTGGAGCCGAAGCATGCCTGCATGGACGGCCGGGCAGGACTGGCTGACGCTGGAACGGCTGCCGGCCTATGCACCCGAACTCAACCCGGTGGAAGGGCTGTGGTCAGCCATCTGGACCCACGAGCCGGCGAACCTCGCCGGCGTCGCCGACGCGGCCGAATGCGGCATCCACCGGGTCTGCTCCAACGAACAGCTCCCGTGGTCCCTCCTCACCCACACCGGACTGACAATCCATCCCGAAACACCAAAGAACTAAAGAAAAACTCAGTAGGGGTCGTGCCGGAATACGGCCTCGCGGTGCGGGACGGTCTCACCGCGACCGGCCACCGACCGCATCGGCCTTCACCGGCCCGACCGTTCCGAAGCGCCCGGACGAGGGTGGACCGTGCTCGGGGCGCCCGGCTGTTCCCCGGCGAACGCGGCCGGAGCACGCCTGTCTCCGGGCCCGCCGCGTTGCCACCATGAAGGCACTGCCGGTACGCGCCACCGAGGACCCCGGGAGGGGCCGTGAGACGTCCGTTCACCTGCCTGGCCATGCTGACCACCGCCCTGATGGTGGTGAGCACCCTGTTTCTGGGCACCGCACCGCCAGCCGCCGCGCTGCAGGTGGTGACGATCCGGGGCGGCACCGTGCTTCACGCCGCCACCGGCGCCCAGTGCGTCATCGGCTTCAACGCGAGGAGCGCGACCACCCCGCCCACCTATTACGGGGTGATGATAGGCCACTGCTCCGGCACCTACAGGACCACCTGGTATGCCGACGCGGCGCGCACCGTGCCGGTCGGGGTCACCGCCGGCGCCTCCTACCCGATCGACGACTACGGCGTCGTCCGCTACACCTCGAACACGCTGGCCCTGCCCGGCGACCTCTCCCTGGGCGGGGGCGCACTCCAGGACATCACCGGGGCCGCGACCCCGGCAGTCGGCCAGTCGGTGTGCCATGTCGGCCGGGCCAGTGGGGTCCGCTGCGGGACTGTGACCGCGCTCAACGTCACGGTCAACTTCGCCGAGGGCACCGTCCACGGCCTGATCCGGTCCACCACCTGCGCGGAGCCCGGCGACGACGGCGCCCCGGCCTACTCCGGCACCCGGGCCGTCGGCTTCCTGGTCGCCTCCACCGGCAACTGCGCCTCCGGGGGAGTCTCCTACTACCAGCCCGTCACGGAAGTCCTCGGCGCGTTCGGTCTGACCGTGTACTGATCAACGGCGCCCGGCCCACCGCTGACGGCGGCAGGGCCGGGCGACCCGCTACGACCGCTACGCGGTGCTTCCGCTGTTCATCCACGCAGCGCAGCCGAAGCCGATCGTGGAGAAGGCCACTCAGCTGCTGACCAACCATCCCCGCTGCGTCTTTTCCGCGGCTATGCCTGATAGGTGCGGAATCTTTCGAGGGAAGGCGCTGAGCTGGGGAAACGCTGATTGACGTGTGGGCGGTGCTGTCGTACTTCTACCGTGGCGGGGTGGAGGTGGGGCGCGATGGTGTCTTTGCCGGAGGAGCTTGAGGTGCGGGAGGCGGCGGCTCGGCGGCGTGTGGAGGAACTGCAGGCCGAGGCCGCGGAACTGGCGCTCAGGCTGGAGGCTGCTCGCGAGGACCTGTCACGGCTGGAGATCACGCGGGAGACCGTCACGAAGGTACTGGCCGAGCTGTCGGCCGCGGATGCTGACGTCGAGTCGGACGGGCCGGCGGAGCCTGAGTCGCACGGGGTGGGAGCGATGATGGTCCCGCCGTGGCGGGAGGGCCTGGCGGCAACGGTGCTGCCTGATGTGTGCCGGGACATCATGGAGGTCGTCGCCGACGCACCGGGGCCGTTGCAGGCCAAGCAGATCGTGCCGCGGATCGGGCTGCCGGCGACGACCGGGAAGATCGAGGGCACGCGAGCGAAGCTCAAGCGTCTGGTAAAGCGCGGATGGCTGGACGAGGACGCGCCGGGACGGTTCAGCCCCGCTCGTCGTGATCCGGGCGCCGACCGGCCCGAATCCCGGTGACCAAGGGGCTCTTTTCCGTAAATGCGTAGGTGCCAACCAAAACGAATCACTGCCGAAGAAGAGCCCTCGATGAAACCGTACGACGCCTTAGAGGTCCTAACAAAGGCGTTGGACGTGGTGGTGGGTGATGAGGCAGGTGGCGAGGCCGAGGAAGGCCTCGTGGATGTCATCGCGCCGTTCCCAGCGGATACGCAGGCGGCGGAAGCCATGCAGCCAGGAGATCGTTCGCTCGACGACCCAGCGGAAGATACCCAGGCCGGAACCGTGGGGCTGGCCGCGTTCGGCGATCACGGGCCGGTTGCCTCGTTTCCACAGCAGTCGCCGGTACTTGTCGTGGTCGTAACCGCGGTCGGCGAAGAGCGTTTCCCGCCGCCGCCGTGGCCTGCCGACGACGCCGGCGGCCGGTGGAACCTTGTCGAGCAGGGGCATCAGCTGGGTGACGTCGTTGCGGTTCCCGCCGGTCAGCGACACCGCGAGCGGGATGCCCTGCCCGTCGACAAGGACGTGGTGCTTGCTGGCGGCCGGACCGTCCGCCCCGGCCAACTCCCGGACGCACTGGCGCACTTCGGCTCGCGCCGTGCGAATCGCGGTGAGCGCCTTCGGCCCTGCTGCGGCAAGGACGTCGACGAGCCGCGAGACCGTCGGGGCGGACGCGACCCGACCGAACAGGTGAGGCTCGGCCCACAGCATGGTGACATCGGCCAGGCAGTCCCCGCCCAGAGCCGTCGCGAGCGCGATGTCCGGCAGGACCTTGCCCGGGTCGTGCACCGTCTGCGGCTTGCGCCACGGCGCCGACGCCGCCGATTTCGCGGTGTCCAGGCCCGCCTTGCGGACCGTCTCGGCCAACGGCACCGCCCCGGCCTGCGAGACCACCCCACTGCCACCGCCCTCGACACGAACACGCGGGTACGACCCGATACGCGCGCTCACCTGGAGAGTGCTTCTTCCCGTGCAGCCAACAGGACCCTGGACGGGTCCCATCGTTGCAGTTCAGAAGCACTCTCCAGTTATTTGATCAGGACGTGGAGTGTCGGGCTGGGTGGCGGAGAACGGTCAGCTGGCGTCTCCGATCAGTTTCCAGGGCTCATGGTCGGCGTCGACCCCGGTGCCCGGGGCACTGGCCCCTCGTCTCCCACTTGGCCTTCCAGACCTTGCCGTTGTACTTGACCGTGGTCTGCTCGATCGGCTGGCTGGCCGGGGAGTAGATCTTGGTCGCGTCCCAGTTCGCGGCACCACAGCCACCGGCCGGCGGGGTCGCCGTACCGAGTCCCTTGAGGTTGTCGGTCACCGGCGCGTACGCCGTACCGCCGATCGACAGACTCGTGTTCACCTGACCGGTGATCGGGAGGAAGTAGATGATCGGCAAGTCGAGCGACTTCCCGGCCGGGATGGTCTGGCAGTACTCCAGCGTCGTGCTGACCCGGTGGAACGTCGTACCGGGCGTCAGCTTCCACTGGCCACCTTGGGCACCGGTCTGCCAGTTGGCGTCCTTGACCAGCGGTGACGTCGAGGCCGGAATGTCGAACGACAGCTTCGTGTCCTTGCCACCGCCGAGTGTGCGCCCGGTGTTGTTGGTGATCCGGACGGTCGGCTGCAACGGCCACAGGTTCGCCGTGGCGGTCGGGTAGTTGACCATCTCGACGCTCACGTTCGCCGACACCGTCGGGGCTGCCGCGCTGCTGCCGGTGCGGAGATTGTTGTCGTACGCGCCCGTGTTGCCCAGCCTTTCGTTCAGACGCGTCGTCAGCGTGTACCCCATCCCGCACGGGGTGTCCGGCTGGACGTCCGCCGGGCAGGCGTAGTCGCCGCCGAGCTCCCACATCATCACGCCGCCCGCACCGGTCGACTTGACCAGGTCGGTGACCGCGTCGATGCCCTGCTCGTCCTCGGTCGACAGGAACACCTGCCCGGCGCCGTGCAGTGGCGGATTGCACAGCCCGGTGGCGGGCGGCGCGGATGCGGTTCTCGGCCCGGGCCCGCTGCCGGTGACGCAGTTCTAGGCGGTGTCTTCAAAAAATCTTGGATGGTGGATCATGGTGCGTGATACGCCGCCATGAACTGTCCGATGCCGAGTGGGAGTTCGTCCGGCCGCTGCTGCCCGTGTCGTTGCGGGGGCGGAAGCGGCTGGACGACCGCAGGGTCCTGAACGGAATCGTGTGGAAGTTCCGGACCGGCACCGCCTGGCGGGACGTGCCCGACCGGTACAGTCCTTGGGCGACGCTCCACACCCGTTTCCGCATGTGGGCGGTGTCGGTCGACTCCACGGCCGTCTGGGCTCACCAGCATGCGGCAGGGGCCCGAAAAGGGGGGCTCCGACCGCGAGCCATCGGCAGGCTTGCGCGTCACCGTGTTCGGCGACACCCGCGGCGTAGACCATCCCGGCCGCGACCTCGGCCCACTCGGTGTCGGTCAGGAGACGGTCGCCGGGGGCGTGACGAACCGCGACGTGCCACGCATGCTCGGCCGGACGAGCCTGCCAGGGCATCGACCGGGGCGTGAAGGCGCAGGACCAGCGCGCCCAGGTCCCCGGCGGCCACGAGGGGGGTCGGTGTGCTCGTCGTGGCGGCCGGGGCCTTCATCGGCCAGGGCGGCCACGACGCCCAGCCTCAGACGATGGCAGACGCCTACTGGCGGCTGCACACCGAACACACCGAAGCCGGGCCGGCCGTCCGGAACCTGCCGGACAACTACCTGGAACGGGGCCTGGCGGAGAAGTTCGTCGAGTCGTGATCCGCTGACGGCTTCACGGGGCGTTGTCAGGCGCGTGAGTTCGGCGCAGTGGGCGCCAGTCTGCCGCATGGCCAAGTCGCGGTTCACCGCGCCACGGCCCGGGAGATCGCCAGGCCCGCCGTCCGCAGCGCCGTCCGAGCGGCGGCGGCCCGGGTTGCGGCCTCGTCGGGGGCGACCAGGGACAGCGCGCCCACCGCGTCACCGTGACGGTCCAGGATCGGGGCGGCGACGGTTGACATGGTGGTGGGCCCGGAACGCAGGGGGTTGGGCACCGTCATGGCACAGACGCCCTCCGTGCGGACGGCGGCCATGAGCCGGCGCAGGAGCGCCGCGTCGTTCGCGTCGGCCAGCGCCTCCTCCCGCACCCGCTCGGGGGCGTGCGCCAGCAGGGCGATGCCGATGCCGGTCCCGGTGAGGGGGAGGCGACCGCCGACCCGGTACTTGACCGCTGCCGCGTCCCGTGCGGACAGACGCTCGACGAGAACGGCCTCGTCGCCGTCGCGCACTGCGAGAAGGATGTGCTGGCCGGTGACCCGGTGCAGGTCCTCCATGAACGGCAGCGCGGCGGCGCGCAGTCCGTGACCGCGGGGCGCCAGCGAGGCGATCTCGAGGAGCTGCAGGCCGACGACGAAATCGCCGTTGTCGCGGCGTTCGAGGGCGCCCACACCCGTCAGCTGGGCCGCGATCCGGGACGTGGTGCTCTTCGGAAGCCCCGCCCGAGCCGCGAGCGTGTGGAGGGTCAGGCCCTCCCCGGCCTCCGCGAAGGCGCCCAGGACCCTGAACGCCCGCTCCAGGATCGGTTCGCCGCGGGGCGGCCGTCCCGAGCGAGGGGTCTGTACTGGCGTTCCACTCATCGGAATCGTCGGTGCGCGTCGCCGGCCATGGTTCGAATACTAGCTCCGTGACTCACCCACCCGACGGCCGGTGATGCCGGTGCCGGCCGGGTTCGGGCTCAAAGACCAAGGAGACAGCAATGACGGCCGATCCCGCGCTGCGCGACGTCTACGTCCCGCACGCCTACCCCGAACAGCAGGCCGACCTCGGTGAGATCACCATGAACTACGCCGAGGCCGGTGATCCGGACAAGCCCGCCGTGCTGCTGATCCCCGAGCAGACGGGCTCCTGGTGGGGGTACGAGGAGGCGATGGGCCTCCTCGCTGAGGACTTCCACGTCTACGCCGTCGACTTGCGGGGCCAGGGACGCAGCAGCTGGACGCCGAAGCGTTACAGCCTCGACAACTTCGGCAACGACCTGGTCCGGTTCATCGCCCTGGTGGTGCAGCGACCCGTCGTCGTCGCGGGCAACTCCTCCGGCGGCGTCCTCGCGGCCTGGCTGTCGGCGTACGCCATGCCCGGACAGATCCGGGGTGCGCTGTGCGAGGACCCCCCGCTTTTCGCGTCCGAACTCGTCCCCATGTACGGCCACTCGGTCCGCCAGGGGGCGGGCCCCCTGTTCGAACTCTTCCGCACATACCTCGGCGACCAGTGGAGCGTGGGCGACTGGGAGGGCTACCGCCGCGCGGCCGGCGCCGCGTCGTCGCCGATGGCACGGCAGTTCGTGGCAGACGAGATCCCGCAGCACATGAAAGAGTACGACCCGGAGTGGGCGCGGGCCTTCTGGGAGGGAACCGTCGCACTGAACTGCCCCCACGAACGCATGCTGAGCCAGGTCAAGACGCCGGTACTCCTCACGCACCACACGCGCGGCATCGACCCGGAGACCGGCGACCGGCTCGGGGCGCTCTCTGACGAGCAGGCCGCGCAGGCCCGGCGGTTGATGCAGTCGGCAGGGGTGAAGGTCGACTACGTGTCGGTGCCGGACGCGTTGCACGTGATGCACCAGCTCGACCCGGCGCGGTACGTGAAGATCTTCACCCAGTGGGCGGCCACGCTGGCTGAGTGACCGGTGGCCGCGCCGGACGCGGCTACAGGCCGACGAGGGGAACCGGGAGGGTGATGCCCCAAAGCGGCCGGGCGCCGGGGGCACCGTGCCTTCCTCGCCGGCGTTCGCGTGCTCGGGGAAGGGGTGGACATCACCGGTGAGCGGAGTCGACTCGATCTGCTTCGCGGACACCGAGCGGGAAGGCGCGGACCGACCCGTGCCGAGGGGCCACTCAGTGGGGTGCTCCCCTCCAACCCGTGGACACTTCCCCAACGAGCAGGCCGCCCTGAAGTGCGTCTGCACGGCCCTCATGTCCCTCGATCCCACGGGCAAGGGGCCAGGCCCGCTGGACCATGCGCCGGAAGACCGCACTGAACGCCTTCGGCATCACCTTCGACGGCCGCCTGTCGGCGGCTCTTCAGTAACCCCGACCACCGCGATCACACCGCACATTTGACAAACCCGTACCGTGCGCCGCCGCTGCCGCAGAGGAACCGGGCGAACCGCGCCATCATCCTCATCCAGGAGTACACGGGAGGGGTCGCGCGAGTGAGTACAGACACGGACATCATCAGGCCACTGCCGGAGACGCTCCGAGAGCACGCCCGGCGCCTCGGGGAGAAGGTCGCCTTCCAGGACCGCCGTACGCGGCGGACCTACTCGGACCTGGAACGCAGGACCGGACGGCTGGCCGGTCATGTGGCGGGGCTCGGCCTGGCGCGGGGCGAACGGGTGGCCATCCTGCTCGGCAACCGCGTCGAGGCGGTCGAGAGCCTGCTCGCCGTAACCCGGGCGAGCGGGGTGGGCGTGCCGCTGGATCCCGGGAGCTCGGGGGCGGAGCTGGCCCGTCTGCTGGACGACTGTGGCGCGCGCGTACTCGTCACGGATGAGGCCGGGCTGGCGCGTCGGCGGGGACTGCTGTCCCGTCCCGGGCTGATCGTGGTGGTGGCCGAGGGCGGTGAGGAGGGCGGGGACACTCCGCCGTCCGGGGACTCCGGGGCGTTGGCGGGCGGGGCCGGGGCGGCGGGCGGTGTTCTGCGGTACGAGGAGTTGGCGTGTACGGAGCCGGGGACGCCCGCCCGGGATGATCTGGGGCTGGACGAGACGGCGTGGCTGCTCTACACCTCCGGGTCCTCCGGCACCCCCAAGGGAGTGCTGTCCACCCAGCGCAACCGCCTCGCGCCCATCGCGGCGGGCCTCGTCGGTGTTCTCGGTCTGTCGGAGCGGGACCGGGTGCTGTGGCCGTTACCCCTCCACCACGCCATGAGTCAGGTGTTCTGCGTCCTCGGAGTGACCGCGACCGGGGCGAGCGCCGTGCTCCCGCCCCGGTTCTCGGTGGCGGAGGTGCTCGGCGAACTGCGCCGTACGGACACCCCCTACACCCTCCTCGGCGGGGTGCCGACGACGTACTCGGCCCTGCTCGACGCGGTCCGGGGCGAACAGGGTGACGGGGACGGCGGCGGGCTCGGGGCGCCCGCGCTGCGGGGCTGCGTCAGCGGGGGCGCTTCGGCGGGGTCCGAGTTCCGGAGGTCCTTCGAGGCGATCTGCCGGGCCCCCTACCTGGAGCACTACGGCAGTACCGAGGCGGGTCCGGTCACCATGACGGCACCGGGCGGCACAGCGGCGGCCGGGTCGTGCGGCCGGGTGCTGCCCGGCACCCGGGTCCGGGTCGGCGGCGGCCCGGACGGACAGGACGCCGGCGAGGGCGAGTTGTGGGTGAGCGGGCCCGGAGTCATGGCCGGCTACCACGGCAGGCCGGAGACCACCGCAGAGGTGTTGCGCGACGGCTGGTTCCGCACCGGCGACCTGGCCAGGATCGAGGCCTCCGGCGAACTCGTGCTCACCGGCCGGGCGAGTGAGCTGATCATCCGGGGCGGGGCCAACATCCACCCCTCGGAGGTGGAGGCGGCGCTGCGGCGGCTGCCCGGGGTGGCGGACGCCGCCGTGGCCGGACGCCCACACCCGGTCTTCGGTGAAGTGCCCGTCGGCTATCTGGTCCCCGCGCCGGGCAGCGGTGTACTGGACAGAGGGTCGATACTCGCCGCCTGTCGTGCGGAACTGTCCGCTTTCAAGGTGCCCGTCGAACTGTACGAGGTGGAGAGTATTCCCCGTACCGCCTCCGGAAAGGTGCGGCGGCGTGCCCTCGCCGATCGGCCCGCGCGGACGCTGGGTACGGGGGCGGCCGGGGAGCCGACGGCGGAACTGCTGGCCCTGGTGCGGAGCGAGGTGGCGGCCGTGCTCGGTTGTACGGCGGAGGCGGTGGAGTCCGGAACGGCGCTCCGCGATCTGGGCATGGACTCGCTGGCGGCGACGGTGCTGCGGGAGCGGTTGTCGGCGGCGACCGGCCTCCCGCTCTCCGAGGCCGTCGCCTTCGACTTCCCCACGGCCGCCGCGCTCGCCGCCCACCTCCATGCGCGGAGCGCCGCCGCGCCGTCGGGCGCCGGGATCGCGCACCGGGGCGTGGCCCGGTCGGACGACGATCCTGTGGTGATCGTGGGGATGGCCTGCCGCTATCCCGGGGGCGTGGCCTCCCCCGAGGAGCTGTGGCGGCTGGTGGCCGACGGGACGGACGCCATCGGTCCGTTTCCCGCCGACCGGGGCTGGAACACGGAGGCGCTGTACGACCCGGACCCCGGGCGGTCCGGCCGGACGTATGTGCGTGAGGGCGGCTTCCTCTCCGGTGTGGACCGCTTCGACCCCGGCTTCTTCGGCATCTCCCCCCGCGAGGCTTTGGCCATGGACCCGCAGCACCGGCTGCTGCTCGAAGTGGCGTGGGAGGCCTTTGAGCACGCCGGTCTCGTTCCCCGCACCCTGCGCGGCTCGTCGGCCGGGGTGTACGTCGGGCTGATGTACAGCGACTACGCCGGCCGCATCACGGAGGTACCCGAGCATGTCGAGGGCTACCTCGGCATCGGCAGCGCCGGAAGCGTCGCCTCGGGCCGTATCGCCTACACCTTCGGGTTGGAGGGCCCGGCCGTCACGGTGGACACGGCGTGCTCGTCGTCCCTGGTGGCCCTGCACCTGGCGGCCCAGGCGCTGCGCCGGGGCGAGTGTTCCTTCGCGCTGGCCGGCGGAGTCACGGTGATGTCGGGGCCCTCGTCGTTCGTGGAGTTCAGCCGGCAGCGGGCGCTGGCCCCGGACGGCCGCTGCAAGGCGTTCGGCGCGTCCGCCGACGGCACGGGATGGGCCGAGGGGGCCGGCATGCTGTTGCTGAGCCGGTTGTCCGAGGCGCGCCGCGCCGGGCTTCCGGTGCTGGCCGTGGTGCGCGGCTCGGCGGTGAACCAGGACGGGGCGAGCAACGGGCTGACGGCACCGCACGGCCCGGCGCAGCAGCGGGTGATCCGGCAGGCCCTCGTGGACGCGGGGCTGGCCCCCGGGGACATCGACGCGGTGGAGGCACACGGCACCGGTACCCGGCTGGGCGATGTCATCGAGGCGGAGGCGTTTTTGGCGACGTACGGGCGCCGGCCGCGGGAGCGTCCGCTCTGGCTGGGCTCGGTGAAGTCGAACATCGGTCATACCCAGGCCGCCGCCGGAGTGGCGGGCGTGATCAAGACGGTGCAGGCGATGGCGCACGGCGTGCTGCCGCGTACGCTGCACGCCGATGAACCGACCGGCCGGGTCGACTGGTCGTCGGGGCGGTTGGCGCTGCTGACCCGGGAGGTGGAGTGGCCGAGGGCGGACCGCCCGCGCCGGGCGGGGGTGTCCTCCTTCGGCATCAGCGGCACCAACGCGCATGTGGTGCTCGAGGAGGCTCCGGTGGATCGGGACACCCCGTCGCCGGTCTCCGTGGCGGACGACGGGGCCGGGAGCGGCGGTGTCGATGGCGGGGCGGTGCCGGCGTCCGTGGCTGTTCCGGTGTCGGCGAGGAGCGAGCCGGGGCTGCGGGCCCAGGCGCGGCGGCTGTACGACCGGGTGGCCGCCGACCCGGACGCGGCCCCGGTGGACATCGGGTACTCGCTCGCCACCACCCGCGCGGCCTTCGAGCACCGGGCCGTGGTGGTGGCCCGGGACCGTGCGGAACTGCTCACCTCCCTGCGGGCGGTGGCGGAGGGGGGAAGCCGGCCCGGGGTGCGGACGGGCACGTCCCGTCGCCAGGGCCCGCTGGCCCTGCTCTTCACCGGCCAGGGCAGCCAACGCGTGGACATGGGGCGTGAGTTGTACGAGTCCCGGGAACTGCATCCAAGCTTCGCCCAGTCGTTCGACGAGAGCTGTTCCCTGCTCGATGCGATGCTGCCGGTGCCTTTGCGGGACGTCGTGTTCGCCGGCTCCGGCACGGAGACGGGCGTGCTCCTGCACACGACCCGGTTCGCACAGCCGGCGCTCTTCGCTCTGGAGACGGCCCTGTTCCGGCTGCTCGAGGCCTGGGGTGTGCGCCCGGATCTGGTGGCCGGGCACTCGGTGGGCGAGGTGACCGCGGCGCATGTCGCCGGGGTGCTGTCCCTCGCGGACGCCTGCACCCTGGTGGCGGCCCGGGGCCGGCTGATGGACGCGCTGCCTTCGGGCGGTGCGATGGCTGCCGTGGCCGCCGACGCGGACGAGGTGACCGCAGCGGTCGCCCGACTCGCCGGGAAAGGGCGTGCGGTGGAGATCGCCGCCGTCAACGGGCCCGCCTCAGTGGTCGTTTCCGGGGACGGGGCCGCGGTGCGGGAGACCGTCGCGTACTTCCGGAAGCGGGGCCGGTCCACGACGCCACTGCGGGTGAGCCACGCCTTCCACTCCGCGCTGATGGAACCCATGCTGGCCGACTTCGCGGACGTGGTGCGGCACCTCTCCTTCACCGTGCCGCGGATACCCCTGGTCAGCGCCGTATCCGGCCGGGCTGCCACCGAAGAGGAGCTGAGCTCACCGGAGTTCTGGGTGGGCCATGTCCGCCGCCCGGTCCGCTTCGCCGATTCGGTGGCGTACCTCCGGGACCGGGGCGCGGCACACTACGTCGAGCTGGGGCCGGACGGAGTGCTCACCGGCCTGGTCCGCAGCTGCCTCGCCGCGACCGGAGCGGCTCCGGCGGACCCGGGGACGGCCGGAGCGCCCGCCGGTGAGCGGGCCCCGACGCCGCTGGTCCTGCCGACCCTGCGCGGAGCGCGGCCGGAGGCGGACGCCTTGCTCGACACCGTGGCCACGCTGCACGCCCATGGAGTGCCCGTCGACTGGCGGGCCGTCTTCGCCGGGCGCGGCGGGCGGCGCGTCGCCCTGCCCACCTACGCCTTCCAGCGCCGCCGGTACTGGCTCGACGCCACCCCGCGGCATCGGTCCACTCCCCCGCTGGACGCTCCGGCCCATCCACTGCTGTCGTCCCGTACCGTGACGGCCGACGACGACGGGCTGTTGCTGAGCGGGGTGCTCTCGGTGCACGACCAGCCCTGGCTGGCCGACCATGTGGTGGCGGGGACGGTACTGCTGCCGGCGGCCGCCTTCGTGGAGATGGCCCTGCACGCCGGTGAGTCGGCGGGCGCTCCCGTCCTGGACGAACTCGCCCTGACCGCGCCGCTGTCGCTGCCTGCGGACGGCACGGTCGAGCTGCAGGTGAAGGTATCGGGGCCGGACGGCACGGGACGGCGGACCGTGCTCTTCCACGCCCGGCCGCACACACCGGCGGGTGACCGGCCCTGGCATCGGCATGCCTCCGGGACGCTCGTACCGGAGCAGCAGCCGACGGACCGCGGAGCGGCCGCGACCGGGTCCGGGGCCACGCCCTGGCCTCCGCCCGGCGCGGTGCCGCTGCACGCCGCTGGTCCGGATGCCGACCCGTACGAGCGGCTGGCCGGAAGCGGGCTGAGCTATGGCCCCGCCTTCCGGGGCCTGCGCACCGCCTGGCGGCTCGGGAAGGAGCTGTACGCCGAGGTCGCGCTGCCCGAGGCCGCCGGAGCTCCGCTCCCGGGTGTGGGTGGCCCGGGGTTCGCCCTGCATCCGGCGCTGCTGGACGCGGCGCTGCACGCCCTGGCACTCGACGGGCGCGCGGCGGACCGTGCCGGGACGGACGGGACGGCTGGTGGTGAGGTGTCCCTGCCGTTCGCCTTCGGCGGGGTGCGCCTGTACACGGCCGGCGCGCGGCGGTTGCGGGTGCGGATCGCTCCCGGGCCGGACGGGCGGGTCGGGGTGGAGCTGACCGACCCGGCGGGCGCGCCGGTGGCCGCGGTACGTTCGCTGACGCTCCGGCCCCTTCCGCGCACCGGATCGGGAACGGCGGATCCGGTCACCGGGGTTCTCCACCGGATGGACTGGGTGCCGCTGCCCGAGCCGCCCGTGCCGTTGGTGGTGCCCCCGTGGGGCGTCCTGGGCGCGGTGGGCACACGACCGGTGGATGTGCTCGCGCCCCGCGGCTCCGGCGTTCCGGTGTACGCCCACCCGGCGGCGGACGGCGCGTCACCGGCCGTTCTCGTTGCCCCCTGCCCGCCCCCACCGGACACGGCCGACGGAGCACAGGACCCCGCGGCTCGGATGCGGTGGGCGGCGGGCTGGGCACTGGAACTGGTACGGCAGTGGCTCGCCGAACCCCGCCCGGCGGACTCCCGTCTCGTCCTCGTCACCTCCGGTGCCGTCACCCCGGACGATGGCGGTCCGGTTGACGGTGGCACCGGTTCCGGGGATTCCGGCGCATCCAGCGGATACGCTTCCCCACCGGCCCACGCGCCGGTGTGGGGGCTGGTCCGCTCGGCCCTGCGGGAGAATCCGGGCCGGTTCGCCCTGGTCGACATGGACGACCACCCCGACTCCGTGCGCCTCCTCCCCGCCCTGCTGGCCGCTGCGGCGCCGGAGACGGCCGTACGACGGGGAACCGCGTACGTGCCGGAGCTGGTCCGGGTGGCCGGGGCCACGGAGGAACGGCGGTCCCGGCGGCGGCTCGATCCGGAGGGCACCGTCCTGGTCACCGGCGGTACGGGTTCCCTGGGCATGCTGGTGGCACGGCACCTGGTCACCGCGCATGGCGTCCGGCGTCTGCTGCTCGCCGGCCGACGCGGACCGGACGCGCCAGGGGTGGACGAACTCGTCGCGGAACTGGGCGGGTCGGGCGCCGAGGTGACCGTCCGGGCGTGCGACGTCGCGGACCGGACGGCGCTCGCCGCCCTGCTCGACTCAGTGCCTGCGGACCGTCCGCTGACCGGTGTGGTGCACACCGCGGGGGTGCTGGACGACGGCATCGTCCCGGCGCTCACCGCCGACCGTCTGGAGCGGGTGCTGCGGCCCAAGGCGGACGCGGCCCTCGCCCTGCACGAGCTGACCCGGGGACGCGACCTGGCGATGTTCGCGCTGTTCTCCTCGGTGGCGGGTACCTTCGGCTCCGCCGGTCAGGCCAACTACGCGGCCGCCAACTGCGCGCTGGACGCCCTGGCACGGCACCGCAGACGGCTCGGTCTGCCCGGTACGTCGATCGCCTGGGGTCCCTGGCGGCAGGGCGAGGGCATGATGGCGCACCTCACCGACACGGACCTGCGGAGGATGGCCCGCTCGGGATTAGGCCCGCTCGAGGCGGATGAGGGCCTGGCCCTCTTCGACGCCGCCGTGGCCGGTGACGACCCGGTGGTGGTGGCGGCCCGCCTCGCCCCGGCCGCCCTGAGCGGCGGCGATCCAGCGGCGGCCCGGTCCCGGCCGCCTGTCCCCGGCGCAACGGGCACGGGCGGCGGGAGCGGGGCCCTGTTCGGCCGACGGCTGGCGGCCGCTTCCCCGGGCGAGCGGGGCGGGTTGCTGCTCACGGAGGTGCGGGCCCTGGCGGCCTCGGTACTGGGTCACCCGGAGGGGGCGGCCGCGATCGACGGGGACGACCTGCTGGCAGACCTGGGGCTCGACTCCCTGGCCGCGGTCGACCTGCGCAACCTGCTCGTGACGTCGACGGGGCTGACGCTGCCGCCCACGCTGCTGTTCGACTTCCCGACCCCGCGCACGGTCGCCGCCGAGTTGGCGGAGCGGTACGCCCGGGAAGCGGCTCCTCCCGGCCTCACCGGCGCTCCCGGCGGCTTCGGCGCCCCCGAACGGCCGGATGCCATCGGCCACCCGGGCAGCACCGGCCGAAGGGCGGACAACGGTGTTCCCGGCGGCCCGGGGACGGCCGGTCCAGCGCAAGCCCCGGTGCGGGCCGGGGACGCACCGGACACCGAAGGTGCTTCGGATTCCCTGGCTGCGCTCTTCCGCGCCACCTGCGACCGGGGGCGGACCTGGGACGGCATGGCGCTGCTCACGATCGCCGCACGCCTCCGCCCGGTCTTCGACAGCGCCGGGGCGCCCGGTGCGGCGCTCGACCCCGTCATGCTCGCACCGGACGGCGCAGGGCCCCCGCTGATCTGCTTCCCCGCCCTCAGCGCGCTCTCGGGGCCCCAGGAATACGCGCGCTTCGGCTCCGGACTGCGGGGCCTGCGGCCGGTCTCGGCGGTGCGGCACCCGGGTTTCGGGCACGGGGAAGCACTGCCGGCCACGCTGGACGCCCTCGTCACCGCCCAGGCCGCCACCGTCCGCGCGGCCGCAGGTGACGGACCGTTGGTCCTGTTGGGCCGCTCGGCCGGTGGCTGGGTGGCCCAGGCCGTGGCCGAGCGACTGGGGGCCGAAGGCTCCGCCCCGCTCGCCGTTGTCCTGGTGGACACCTATCCCAGCAGTGACGACCGAGAGCAGGTACTCTCCGCGATGACGTCGGACATGCTGCACCGGGCAGCGGAGTTCCTCCCGGCCGACCCGACCCGGCTCACCGCCATGGCCGGGTACTTCGAGCTCTTCGCCGGCTGGAAGCCCTCACGGCTCGCCTCCCCCACCCTCTTCGTACGGGCCCGGGACTCGCTGCCCGGCACAGAGCCCGCCCCGGTCTGGGATCTGCCACACACCGAAGTCACCGTGCCCGGGGACCACTTCACCGTACTGGAAGAACATGCCCGTACCACCGCGCTGGCGGTCCACCATTGGCTGGCCGATCCGGACCGACGAACTCCCGAGTAGCCGCGCTCATCACGCTTGCGGCCCGAGACAGGAAACTCCGACCCTGTTTGTCTGAGGTTCCCCGTTGCCCGGAAGGGCTGATCAGCCGGCCAGAGCGGGTTGGCGGGGTTTCAGGTTCGCTCGTTCGGTCGCTGCCGGCTCGGCGTAGTGCTTCTCTTCGAACTCATGGATTCAGGGACAGCCGCGGTCCTCGGAGCGGCGGTCGGCCTTTACCGGCAGTTCGTTGAATCCGGCGGTAGAGATCAATGCCGTGTCCGGTGGCGACCGCGTCGATCAGGGCCTGGAGCTCAGCGGGCGGGTCCTTGTCCGTCCAGGCTTGCCACCATCGGTTGATGGGTGACGGCGGTGGTGAGCCAGGAACGGATGGCACGTAAGGCCCTGGGCCGGCAAGGCTGTGGGGAAGGAGTCGTTGTCGGGTATCCCCGCGGCCCGGCAGCGGGCAGAACAGTCTTTGCTCTGGGCCCCCGCCCCGGGCTCCGCGGCCGCGGACTCCTCACGCTCGGCAGCGGCAAGACCCCGCCACACCGTGCGCTCGGTCACTTCCAACGACGCCGCCACCAACCGTACGTGTCGGGTCGTCAGTCACTGTTCCTGCCGCAGGGCGAGGCAGCCTGCCCACGGCAGGGCCGCGCAGCGCCGACAGAGAGGAAGAAGGCAGGCCTCCCCGCACACCCCTGTCCTCCCCGTGGATGCCGGAGCGGGAAGCGCCCCCTGTCGGCCGGACCGCGCCGGTCACAGCGGCCCCAGGAGCCGTGCGCAGGCCCGCTCCAGGATCTGGCGGTCCACTCCCGCCCGGCTCTTGCCATAGGTCTCGGCGGTCAGGTGCGAGGGCAGCTTCGCCCAGGTCCGGCAGTTGCCGTGTCCTACATGCTGGTCCACCCACCCCACCGTCTCAGCGACCGCACGCACATGCCGCGTGGCCAGCTCCCCCGCCTGCTGCCGCTCCAGCAGACGCCGCACCGCCAACCCCCTCGGCAGCACAGCCCCACGGCCAGCCCTTACCTCTTGGTCCACCCCACGATCACACCGGCCCAGCCCACCTCACCGAATAAGAACTGACGAACCTGAGACAACATCAGCTGCCCTGCGATAAAGCCCCACGACAGCGATCCCACCCATCAGCCTCCAAAGGATGCCGTGGCGGATCTCACGCAGGGTAGTCATTGAGGCGGCGAAGGAGCACATGGAAGCGCGCCCAGGCGTCCCTGATCGACCTGCTGGACGAGACGGACGAGCCCGCCACCCTGGTGGCGGCCTGAGCCACCCCCGGAAGGTTTTCGGTGGCCGCGGAAAGCCGCCGACCCCGGCACCCTCGGCAGCGCCTCACGCGGGCGCGCAGGACGATGAAGGCAGGTGGGCGCCACCTCGTACCGCAAACACCATGGCAGCCGGTCGGCATCCGCACCACAACGGTCAGATGCGAACGTCCACTTGCTGCACGAAGCGCACGCAAGCCACGCTTGCCCCATGGGGACGGGCAGCGGGGCCGCAGGTGGGGACGAGGACGCGCCGTCGGAGGAGGGACATGTTCCGGATCTGGCAAGGGAGTTCGCCGCCGCGTCGCGCCGGCACGGCGGCCCGCCCGAGCAGGTGTGGGACGAACTGGCCGACACGTACGGGGCGGAGTTCGGGCGGCTTCAGGAGAGGGGATTCGCCGAGGCGGCGGTCGTCGCCCGCCTGCGGGCGCTGGACCTGACGCCGTACGACCACCAGGACCGCGGCCCCCGACTGGAGGACCTCGCGCGGGACGCCCTCGAGGCGTACGAGCGGTTCGCCGAGCGGAAGCACGGTCACCTCGCCCTGGCAGCGGTGCGCAGCGCCCTGACCGTGGTGGGCGGAGAGCGGGCACCCCTCCACGAGCTGGCCGGGCACGTGCTGCTCGCACGATTCGAGTTCGCGCACGGCCCGGGGGATGACGAACCGCCCGAGCGGCAGCCCGAGGGGCTGCTCGCCGGATCCCGCACGGGGGACCTGAACGCGTATCCCCGCACGCCCGGCCCGGAGGAGACGGATCCGGCAGGGACCCGCGACGTGCGTGATCCGCGCGACCTGGCCGAAGCGCTGCGGCACTACCGCCGGGCGGCCGGTCTGGCGCAGTCCGGCCCGGAACACGCCCGGTACCTCAGCAGTCTGGGCAACGCCCTGCTGTTCGCGTACGAGCACGACGGCGGGGACGACACCCTCGAGGAGGCGGTGCGCTGCCTGGCGGGCGCCGCCGAAGGGACGCCGGCCGCCGCCCCCGCACGCCACGCCGTCACCGGCAACTACGCCAACGCGCTGTGCACCCGGTTCGGGCGGTACGGCGATCCGGCGGACCTGGACCGGGCGTACGAGGCCGTCGCCGAGGCGTACCGGCTGACCGGGCCGGACCACCCTGCCGGCCCCCTGTGGGCCACCATCCTCGGCAACGTCCTGGTGATGCGGTTCGGTGAGCGCGGCCGTCCGGAGGACCTGCGGGAGGGCGTGAGGGTCCTCGCGGCGGCGGTGGAGCGCACCCCGGGCGACCACCCGGACCTGGTCATGCGGCTGCGCCACCTCGGCGTGGCGTACGCGGAGGTCTTCTGGCTCGACGGCGACCTGGACCTCCTCGACCGGGCGATCGGCACCCTGCGCCACGCCGTGGGCGCGGCCGGCTCCGATCACCCGGAGACCGCGACGCTCAACGGAAGCCTCGGCAACAGCCTGCTGCTGCGGTTCCAGCGGCGCGGCCACCCGCACGACCTCGAGGAGGCGGTGGAACACCTGCGCCGCGCCACCACCCTCGGCCCGCCGGGCGACCCGCACCGGGACCTGTGGACCGGCAACCTCGCCTCCGCCCTGGAACAGCGCTTCGGGCTGGCCGGCGACCCCGCGGACCTGGACGCGGCCGTCGACGGCTACCGGCGATCCGTCGAGGCCGCCGCCGACGGGCACCGCGACACAGCGGTCCGTAGAGCCCACCTCGGGCTGATCATGGTGCTGCGCTTCGAGGTCCACGGGGCGTTTACGGACCTGGACGCGGGTGTCCGCCTCATGGCCGAGGCGCTCGACGGGCTGCCTCCGAGCGGACTCGTCCGCGGCCAGTACCACGCCAACCTCGCGACCGCCCTGCACACTCGCTTCGTCCACCTGGGGAACCGGCCCGACCTGGATGCGGCGCTCCGGCACACCGAAGCGGCCCTGACCATGCTGCCGGCCGGCTCCGCGGACCGGGTCGGCTGCCTCAACAACCAGGCCACACTCCTCACCACCCGGTACGCCCACACCGGGGACACCGCCGATCTGCAGCGGGCCGGAGCCGTGCTCGACGAGGCCGTGGGCTCGCTCGCGGAGGGCGAGACGGCCAGGGCGGCGCTCGCACAGAACCGGGCCCAGGTGCTGCTGCAGGCCCACCTCGCCGGGGCGCGGGAGGGATCCGGGGAGACGGCACTGCTGGACCGGGCCTGGGCGGACCTGGAGACGGCGCTGAGCGTCGGGGGCCGCATGGCGTCCGACCAGGCGATGACACTCGAACTGCAGGGAGCAGTGCTCCTGCAGCGGTACGAGGCGGCCGCCGATCCCGACGATCTCCGCCGCGCGGAGGAGGTGCTCGAGCAAGCCGTCGCCCGGCTCGGCGACACCCTCGGCGACACGCGGCGGGCCATGGCACGGCATCGGCTCGCGGTGGCCCAGCGCGCCCAGGGCAAGCTTGCGCTCAGCCGTGCCACCGGGCTGAGCATGCTGGCCGACCGGGCCTGGGACGTGCTGCTGCAGTCCGGGACGGACGATGGGCTGCTGGCCGCCCGGCGGGCGGCGGAGACCGCCACCCAGGTCCTGCACTGGTGCCTGGAGGACCGCGCGCCGCAGGACGCGGTGGCCGCGGCCGAGTCCGCGCGGGCGCTCGTGCTGTTGGCGGGCAGCGCGTCCGCCACCGTGCCGGAGCTGCTGGACGAGGCCGGTGAACCCGGACTCGCCGAAGCCTGGCGACAGGCTTCCCGGCGGAACACGGCCCGCAGGTTCGTCCGCCTCCCGCACGCTGCGGGCTCCCCGGCCGACGGCCTCACCTTGGCGGGCGCGGGTCCGGGAGGGGGCACAGGCGCGCGGGCGGGCGGCGTCCCGGGCTCGCAAGGCGACGGCACGGAGACACCCGGCGTCGTCCCGATCACCGTCGGCGGCGCCTCTCCTGGGGACCTGCCCGTCGTCCCCGACGACGTGCGGCACCGGGCGCTGGAGGTGGTGTACCGCCACGTCGGCGGCGAAGCGGCGGCGCCTTTGGTACGTGCCCCCTCCGACATCCGTATCGGCAAGGCGCTCGCGCGACTCGGCGCGGACGGACTGGTCTATCTCGTCGCCGGTGAGGAGGGCGGCTCCGGTTGGGCGCTGCTCGTACGACCCGACGGAAGCGGCCGCATCCTCCCTCTCCGGGGACTCGTCCGGACGGGACCGCTCGCCGCCTTCCTGAGCGCACACGACGCCCACGTGACCGCCGGGACCGACGGTGACCGCATCCGGTCGAGAGCCGCGTGGCGTTCCGCCCTGCACGCGGCGTGCGACTGGGCCTGGCCCGCCGTCGTGAGCCCGGTCCTCGAGGAGTTCGGCCGGGAAACCGGCGGAGACCACGCACCGCGTCGCGGTCGCGCCGACGGCGCGGCAGCGGGGAACTGCCCCCGGCTCTACCTGGTTCCCACCGGGCCGCTCGGACTCGTGCCCTGGCACGCCGCGCGCAGGCCGGACCCCGGCAGGCCCGGCCAGTACCGGTACGCGGTGCAGGACGCCGCCTTCTCGTACGCGGCCTCGGGCCGCGAGCTGATCCAGGCAGCCGACCGACGGTGTGCGGGAGGGGACGGCGCCGCGCTCGTCGTACAGGACCCCACCGGCGACCTGGTGCACGCCCGCAGGGAGGCCGAAGGCGTCCGGGCAGGCTGGCCCGGGCCCGTCACGCTCCTGGGCGGCCAGGGCGCCGCCGACGCGTACCCGGCCACACCGAACCGCGTCCTGTCGGCCCTCCCCGGCCGGGGCTCCGTTCCGTGCGCCCTGCTGCATCTGGCGTGCCACGGAGCCCTCGTCCAGCCGCCGACCGCATCCCATCTGCTGCTCGCGGGCGGACAGCGGCTGACCGTCCGCCGTCTGCTGGCGCCCCGGCTCCAGCGCCCGCTCCAACGGTCCAAGCGGGGAGGACAGGAACCCGGGCCCCTGGCGGTCCTGTCCGCCTGCGCCACGGGGGTCACCTCCGGGGACTACGACGAGGCGCTGAGCCTGGCCACCGCCTTCCTCGCCGGTGGCGCGTCCGCCGTCGTCGGCTCCCTCTGGCTCGTCGACGACCGGCGCACCGCCGACCTCATGCTGGACTTCCACCGGCGGTTGCGGGAGCGGGACATGGCTGCCGCCGACGCCTTGCGGGAGGCGCAGCTCGCCGCGCTGCGCACGCCCCGAGACGCGCCCCTGACGGCGGCGGATGGGTGCGGCTCCGGGAAGGAGAGCCGCGGGACCGACGACACCGACCCCGCCGATCCCTATGTGTGGGCAGCCTTCATCCACCACGGCAGAGGAGAACTCATGGCACCGGAGCCGCACGAGGGCGAACCGGCGCAGAGCCCCGACGACGGCACCGCGCCGGTCACCCCGTCCGCCCCGGGCGAGCGGATCTTTCCGACCCGGCGCGCCCCGGCGGAGATGGAGCACTGGCAGTGCCCGGACCCCCAGTGCACGCACCAGGCGCTGGGCGACGACGAAGGCCCGTTCGAGGACGAGTGCTGTCCCGTCCACCCCGCTCTCGCCCTCGAACGCATGGAATGAGCCGGACCAGCCATGGGAGACCTCGCGAAAGGACTTGTCGAACCGCTCGCCCGCCGATGGAGCCGGGCCATGGGCGGTGCAGTGGTGTGCTTCTGGCTGCTGGGCGTCGTCCTCTACTTGGCCCGCACACCGCCGCGCCGCATCGACTGCGGCCGTGACGACGCTCCGGGTGCGCACCTCGTCTGCCTGGTGACGCGGCACGGCGGTTTCGGCGCCGGGGTCGCCACCACCGTCGCCCTGGGCATCGTCGTCGTATCCGCCCTGCTCACCGTTTGGTGCGCGCCCGCGGTGCTCAATCTGCTCAGCGGTGCCTGGCCGGACGTGCCCCCGCTGCGGTGGTGGGCGCGGCGGCGTGTCGAGGCACACCGTGAGCTACGCAGGAAGTTGGTCGAAGCCATGGGGCCGGCGACGAACGACGTCCTCGCCATGCGCCGCGCCGCAGCCGCTTCCGTCGCCCGGCGCCACTATCCCAAGGGCAGCACGACCCTCCAGCCCACCCGGATCGGAAACGCCCTGGCCGCCACCGAACAGCGGGTGGAAGAGCGGCACGGGCTGGATCTGGAGCTGTGCTGGCGGCCCCTCGTCCAGGTGGTCGACCAGACCGCGCGGACGCGTCTGGAGACCGCGTCCAGTCTGATCGTCGCCCGGACACAGGCCGTACCGTTCGCCGCGGGACTGCTGCTGTGGACCCCGCTGCTGCCCACCTGGTGGGCCCGGGGCGCGTACGCGGTCGGCTGCCTGCTCCTGGTGCTGCTCGCCTGCCGGGCGGTCGCGGGGGCGGTGGACGCGTACTGCGACGCCGCGGAGGACACCTTCCTGGTCCACAGGGCCGGCCTCTACCGCGCGCTGGGCTTTCCGCTCCCGACCACCACCCAGCACGAGCGGAACCAAGGCCGGGACTTGAGCAAGTACCTGGCGAAGCGAAGCATGTCACCGGTCACCTTCGACTGGCCCGACCCTCCGCTGCTCCAGCCGCCCACCGCGCCGGGGCAGACGTGAACCCGCAGCGGGCCGGGATCCCTGGCCGCCCCTGGGAACTGAAGCTCGTCACCGCCCCGGCCGGTGACGGCCTCGACGACGCGATCCGCGCCCCGCTGGGCGCCCTGGCCACCGCGCCCGTACCGTCCGCGGCACGCGCGCACCCCGTACGGGACCTGGACAACGCCCTGCCCGACCGCTTCGAGCGGTCCTCGTCCCCCGGGCGCCCCGCCGGGCAGAGGCCCCCGACACCGCCGCCGACCTCTGCGTGGCGGCCTGGGATGCGGGCGGCGCGGACGACGCCGCCCGCGCCGGGTACTCCTCCAACCACGCGGCCGCCCTGCTGCCACGCTTCCGGACGCTCGGGGGCGAGCGGGCAGCCGTCCCTCGCCGCCGCACGGGGAACCCAGGCGGAGGCGAGGAACGGGCTCTGCCCGGCCGAGTCCCTGGCAAGGGCACAGGCCTGTATGGCCGCCGCCGCGGCGGACGGGTCCGGGTGCCCTTGCTACTGGGCAGGCTCCTCACGCCAGGGCCGGTGAGCTGGAGCGTGGGTGGCGTGCCATGCCCGACGGGCGGACCCTTGAAGGAACCGTGGGAGGAGGACGGCCGATGGGACGGTATGTTCGCGCGGACGGACTGGACATCTGGACCGAACAGGTCGGTACCGGGCCGGACGTCCTGCTGGTCGGAGGGCTCGGTGACACCGTCGAGTCCTGGCATTTCCAGCTCGACGGGCTCGCCGACCGCTACCGGCTGACCGCCTTCGACAACCGGGGAGCGGGCCGGACCGCCATGCCCGAGGACCCTGTCTCGATCGAAACGATGGCCGACGACGCCGCCGCGCTGCTGCGGGCGCTGGACATTCCGTCCGCCCACGTCGCCGGCTTCTCCGGCGGCAGCATCATCAGCCAGGAGCTGGCTCTTCGCCACCCCCGGCTGGTGCGCAGCCTGGTCCTGCAGAGCACCTGGCCGGTGCCGGATGCCTATCTGCGCCGTTGGGGCCTGTTCATCCGCTGGCTGGCCGAGACCGCCCCCGCCGAACGCACCTTCCTCGAGGGCTTCTACTTGGACATCTACACGCCCCGGGCTCACAACGACGGCACGGTGGACCGGTTCATTGAGGACGTACTCGCCTTCCCCCACAAGCAGACGACCGAGAACCTGAACCGCTTCCTCGACGCCGTCCTCGACCACGACACGACGAACCGTCTGCCGGACATCGACGTGCCGACACTCGTACTCGCCGGTGGCCGTGACTCCACCAGCCGCCCCGAACTCGGCCGCGCCGTCGCCGACGCGATCCCCGGCGCCCGGTTCGCGGTCATGGAAGAGGAAGCACACCAGCCCTTCCAGGAGATCCCCGACGAGTGGAACGCCCGCGTCGACGCGTTCTGGCGGGCGACACAGACCCGCACCACATGACTCCGGCGAACTCAGATCCTGACCGGGCTCAGGAACCGGCACGCCAGACCAGCGCGGACCAGCGACGTGGCCGTCGCTTCCTCCTCTCGAACGACACCAGGACCGGGCGGGTCCCCCCTTCAGCAACAGGTGGACGACGCACAGGCCGCACGCCGCCCGGTGACGCCGCCGTGTTCTTCGCCGGGGTCGCGGTCAGTTCACCAGCGCGTGATCGCGAGCTTCACGGATGATCCGATCTGCGGTCTCCTCAGGTGTGAGGGCTGAAGTGTCGAACCACCAGCCGGCATCGCCGAGCTCGCGTTTCATGGGGGCATCGAGGTCTTCGTAGCCGTCGAAGTCGAGGACGCGTCCTGGCCACAGGCGAGGCGAGGCTTACAGCCCTCCCACCCACCACAAGAAGGGCACGAAATCTCGGCGCATCGGACAGACGACGAAGCCGAGGACGCGAGACAGTTCCGAGGCTCGCTCGCCGGCGGATGATGAACGACAAGGTCAGAGGTCGTTCTCCTTCCGAACCTCGTGTGCGGTTTCTGCTGGTCAGGCATGAGACCGCAGTTGTCGCGAAAGTCTCGGTTCGGTGACTCCAACACCGTTCACCGGCAGGCTCGTTGACAGCGGCAGTCGGAAGTCGGAAGTCGGCAGGCCGCTTCCCGCTGCCAGACGGCCACGGGGTCGTTGCACCCCGGGAAGGCCCGACGTCCGGGAGGGACCGGGAAGCAGTGAGGAAGGCTTGGGGATGCGCGTGAGAGACCGTACGACGAGCTGAAGCAGCACCTTGGCGAGGAGGCGAGGAGGCGAGCAGAGGAGACCGATCAGGTCGTACGGTTCCCGGTCTGCGGGACCCTCAGACGGAGTGGCCCGACGGCCGGCCTGTCGGATGATGGGATCGCTGGTCAACAGCCTGGCCCAGCTACGGTCAAGGTCGGGTTGTAATCCGCTGACCAGCGTAGACGACAGGTTGGAGAGGGCTCAGTGTGGACTCCGCGCCGCATGGCGGCCGTGAGCCGGTGTGGTGTCAGACCTGGCCGATCCCTCCGTCGACAGGGAGGTCAATTCCGCTGACGAAGCTCGAGTCCACGGACGCGAGGAAGAGCGCCGCGGTGGCGATCTCCCGTTCGGCGCCAAGGCGGCCGAGGGGCACCAGCGAGGCGATCTGATCCCTGAATCCCGGCGGGAGGTTCGCGAACGCCGGGGTGTCGATCGCGGCGGGACTGAGGACGTTGACGCGGATCCCCCGTTCCTTCAGGTCGGTGGTCCAGGTCCGCGCGAACGACCGCAGCGCAGCCTTGCTCGCCGCGTAGATCGTGGTTCCCGGATCACCTTTCTCTGCGGCGCCCGACCCGATGAGCACGATCGAGGCGCCGTCGGACAGCAATGGCAGGAGTTTCTGCACGGTGAAGAACGTCCCGCGCACGTTCACGCCGAACACGGCGTCGAACGACTCCTCGGTCACGTCGCCGATGCGCTCGTTCCACGTCCAGGCCCCGGCACTCGCGACGAGGACGTCGACCCGGCCCAGTTCGGCCGCCACGACATCGGCCAGGCGGACCACGTGGGCGACCTCGCCGACGTCACCGACCACACCGGTCACCTCGTGGCCGATCGCGGCCACCGCGGCGTCCAACTGCTCCTGTCGCCGGCCGGTGATGACCACGTGCGCGCCCTCCGCGACGAACAACTTGGCGGTCGCCAGTGCCAGTCCCGAGGTCGCGCCGGTGATCACCGCGACCTTCCCGCTGAGCTTCGCCATCCCGGATCCCCTCCGTAAAATGAGTACACCCTCATTTTCAATGCTTCACGACCGTAGCAAAGATGAGGCAGGACTCAAAGTTGAGGCATGTCGCACTTTTGCTACCGTGATCTCATGCCTTCCCGAGAGAACCCACCGCCCGCGCGCAGGGATGCCCACCGCAACCGTCAGCGGCTTCTCGAGTGCGCCCGGCGCGCGTTCGCCGAACGAGGCGCGGAAGCCGCTCTCGACGGCATCGCCCGGGAGGCGGGCCTGGTGGTCGGCACCCTCTACCGGCACTTCCCCACGCGCCTGGACCTTCTGTGCGCTGTGCTCGAACCGAAGCTGCGCCGCGTGATCGACGAGGTGGCGGCCTCACTCGACCAGGAGGACCCGTGGGAGGCGTTTCGCGGCCTGCTGGAAGTTCTGTGTTCGGCCCAGGCCGGAGATCGGGCATTCGGTGACTTCCTGGCGCGGAGGTTCCCCGGCGACGACCGCACCAAGGCCGCACACAATGAGATCTGTGCACATGCACAACAGGTTCTGCTGCGCGCACAGGGTGCGGGCATCGTGCGTCCCGACGTCACCGGCGCCGACCTGCTCGTGCTGTTGTGGGCGAGCGACCGTGTCTCCGAGACCACGCAGCACGTCGCACCGTCGATGTGGCGTCGGCACCTGCACCTGGCGATGGATGGATTCCGGGCGTCGAACCGGCTCGACCTGCGGGAGCCTGCCTGGGACCTGGAGCTTTTGAACCGGGCGATGAACGTCCCGGAAGCACAGGGGCACTGAGGATCACCCCATCATCGGTCTGAGCTGGTCAGATGAAGGGTGAGGATGGCCTGGACGAGGCTGGTGATCCGGGTGGTTAGCACCGGAGCTTGCGGAGGAGTCGCCAGGACTTGAGGGTGGCCATGGCCTGCTCGACGAAGGTTCGGATCTTCGCGTCTGACCGGTTTACCGCTTGCTGACCGATGGACAGGGTCTCCCACCCTCCCCAGCACGGGGTGCGGACCGTGCCGCCGGCACCGCGGCAGCCCTCGTCGCCCAGCATGTGATGTTGGCCTGGGCGAGGGCGTCGACGATGCGGACAGAACTGAACACCTCGACGCCCGACGGGTAGACCAGCACGCGAAGCCTCTGGCGGAGACGGATTACTTGGGCGAGAACCCATCTACCAGGGGCTTCACCTGTCAGCCCAACTCGCCCTCCAGCCCCATAGGTTGGAAAGAACTCAGTGGCCGCTGCTGGGACCCCGGGGGCGTCCAGTGGCGGGAGACCGGTCGTGATGGTGAAGTGGGACACGGTTGAGTATGGCGTTCCGGCCGACGAGGGTCCTGCGTGCGCAGGGAAGGGAGGCCTCTGTGGAGCCACTGATCGCGCTGGTGGTGGGATTCACGGCGGCCCGTCTTGCGGGGTTGATCGGAGTGGACGCCCTCGACGGGTGGCAGCCCGCTCTGAGAGCTGGGCTGGTGGCGATGTTCCTGCTCACCTCGCTTGCGCACTTCGCACCCCGGCTGCGGTCCGAGCTCATCGGCATGGTGCCGCCGTGGATGCCCCGTGCGGACCTGCTGGTGACCGTCACCGGTCTGCTCGAAGTGGCCGGTATGGTCGGCCTGCTGATTCCGGCGACCGCTCGCTGGGCAGCCGGCGGGCTCATCCTGCTGATGATCGCGATGTTCCCGGCAAACGTGTCGGCCGCCCGCAGGGGGGTGGCCCAGGGGGACCCACTTGGCCGGCGCACTCTGCTGCAGATCGTTTTCATCGCCGCAGCGGCGGCCACACTGGTCCGAACTCAGCAACCACACCGGCCTGCCGCGTCGGGCCTCGCTGTCTCCGTGCCCTGAGCGCGGCTTCGGGGGATGAGGAACATGTCCTGTACACCACGGAGACGGCCCCGGCGTGGGTGCCGGCAGGCTTCAGACCGCGGGCACGTACGGCCCGACTCTCGCAGCAGTCGCTTCCACCGAAACGACCAATTCGCGTAGGGACGGGTGATCGAGTGCGGCACTTGCGCCCCGTCTCCTGCGCACTTCGGCATACAGAGACGATGCGAGCAGGTCCTCTCGCGCGGATCGCCAGTGACTCGCGGAGCCGTGTTCCGGAGCCAGTCGCAACGCACCCTCGATGAAGTTCAGGAACAGGGGCTCGTCCATCCGCTCGTGGCAGGTCCTCATCCCGTGCAGATGTACCGCGAGCGCGTAATGCGGCTCTCCGAGCCGCTCAAGGAGATATGCCAACTGTTTCAGCTGGCGGAGGAAGGTGGCGGGTTCGGCAGAGGGAAGATCCGACTGTGTCACAAAAGCCGAAAGGCCGGTCGCGAGTCGTCGCGCGTCCTCCGACCGCCGCAGGCTGGTCGCGGCAGCGATCTGATGCAGGAGGAACGCGATCTCGTCGGATGTCGTCGCAGGACCGGCCTGGGCCACCAACTGAAGTGCATCCTCGGCTCGGCTGGAGCGGAGGAGGGCGATGATCTCACCCTCGACGATGTACCGGTACGTCCCTGCCGGCGCCGCCTCACGAAGGGTGACCGCGGCGGACAGTGCGCGGGCGGGGTCACCGGTCCGCAAATGAGCCTTCAGCTGGTCCAGCACGAAGACGTTCCAGAGGACATCGGGCAGGTCCGGTTCGGCGGCCACCAGCGGCTGCCACATGTCGGCTTGAATGCGGCACGGCCCGAGGCGCACGGGTTTCCTGTCGCGCAAGTGCTCGGCGAGCCGGAAGTGCGGAAGGGATTCTTCGATGCTTCCGGTCAGTACGTGGAGCCTCCCGAGGTTGACCCACGGCTGCACGGCGCTTCCCAGAACGGATACGTCTCCGGATTCCGATGCCACCTGTGCCAGCCAGGTCAACTGGGTTCGGCAGAGTCGCTCGGCGGATGGGAGGTCGCCCGCGTTCGCCACCACGAGAGCGGCCAGGTTCATATGTGCCGCGGCCGACCTCACACGACTCTGGCTCCATCCGTCACGACTGATGGACTCCAGGCTGGAGGAAAGGTTGCCCGCCCAGACGTCGAGGGGCGTCCGCAGCTGGCGCTCACAGTCGGTCATGAAGTCGACGTCGACCGTACCGTCCCGCTGGGAACGTGCTTTCTCCATGTACACCTACGTGTCCGATACGAGCCGGGTGGGGCCGATCCCCAGGAGCGTGCTGCCCGTTCCGGGGAGCCCGTCCGCAGGACAGCTCAGGGCATCCCAATCGCCGCTTTCCCACCCGCGCAGCCAGGTGCGGAAACGATGATTGTCAATTTCTACCGTGCCATCCGGGTGAATCTTCCCCACGGCGTTGTTCGGGTCGGTCAGTGCGACGGTGCACTTTCCGACGACGCCGTTGGCGCGGATCATGAGCGAGTTGGGGCGGGAGGCGTAGCAGACCTCCGGAGTCGGATGGAGGGGGAGCCTGCTTCCCTCGGGTGAAACAATCCTCTCCAAGTCTTCCAGGACGGCCGGCCACCTGTCGTGACTGATCACTTCCATTTCTCCGTCGCGCGGCCCGCCGAGTCGCTCCACCGGCTTGAGGAGGACGGAGAATCGCGAGTCACCGAGGAAAACCTCCCGGACTTCGCTCAAGAAGTCCGGCATCGAGTGCACATTGGCCGGGGTCACGTGTACCCGAAGGACGACACCGACCCGTAGGTCGCTGTCGCGGACCGCCAACAGGTTCTCCCAGATCCGACGAAACGATCCAGCGCCATTTGCCTGCACACGCGTCCGGTCGTGCAGGGACTGCGGTCCGTCGAGCGACACCTGGTGTTCAGTGATCCCCAGTCGACTCAAGTGCTCCGCAGTCGAACGGTCGAGCAAATAGGCGTTGGTCGTCATGTCGGCCGAATACGTCAGGTCCGGCATTGCGGCCGCTCTCTCGATGATATGAGCGGAGATGTCCTCGATCACCGGCAGGGCCAACAACGGTTCTCCGCCGAACCATGAGACGGAGAGGGAACGCAGGCCGTCGATGCGCCGGTCGATCAGTCGCTTGACGCCCTCGATGACCTGAGGCCCCATCCTGCCGATCGAGAAGTCTTCGTAGCAGTATGTGCATCTGAAGTTGCATTTCTCTGTGGGCAGCAGAATGAGGTGCAGGCTGTCGTCGCGCAGCGAAGAAGTGAGCTCGTCCGCGAATAGCTCCGCGCTTTTGCTGGGGGCTTCCGTGCTGCTGTTCACCGCACTCCCTCTTCTCGTGGGTGCATCGGAATGCCCTCGCGCCGAGAACCGGTCATCGCGTCCGGGGCTCAGCGCTCAGGCACGAGGGGACTGAGAGTTCGAGGTCACGTCGGACGGCACCGCGAACCGTTGGGCCTGCATCCTGAGTTGCATCCGGAATTGGTGGGGGTCGCCCTGGCCGTCCCGGTGACGACCTCCGAAATCCTCCTGGCGACCTCCGGATTCTCTACGGAGACTCGACCCTCCTCATCGACACTGATGTCGTCGGCGGTCAGTCCGGCCAAGGCCGCTGAAAGGCTTGTGTCGGCCACGTCTCTCTCCTTCGACGTCGGAGCTACGGCCCAAAACTAGGCTGGCGCCGGGGAGCCGGCCACGTGGACTGGGCCGTCGGAGTGCCCCCGTCCGGCGCGTGGGCCGTGGGACGCCGTTGCCGGAGCGCTTCCCCTTCTGCCGTGGCAGACCGTTGAACAAGTCGTGGACGAGGTGTCTCTGGGTCGACCTGGCCCCCTCGACGTTGAACGGCTCCTGCCGACCGAGGCTGCGGAGCCGTCGCTGGCAGCTGCCCCGGGGGCTATCGCCCCCCAGGACGGGACGGTGCTGGACCAGTCGACACTGACCGGGCGGGCCGCGCGCGAGGCCGCCGAGGAGCTCGAGGTCGGCGCGGCCGACGAGGACCTGATGCTGTGGGGCCTCACCCACGGCGAGAACGGCAGTGTCGGCCTGACCTACCTCGCCCCGACCCTTTCCGAGCGACACCGCGCGCGGACGTCGCCGCTGTCGCGGCGGCCGAGCGCGTCCAGGGCCGTGAACGTGAACTCCTGGCGCGCTCACCGGACGAGCCGGCCGGATTGGCCGGCCCGCACGGACTACCTCAAGCCGATCGTCCGCCGCATCATCAAATGCCGCTGAGGTCAGCCGCCGCTCTTTCGTCGAAACGACCGCTGGCTCGCAGCCGGGCCGTGCGCGCCACGGACCTTCGACGCGTCGGTGTTCGCAGCGAGGGCCGCGGCCTGCGCCTGCTTTTCTCGCTTGCGCGCCAGGGCCTCCCGGAACTTGCCCTTCAGGTCGTACTGGCCCTCATCGTCAGGCGCCAGGGCACGGCCCTCGGTGTCAGCCGCCTCCGAACCCTCTCGCGATGGAATCTCTGCAGTCATGGTGACCTCCTGAGGTCAGGCTGTGGAAGCACAGCTTGTCATGCCGGACACCGTGCAGGCGCCCTCGTGTGGACAGCCAGGACCGTGGAGCCTCCGAGAGCCGCCGATCCGCGGTTGTGCAGGACCATCGAATGCGCCGAACCGCCCAAGGCAGGCACACGAATCCCACCGGCCGAACGACAGGACAAGCCGAACTGGCCGAAGAGATGAGCGAGGTCGGCAAGTGGTCCTTTGCGGCCCGGCGGCTCGGTTCAGCACCTGCCAAGATCCACCGGGAGTGGATATGATCGAGCACCGGCGAAACTCGGGGGAGGCCGCGTGTCGGGACAAGTCGCCGCAGGACATAGCACCTTGCTGGTGGCCACTGCGACTGGACCGCCCTTCCTGTCGAGGTGATGAACACCTGGGATGACGGGGTCCCCGTCGCAGTCGGGAACGGGCTGCTGCTGGTCGAGACGCCGTCAGGGGGAAGCGAGGAGACGACTGGGCCTGTGCCACGAAGGTGGTCTGGGCCGGGCTCGCCCTTCTGCGAGGCCCCCACCAAAAGGGTCACGGTCACGGCCCCGGCGTGACGCCCTTCACTGCCCGCGCGAGGGCGAGGACGGTCGGGGGGACATGGGAGCGGTGCCAGATCAGCCCCAGCTCGGAGGGGGGCAATCCGTTGACCGGGATGAAGGTGATGGAGCTGCGCCGCCCGTGGTAGTCGGCCGTGGACCGGCACAGCAGCATCGCGCCCCGGTCCGCCGCCGTCAGGCTCAACCCCTCCTGAAGGGTGTTGACCAGCGGGCCCGCCGGGATCGGCCGCAGCTCAGGGGTGTGGTCCGGGGTCTGAGCCAGGCGCCAGTACGTGGGCGCGGGGCCGGGCGTCCCACCCGCGCCCACGCCAATGAGCCGGCAGTCGGACAACTCCTCTGCCGACACCGACTCCCGGGCCGCAAACGGGTGCCGGACGGAGACGGCGAGGGTCTGCGGCTGCCGGGAGAAGACCGGTCCGAGCACCAGGTCCTCCTCCTGTACTGGCAGGAGCACCACCGCGCAGTCCACCTCCTGGCGGCGTACCGGCCCGAACGGGTCCGACAGCGGGATTTCCGTCAGCTCCAGGACGCACCCCGGGCACTCCTCCTCGAACAGGGCCATCGCCTGGGCGAGGTAGTCGTCGACGGTGCCCTGGAAGCCGATCCGCAGCACTCTGCCCACCTCCGCCCGGGCGGCGGCCCGCGCCTCATCCAGGGTGGCGCGCAGCCCGTCGTACGCGGGCCGCAGGCTGCCGATGAAAGACTCCCCGAGCGGAGTCAGCCGCACCCGCCGGCTGGTGCGCTCGACCAGCGGGGCACCGATCCTTCCCTCCAGAGCACGCAGCAGCTGGCTCACCCTGCTCTGGGAGACGTACAGTCGCTCGCCCGCTCGGCCGAAGTGCAGCTCCTCGGCGAGGACGAGGAACGCCTCCAACTCGCGGATCTCGATGCCGCCCACGGAATCCCGGCCCCCTCCACCCGATCGAGTAATCCCACTCATAGAAGGATGAGGGATTGGCAGTTGTTCCCGAACGGCTCCGCGGGTTGGCTGGTTCTATGGCACAGACAGAGGACATCGCAGGCAAGGCGCCCGGAGAGGGGCAGTCCGCACGACGCGGGGGCTGGACCGCGGTCGCCGGGGCGACGTTCACGGTAGTCACCTCCGAGATGCTGCCGGTGGGGCTGCTCACCCCCATCGGTGACGCGCTCCATGTGAGCGAGGGGACCGCCGGGCTCACCCTCACCATCACGGGTCTGGTCGGCGCGGTCTCCGCGCCGCTGCTGACGCCGCTGCTCGGCCGGCTGGACCGTCGGGTGCTGCTGTGCTCCATGATGGCGCTGCTCGTGCTGGGCAACCTGCTCGCGGCGTGGGCCCCCAACTTCGGGGTGATGGTGGTCGCCCGTGTCCTCGTCGGCATCGGCATGGGCGTGGTCTGGGCGGTCGCCGCCGGCCTCGCCGTACGGCTCGTGTCCGGCACTGCCATCGGCCCGGCCACCTCACTCATCTTCAGTGGGATCGCGGTGGCCTCGGTGCTGGGCGTCCCGGCCGGTACGTACATCGGGGAACTGGCGGATTGGAGAACGGCGTTCGCTGTCATCGCCGCCCTCGCAGTGGTGGTCCTGATCGCACTCGCGGCCCTGCTGCCGCCGCTCCCGGCCGAGCAGGACATCCGGCTCGGCGGCGTGCTGAAGCTGATCGGCAACCCACAGGTGGCGACGGGGCTCGCCATGGTGGCGTTCCTGGTCACCGGGCACTTCGCCGCCTACACGTACGTACGGCCCGCGCTGGAGGAGATCTCCGGGGTCAGCCCCACGCTGATCGGTACCCTGCTCCTCGTCTACGGCGTTGCCGGTGTCCTCGGGAACTTCGCGGCCGGTGCCGGGGCGGGCCGCGCCCCGCGGGGCACGCTCCTGGTGATCGCCCTCGTCTTGGCGACTACGGTGGGTCTGCTGCCGCTGGTCGGCGGCTCGGTGCTGACAGCCGGTGTGCTGCTCGCAGTGTGGGGCATCTCGTACGGCGGCGTGTCGGTGAGCACCCAGACCTGGCTGCTGGCTGCCGCGCCGCAGGCCCGCGAGGCGGCGTCCTCGCTCTTCGTGGGTGTCTTCAACGGGGCGATCGCGCTGGGAGCCCTGATCGGCGGTCTCACCGCGGACGGTCCCGGGATCGAAGCCGTGATGTGGCTGGGCGGCGGCCTGGCGCTCGCCGCCCTGCTGGTGGCCGCCCTGGGCCGGGCCCCGGAGAGCGGCCGGCTCGGCTAGACCACCGGGCCGGCCCCGCTCGGACCTTCCGGGCCGGGCCTGGACCGCCGGGCCGGGCTGCTCGGACGGCCCGGCTTCGACTCCCCGGCGCGCGCCACCCCCGTACGCGGCCCGGGTCTCCTCCACGGACATCAGGAAGTCCCGGATCAACGCCGTCCACGCGGCCGGCTCTTCGGCGGCGATGGCGTGCCCGCAGTCCAGGGTCGCCAGCCGGGCGCCGGGGATGCCGTCCGCCAGTTCCCCGGAGTGAAGGGGAGTTGTCGTCGCCCAGTCGTTTGCATGACTGCTGTGGCTACGAGCTGGGGTTTCTCAGTTTCGTGGGTGGTGTTCCTGGTGGGCGGGGCTCTCGGAGTGCGGGGATGTGCGCGGCAGTAGCTATCCGACCTGCACTTATGTGCTGTATGCAGGTTTATTGGGTGTAGCGCAGTTTTCCCGGGTCACTACTTGAGATGCCATGTGAGGGCGGCGCCGGGTGCTCTGCGGTGTGGGTGATTAAAACCCGGGTCCTGGGTCGCCGCCGGCCTGTTGGCATTCCGTGGCAGCATCGAGCCAATCACCTGCTGGTTTGATGGCTCGCTCGCGTTCAATGCCGGAGTCCACTTTTCCGTCAGCGGGGCGGGCCTCGTCAGCGATGTCGCGTGCCCGCTGGCACGGATCTGATGAGGGTCCGGACAGCTCAGCGAAACCGCCGATGACGCTGAACGAGAGGGCGATGACTGCAGCCCCACGAGCGGGAAACGGTGGTACAGCCGCACTCAGTGCGCGATGATCTCCACCGGGTACCGGTGACCCTTGTAAGACGGCGGCGCGGACGACACGAGCGATCCCCTCCCCGGCACGATCAACTCCAAGATCATCCCAGGCCGGTCAGCCAACGTGACAATGCCCGTCCACCGCCTTCGCCGGCCGAGGTTCAGACTGCTCGACGGCCTCGGCTGCGGTCACGTTCTCACTGGTCATCGGTGCATCCTCCAGCAGGTCAAGGATGCCGCGGCCGGCCTGTTTCGATGACGTCCAGTGCGACTACGCCCGGCTGTTCCTCGCCCCTTGGATTCCGTTTTGCCGGTACGGCAACAGGAGTGGCGTGACCGGGCCACGATGGGTGATGTTGGGCCCGTGACCGACAACATCACAGTGGGATCGCCCACATCTGACACATTTTTGCCTGGCAACGGATACGTCGGAGACCCCGCGGTGCGGGCGGAGTGGGACAACCGGTACGCCGACCGACAACAGCTGTGGAGCGGCCAGCCCAACGGTGCGCTCGTGGCCGAGGTCGCCGGGCTCACGCCCGGGCGGGTGCTCGACGTCGGCTGTGGCGAGGGCGCGGACGCCGTCTGGCTCGCGCGCGGCGGCTGGGACGTGACCGCGCTCGAGGTCTCGGGCGTGGCGCTGGAGCGGGCGGCCGGGCACGCGCGGGACGCAGACGTCGCCGTTCGCTGGGTACACGCCGCGCTGACGGAAGCGGCGCTCCCGCCGGCCTCCTTCGACCTGGTCTCCGCGCAGTATCCAGCCCTGCTCCGCACCCCCGACGCCGCAGCCGAGCGAGCGCTGCTCGCGGCCGTCGCGCCCGGCGGCGTGCTGCTGCTCGTACACCACGCGGGGATGGACACCCAACAGGCGCACGACAGCGGCTTCGACCCGGCTGACTACGTCTGGCCCTCGATGGTCGCCGCCCTGCTCACCGACGACTGGAAGGTGGAGGTGAACGAGCAGCGACCACGCGTGGCACCCGACGGCGGCGCCGGCGCGCACCACACCGACGACCTGGTGCTGCGTGCGCGACGGCTACGCTGAGTCCCTCCGCTCACAGCGGGCCCGGCATCTGGGCAGACTGAGCCCTTTGTCAACCTCACGACGAGGTGTGATGAAGGACGACGACGGCCTTGACGATGACGGTGATCCGGTTGGTGCTGCAGCGGAGCCTTCGCGGCAGTCGCCAGCCCTTGAGCGTGGCCATGGCCTGTTCGCCGATGCAGCAGACCTTGGCGTGGGTGCTGTTGTGTCGACGCTTCCACCGCTTGAGCCTGCGCCCCCGGAACGGCACCCGGACCGTGCGGCCGGACCCTGGTAGGCCCGGTCCGCCCAGCACTTCAGGCCGGCCGCGGCGAGCACCTTCGATCGGATCACTGGCGATTTGGCTCTTCGCCAGGGTCGGCGTCCAGCCGACGATCCGCAGCGATGGCAGAACCCTGTTCATCCGTAACCCGCTTCTCTCGTACGAAGCACCGATGGAGGGCGTGGCGATGGTGGCGAGGGAAGGGGCGGCAGCCATCTGCGTAGAAGGAGTCGGCGTCGTCCACTCGTGGGTTCTTTTACGCTCTGTCTTCGACGGCAAGCGCGTCCGTGCCGCGAAAGATGTACTGCGCGACCAAATCCGGGCAGCGGCGGGCGCAAGCGCTCTGAAACCGTCTGACCGCACCGCGAGAAAGTTCCTCAGGGTCGGCGCACTTGGAGTTTTCCTTCTTCTCCCGGTACCCAGTCAACCAACGTGACGGCACCGGTTGACGTACCACTGGCCGTTGGTTCCGTGGTCGTCGCACCACTTTGGCACCGGCCATGCATCGACCGCCGCGCGCAGCTCCTCCGCCGACGTGGTGGTGCCCCATTCCACACAGGCCACCGGGATGTCACTGTCTGTCGTCTGCGCGGCCGCCAGCTGGGCGCACGGGTGAGCACGCACGCCTGAGAGACCTCCTCGCCGGGACGACGCGGCTTCGGCGCGTTGTTTCGCTGCCTGGTCCGGCCCCCAGCCGCCTTGTCCGGCGCGGAGCGCGCAGTCCTCCGCCACTGCGCAACCTCACTCCTTGGCCCGGCCCTCCGACGGCGCACCACCGCGCCCTTCCATTCGGACCCGTACACGGGGTGGTGTGAGCGGGCCGTGGCCTCGGACGCAGACTCCGGCCTGCCTGCTGGCCGTCGTCCTCGCGCCGGGCGACGGGCTCCGTTCCTCGTCTGTGCCGCCTGGGGTCGGCTCAATGGCAGGGCATGCTCATGTAGAGTGCCTGCTCACCTCTGGAGGGGGTGCCTTCGTAGAGGGTGGTGTCGAGTCCGCAGAAGGCGAAACCCATCCGCCGGTATGCGTGGATCGCCGGCGCGTTGATGTTGGTGACCTCCAGCCAGAGGTGGCCGGCGCCCCGCTCGCGCGCGAATTTCCTCGCAAGTCCCACCAGCGCGCGGCCCACTCCCCGGCCCCGGTGCTGTGGGACGACTGCGATGTCCTCGACGGTCAGCCGGCGGTTCCAGCCGGAGTACGCGACGGTGACGAACCCGGCCAGGTCGCCGGCCGCGTCGTGGGCGATGAACGTGCGGGAGTCCGCGTCGTCCTCGGCGTCGTCGTCCGGCTCGTCCTCGGGGAACACCTTGGTCAGGGGCAGCTCCATCCGGATCTCCCGCAGCGCGAACCCCTCCTCGGTGACGGTCACCTGGAAGACGGTGTCGGTGGTGAAGGAGGCATCCAAGGCCCTGACGGCCTCGGTGTCCTCGGGAGCGGCGACGCGGTACCGGTAAGGCGTGTCGCCAGCAGTGGTCATGGCACGACACTACGACCACTCCGGTCACGTGAGGACGGGTTTCGGCCGGTCACACCCGCGCCTCCCAGATCTAGGACTCCAGGTCGCCAGGTACATCGAATCTCTCTGCGCCCGCGACAGTTTGTTCCGGCCCCGAGGCAGGACGCCGTGTGAAAGGTCCTGTGCCGAGACGCCCCCGGCGGCCCAAAACCTTGCATCCGGCCAGCTTCTGATAACTCGCACAGCCCCATGGAAGATCGTCGATGATGCTCCCGTACCAGGACCTCCCCCGCTTCAGCCCGAGCGGAGTGTTTCCCCGGGCGGCGAGGGCGATGCCACGGCCGCCCCGGTTCGCCAGCGGACGTGGCACCTCCGTATCCAGCCGGATGGGCAGGCTGGGGAAACCGACAAGGAAGCCCAGGCAACGCTCCCTCCATCTGAGCCACAGCTCTGGGGGCGGGAAAGCAGGCCCGGGCGGGCGGCGTCGGCCGTCGTGGGGGTGAGGGCACCCATCTGTACCCGGTCTGCGAGGATCCGGCGCGCATGCGTGCTTCATTGAACCGCCGCCGCCACAGCAGCAGGCCGCCCTCGCTGCACTGGACGTCCCCTGGGCAGTGACTGCGCCGGAGTCTGTCAAACGTTCGGTGTGACTGGGGGGTCGATAGGCCGGTAGGCGAAAGTGAGGCAGTAGGAACGAAACTTCATGCAGTGGTGGATGTGCGGAACGGCAGATGGGTGAAGCCGCTGACCGCTCCACCGGGCCTGCGGACTGCCCGCCCCGCTGGGTGCAGTTGCGGCAATCGGCTCGCCAGGGTCCGGAGGGCGGCCTCTCCTGTCAGCCGGGCCAGTGATATCGCGAGTTGCACGGAGTCGTCAGCCGTGAGGTGGCTGGGTTGGGAGCTGCGTGTGAGGTCGAAGCGAGCAGGGTGGGAAAACCGGTTCGAGTCGCGCTGGGCCGCAGCGAGCATCACGAGAACGTCACTGCCGGGTGGCACCGCGTGACCTGCCATTTGCACTCGCGCGGTGGGAGTACACAGGGTGAACTGGTGCGGAGGATCAAAGCGCAAGGTCTCTTCGACTACCTTGCCCGCAAGCTGCGGGGTTGATCGGAGCGCCTGCCATTGGTCCGGGTGGGCCGCGAGTGCGGCTACTGCGTTGCCAATGAGGCAGGCCGCGGTGTCGAGGCCGGAGACAACCAGGGTCCAGCAGACCTGGGCGATCTCCTCCAGATTGAGTTTGCCGGAGGTGATGCCCGGCCGCCCGGCCACACCCGTGTCCTGTGCCTCCTGACGGTCACCATGCCGATGAACGTATTCGAGCAGGCTGCGTAGATCAATCTCTGTCTTGTCTCCGTCGCGGGGAGCGGTGAGTCGGCTGATCAGGTCGTCTCCCGGACTCTGTCGCCGCTCATGTTCGAGCCGGATGATCAGGGCCGCCAGGTCTTCGTTCGCATCGTGTGCCGTTTCGGCTCTGGTCCTGGAAGGCGAGCCGTGAATGGGTTTGCCGATGACGTCGCATATCTCGGCGAAGCGTGGTGAGTAGGCCGCCGGAATGCGCAACACTTCACTGAGGCACGCAACGGCCAGCGGGAAGGCAAGTCGTTGATCAGGTCCAGGGCGTCGGCATCAGCATGCCGGCGGAGCAGGTCGTGAGCAGTGGTGTCGACGCGGGTAGCGGACTGGTTCAGTGCAGGCCGCAACAGCGGAGCGGCGACTGCGTATGCCTGATCGGATCCCTTCACCCGTGGTCCGCCGGGACTGTCAAGGGCCGCCTGTGGCGTGGACGTGGGTTTCCCGTCCGGGCCAGCGGAGGGCTCCCTTATCAAGAAGCGGGAATGTTGGAGAACTTGGCTGCAGTGGTCGTACGAGAGGACGGCAAGCATCCCGGTACGGCTGCGGTGGACTGGTCCTCGGGACCGCATGCGCTCGTACAGCGCGTAGGCATCGCCTCGGAAACCTGGTTCGAGAAGTTTCGCCACGGGGTCGCCGGTGCGGGCCAGGAACCACAGCCACATGCTGTGCGGACCGGCCTTGTCGGTGCGGGGCCGTGTGATGTCGGCGGGGCGGTTGCTCATTGTCTTCCTCTCAGCGGGTTGCTGTTGGCAGGGCACTGGAGGCGGTTGTTCGCGGGCGTTGGGCCGCTTTTCGGGGCCGTCTTGCACGCGCGGTCATGCGGGTGTCGCTGAAAGTCCGCACCAAGGCATCCCGTCCAGGGATGCGGGCGAAGGCCTGAACGATGTCGGGCGTGGTCTGCAGTTCGCGTGCCGGGGGTGACACGCCGAGAACGGTGCCGTGGGTGCGTGCCCCCGCGGTGCAGGGGCACCCAGCGCGGTCTGGTCCAGCTGGATGAGGCAGGCGCCGCGGTTGGTGTCGCGGTTCTCCTCGATCAGGACGACGTCCCAGCCGGTCCGCTCCAGCCACCATGCCGCGGAGCCGTCGGCAAGGTGGGCCCTGACCACCAGGGCCCACCTTGCCGGTGCAGCTTCTGCCTGCGGCAGCAGGTGCTGCGTCCACTGTTCTTCTCGCTTCTCAGTGCTGCACGGGTTCGGTGGTCAGCTTCTGGCCGCGCAGCAGGAACCAGGCGACGGCGGAGGCGAGGAGCAGCAGGCCGGCGCCGACGCCGGCGGCGAGTGCCACGCCGTCGACGAAGGACTCGCGTGCCGCCTGCAGCAGCGCGGCGGCCGTGTCGGCGGGCAGGTGGGCGGCGGCCACGACGGCTCCGGCCAGTGACTCGTGTGCTGCCTCGGGAGTACCGGCCGGTCCGGTGAAGTCCTGGTAGATGTTGGTGACGACGGACCCCAGCAGGGCGATGCCCAGGGCGGTGCCCAGTTCGTACGCCGTCTCCGAGACTGCGGAGGCGGCGCCGGCCTGTTCCTTGGGGACGGCGGTGAGGATGATGTCGGAGGTGACCGTGAAGGACAGCCCGGCGCCGAAACCGACGACCAGCAGGGTGGTGCCGATCAGGGGATAGCCGGTGGACTGGGTGAGCGTGGTCAGGGCGGCCAGGGACAGGCCGATGACGGCCAGACCGCCGGAGACCACCGCGCGCACCGAGAAGCGTCGCGCCGCCGCACCGGCGATCAGTCCGGCCACGACCGCGCCCGCGGCGGCCGGCAGTTCGGCGATGCCCGCTTCGATGGGCCGCCGGTCCTGAACCAGTTGCAGGTACTGGGAGAGGAAGAACAGCAGGCCGGACAGCCCGAGGATGGTCAGCAGGTTCGCCACGACGGCACCGCTGAAACCGCGGTTGCGGAAGAGCCGGACATCCACCAGCGGGACGGGCAGGGCGCGCTGGCGCCGGACAAACCCGTAGAGTGCGGCCGCGCCGAGCACGCCGGCTGCGAGGATGGGCCGGGTGAACCCGTCGGCGGCGGCCTCCTTGATGGCGTAGACGACGCCGACCATGCCGACCAGCGACAGGAAGACACTCGGCAGGTCCCACGGTCCCGGGGAGGGGTTGCGCGACTCCGGCAGCATCCTGATCCCGACGACGACCAGCAGCGCCATCACCGGCAGGTTGATCAGGAAGACCGAGCCCCACCAGAAGTGCTCCAGCAGCACACCGCCGACGATCGGGCCGACCGCCATGCCCGCCGAGGCGGCGGCGCTCCAGATACCGATGGCGAGACTGCGCTCACGGGGGTCCTGGAAGAGGTTGCGGATCAGCGCGAGGGTGGACGGCATCAGTGTGGCACCGGCGACACCGAGCAGCGCCCGGGCGACGATCATCATCTCGGGGGTCCGTGCGTAGGCGTTCAGTATCGAGACCAGGCCGAACGCCGTCGCTCCGATCAGCAGCAGGCGCTTGCGGCCGATGCGGTCGCCCAGGCTGCCCATGGAGATGAGCAGGCCGGCGATCACGAACGAGTAGGCGTCGCCGATCCACAGCAGCTGGGTCCCGGAGGGCTGCAGGTCTTCACTGAGGTAGGGCGTGGCCAGACCGAGAACGGTCGCGTCCACCGCGACGAGCAGCACGGCCAGGACCAGGACACCCAGGGCGATCCACCGGCCCGGAGCCCGTTCTGTGCCGGCCTTCTCGGCAGTGTGCAGGGAAGAGGTCATGATGCGTCCCTTCGCATCGTGCCGCCGAGCAGCAACTCGACGATCATGTGGGTGAAGTCGTTGCGGGCCACCCGGCCCTCGATGACGGCCCAGCGGCCGGCGGCCAACAGGCCGTAGAGGGCCTCGGCGAGCCACACCGCACTCAGGTCGACGCGGAACTCGCCAGCTTCTTGGCCCCGGCGGAACAGGGCGGTGAGCCGCTCATCGATGCGGGACCAGCCCGCGTGTTGCTCCTCGCCTTCGAAGAGCTGGTTCTCGGAGTAGAGGAAGGCGAGCAGGCTTGTGCAGGGTCCGAGGGCGCGGACCAAGCGGCGCACCGCTTCTTCTGCCGTCCCGTCCTCCAGGCGGGCCGCGTCCAGGGCCGCCTCGCACTCAGCGATGCCAAGGTCCTCCAGCGCGCGCACCAGGGCGTCGCGCCCGGGGAAGTGACGGTTCAGCGTCGCCCTGCTGATGCCGGCGGCCCGGGCGACCTCTTCCGTGGTCGCTGTGGCCTTGCGCGTCAGCAGATCGGCAGCGGCACGCAACACATGATCACGATCGAAGCTCATGAGTCAACACTAACCCAGGTAAGACATTGATGTCTCATTTGGTACATGAGCGCCTCCTGGAGAGGCTGAAAGATGCGAACAGTTCGCATGACCTGCGCCGCTGCGATCGGATCCCGTCCTGGATCCGGCAGGCGCCCGCCGGTCCGACCGGGACACTGATGGCTGCGCATCGCCGGGCGCCACCCCTGTCGGCCTTCGCACGCGGGGCCCTCTCAAGCATGCGGCCGCCAGCCGTCCCGTACGGGTACAGCCTGGCCGAGTCCACCCGCCCGTCTTCGGCCGCCTTTGCACTCCCGCGAGGCCTCGCTCGCGGGAATCCGGCCGCCCGCCTTCCACCCCATACACCGCACCCGCATCCGTCCCGGCACGCCTCGGCGGGAACTGCACATCCAGCCGAGGCCGCCCCACCCGGATTGACACGCCATCACCCTCCCCCGTTTACTGTACTGACAAGTCAGACTAGTTTTGGAGGAGTGTATGGCATCCGAGACCGTGGAGCCGGTTCGCCGACGGGCTCTTGTGGTGGGCTGCGGGATGGCCGGATGCGCAGCGGCATGGTGGTTGGAGCACGAGGGATGGGAGGTCGTGCTCGTCGACAAGGAGGTCGAGCCGTACCCGAGCAGCTACCTGCTGCAATTGGACGCTCCGGCGACGCGGGTTCTGCGGCTCATGGGCGGCCAGGAGATCATCGACGAGGTGACCTACGCGGCGCCGGCGATGTCGGTGCGGTGGGGCACGCGCAAGGTCCGCGAGCTCAAGATCGACGGCGACGACGAGTGGCGCCTCGCGCGCCGTTCGGCGCTGTTGTCGAGGCTGTTCGCGCATCTGCCGGCCACGGTCCGGACGAGGCTGGGCGTCGGGCTCGAAGCGCTGGAGCACCGCAGCGACGACGTCCTGGCCCGGTTCAATGACGGTTCGACCGAGTCGTTCGACGTGGTGGTCGGGGCGGACGGGCTGCACTCGACGGTGCGCCGGCTGACGTTGGCGTCCGAAGCACACAGTGTGTACCGCAATGGCCTCACGCACGTGTGGATCAACGCCGACGTGCCCCTGCCCGACGGGCGGGCGGTGATCGCGTCCCGCGAGGGGATGCTGTCGCTGATCTACCCGTTCCTGGACACCGACCAGACGTCGGTCATGGCGGTTGTTCCCGTGCCGGCCTCGACCAGGCCGGACGAGCCGATGCTGGTCAAACGGGTCTGTGACATGGTCGAGCGCCTGGGCCCGGACATGCGCGCGGTCGCGGCGGCAGCACGGAAGTCCGAGGACACCAAGCTGACCCGGTTCTCGCAGGTGCGGCTGCCACGCTGGCACACCCGCCGGGTCGTGCTCCTGGGCGACTCCGCGCACTGCATCGACCCGGTGTCCGGCATGGGGGCGCACGCGTCGTTGCCGGGCGCCAAGGTGCTGGCCGAGTCCCTGCGGGACACCGATGACGTCACCGTGGCCTTCGCGCGGTTCGAGGCCGAGGTCCGGCCCTTCGCCAGCACGGCGCAGAGCATCACGGCACGGGCCGTGGAGTTCAGTACCAGGGCTCAGGGACGCAGCCGTGTGGCCACCCTCGCCGGAGGGGTCGGTGACCTGTTGGCCACCATCCCGGCGACGCTGACGCGGCGCAGCAATCGCAGACAGGCCGCCCCGCGGGCATGAGCCCCCCTACCCCTGGCAGGTCACCAACCGTCACGAGGTCGCGTGGCGGCCGGGCACACTGGTCGCCGGACGATGTCGCTACCGCACATGAGAGAGAGCAATGGGACGCACAGCAGGACGAGGACCGGAGAACACCAAGCGGTTGATCCTTGATGCCGCGAGGCGCGTCGTCGTGGCCCAGGGAGCCCGGGCGACCCTCGACGACGTGGCGGCCGCGGCCGGACTGACCCGCGGAGCAGTGATCTACCACTACAGCTCGAAGAACGCGATGTGGATCGCCCTGGCCCACGATGTGCTAGCCCAGTTCCGTCAGGCCGTGCAGGACCGCATCGAGGACGGCCAGGAGGCCGGGCGTCTGGCGCGCGCCTACATCCGCGCATCGCTGGAGGGCGATGAGATCGACTCGGTCGGCGAACGGCAGTTCCTCCTGGCCGCCCTCGCTGTCGCCCCTGGGGTCTCCGACATCGTCGCCGAGGACGGTGCACGCTGGAAGGCCGAGATGGCCGAAGACGGACTCTTCGTGGGAGCGCACACCGTCATCCTCCACGCCGTCGAAGGCGCCGGGCTGATGACCGGATGGGGGCTCAAGCCCGACCGCTCCGAACTGGCTGCCCTACGCACCGAGTTGGAGAAGCTCACCATTCCCGGCGGTTAGAACTGCGTCGACGCCCAGCCCGGCGCCGCCTGGCTATGCAAACGCCCGGCCTGTCCGCTCGTCGAGCGATGACGTCGTGCACGGCGGGCCTTGACCGGGTGGTGCAGGCGCAGGAAGTCGATGTTCGGTTGCCTTCCCAGGCCGACCGCGCTGCGCGGCCGGCCGAGAACGTCACAAAGGCGCACCTACGTCTGGCAGGAAAAGCACGGCGCCGGGTTCGCAGAGGGTCTCTTCAGGGCGTCCTCACCGCCGCCCTTGCCCTCGGGCGAGCTGGCACGATCATGACGGGCCCGATGCGAGCGGGCAGGCGCCGACGCGGACGAGGCCGAACTCCCGCCATGGCCCGGGCCGAGGACGAGCATGGCCCCGGCGGTGGCGAGGCCGGTAGCAACCACGCCCTGGGTACCGACGATCCTTCAACAGCTGTGGTGCGGTGACGGCGAAGAGGGCACCGGCGATGGCTTCGAAAGTCAGCGCCAAGCCGGCCTCATGACGGGCAAGGCGCCGTGCACGATCTGGAGCCGCTGCACGAGCAGGACCAAAGCGGCGGTCATCGAGAAGTCCGTGACGATGAGGCGGATCAACGATGAGGCGGTCGGCATGACCATCGCCTCGCCCAGTCCGAGAAGCACGCCGATCGCAATGACGGCCCCGGCGGTATCGGCAAGCATCACCGGCCGACACCACGCCGAAGACGGTGCAGCCCAGCAGCGTCCGCTTGCGCCCTGAGCGGTCGGCGACCACGGCCAAGGGCAGGCACACCGCCCCGGCCACGACGAAGGCGCGCCCACGATCCGCGGAGCATGAGCAGGCCCCCACTCAGTACGGCGACGACCGCCCGCCGTCGTCGGGGCGATACGCCTGTCCCCGCAGGCGTATCGCCCGCAGCCGGGGCCGTCTCCGTCGCGGCGCCTCGCCCCTTCGTACCGGTGGGACCTCACCACCTTGAAAACTGTACTGACATGTCAGTACAGTTATTAGTGGATGAACCAGACGGCCGACAGGCCGCATACGAACGGAGCGCGACCATGAACAGTGCCAGTACCCGATCCGCCGACATCGTCGTCGTCGGAGCCGGGCTCGCAGGGCTCACGGCAGCGGACCAGCTCTCTCGAGCCGGGCACGACGTCGTCATCGTCGAGGGCCGCGACCGCGTCGGTGGGCGAATCCACACGGTCGAGGTCGCGGGCGTACCCGTCGACGCCGGAGCGACCTGGGTGGCGCCGGGTCACACAGCAGTGCGCGATCTCGCACGCCGGTTCGACTGCGAGTTCGTGCCCCAGTTCCACCAGGGCAAGGGCGTCATGTCCTTCGGAGGCAAGCGCAAGATCGAGAGCGCCACTTCCATGGCGCCCTGGGTGATGCTCGACCTCACGCGGATCATGAGCGAGCTGCAGAAGATGGTCGACGGCCTTCCCGTCTCCTCTCCCTGGGAACATCCCCATGCCGCGCGATTCGACTCGAAGTCGCTCGGTGAGTGGCTGACCGCGAAGCACGCCTTGAAAGACACCCGGAAGTTCCTGAACATGTTCAGCCTGGTGCACTGGGGGGCGCCCGTCGGCGAGGTGTCACTGTTCAACGTGATGCGGTACATCAAGAACCTGGGCGGCATCGAGCACATGCTCGCCGTCGAGGGCGGCGACCAGCAGGACCGGGTGCTGGGAACAGCACACACGCTGGTCAGCGGGCTCGCCGCCACGCTGGAAGACCGCCTGCTCGTCGCCTCCCCGGTGGAGCGCATCACCACCGTCGGTGACCGCGTCACGGTCGAAACCGGTAAGCACACGATCGAAGCCCGGTATGTCATCGTGACGGCGTCACCGACACACCGCTCGACCATCGAGTTCACGCCCGTACTGCCGCAGCGCCACTACGGACTGGCCCGCAGTTGGAGGCTGGGAGCGCTCAGCAAGGCCTTCGCCGCCTACGACCGCCCCTTCTGGCGAGACGAAGGCCTGTCGGGAGAGGGAATGTCCGACGACGAGACCGTCTTCCTCACCTTCGACGTCAGCCCCGACGCCGACGGCCCCGGCATCCTCATGGTGTTCTGTGACGGACGCGCCTTCGACGCGTACGACGACAACGAGCGCCGCCGCCGCGTCGTGCGGCACCTCATTCATCTGTACGGTGAGCCCGCGCGCCACACCATCGACTACACCGACTTCTCCTGGGGCAACGACGTCTTCGCACCCGGCGGGCCGAACCCGGCAGTCGGGCCGAAGACGTGGACCACCTTCGGACCGTTCCTGCGTGAGCCGGTCGGACGTGTCCACTGGGCCGGCACCGAAACAGCCGATGAAACATCCGGCAGCATGAACGGCGCCATCCTCTCGGGCCAGCGCGCAGCAACCGAAGTAGCAGCGCGCCTCGACGCCGGGCAGTGACGACACCCCCACACCGGCCGCCAACGGCTCCATCTTCCGGGCCGCCGGCCCCAACTATCCGCAAGGCACCGCACGGACGGACCACCGGCCCCGCAGTACGCGCGCATACGACGGAGCGCCCCCGTACATGAGCACCCGCTCGGCTTCTGGGTGGCGTCCACCTACGACGACGTATCGACGTTGCTGCGCTCAGGCGCCTCCGTTGAGCTGCGAAACGTGACCGGCCCTGGGACCCCAGAACCTTCGCTACGACAGCCCTGTTCAGGCGAGCGGTCGTGTCACGTTGGAGCCGACCGTTCTGAGCGGCGTCGAGATCCCGGCAGGCTCGTTCGTCATGGCACTGCTCGGCTCGGCCAACCGGGACGAGCGGCACTTCGGCCACGACGCCGCGCAGCTGCGCGTCGACCGACAGGACGCACGCCACCAGGTCTCGTTCGGGGCCGGCCCCCACCACTGCCTGGGCGCGGCACTGGCGCGCTTGGAAGGACGAGTCGTGTTCGAGCGGCTGCTCGACCGTTCCCCGCGTCCTTCCCTGGCCGGGGACGTCACATGGAACGGCCGGATCAAACTGCGCGCCCCGCGACACTCCCTGTGACCATGGGGCGGCGCTAACGGCACGGTGTGCCGGCGCGACCCGGCGAGCCCGCCCGGCCGTGCCGGAGTCAGACCGGGCGGGGGCCTGCACCGACGACCCGGAACACCGGCCAGCCGATCTCGGTACGCCACTCCTCGGCAGCCGGGGTGTCGCGCGGGCCCACGAGGTACGTCTCGCGCACCGGCCCGGCCACGGCGAGGGCGTGGTCGGCGACCCACCTGCCCAGCTCGCCGTAGGTGACGTCGATGGTGTCGTGGGACCCCGGGTGCACGGTGACCGCCAGCTCGGCGGGCGGCAGCTCGGTGCCGTGGACGCGCCCCAGGTCCGGCACGGGCTCGGCGACCGGGACGTACACGAGCACGTCCCCGCGCCCCTCGCTGAACAGCGCGTTGTCGTAGAGGCCGCCCGCGGGGCCCGTGGGCGCGTCGATGACGGCGTCCAGCTCGGCCATCGCACCCGCGTACCAGGACAGCACCTCCTCGTGGGTGACCGTGCCCCGCACCGCGGCCACACGCCGCTCAGGCATGTGGCGCAGCTCGACGGCGACAGCGGCCGGTTCGGGGCGCAGCAGCCGTCGCAGCGACGCGACGGCCGCCTGGGTCCGCGACAGCTGGTCCTGGAGCCGCTGGAGGTGCTCGCCCACCAGGTGCGCGCGCACGGTCGGGTCCGGGGCGAGCAGGATCCGCCGGACGTCGGCGAGCGGTACGTCGAGTTCCCGCAGCCGGGAGATGACCTGTGCGCTGGGAATCTGGCCGGGGTCGTAGTAGCGGTAGCCGCTCGACGGATCCACGTGCACGGGCTCCAGGAGCCCGGCCTCGTGGTAGCGGCGCAGCGTACGGATGCTCAGGTGGGTCAGCCGGGAGAATTCGCCGATCGTCAACACGCTCCCACTGTGCACCCTCCCCCAGGGGGAGAGTGCAGCGCTTGACCCGGGTGCCGCGGGAGGCAGCACGCTCCGGCACATGACCAGCACTCCTTTCGTCTCCCCCGACCTCGCAGGCCGTCTCGCCGTCGTCACCGGCGCCGGACGGGGCACCGGCGCCGCGATCACGGCCCGCCTGCGCGCGGCCGGCGCCATCGTGCTCCCGACGGCCCGCACGGCGCCCGCGACCGCGGCGGCCGACCCGCTCTTCGTCACGGCCGACCTGACCACGCCGGACGGCATCAACACCGTGGTTTCGGCTGTGCGCGACCGGCTCGGCACCCCGGACGTCGTCGTGCACACGCTCGGCGGCTCACACGCGCCGGCCGGCGGGTTCGCCGCCCACACCGACGCCGACTGGCAGGACGAGCTCGCGCTCAACCTGCTGGCCGCCGTACGCCTCGATCGCGCACTGCTCCCGGCGATGCGGGACGCAGGCCAGGGCGCCGTCATCCACGTCTCCTCCATCCAGCGCCGGCTGCCCCTGCCCGACGCCACGCTCGGCTACGCCGCCGCCAAGGCCGCGCTGACCACGTACAGCAAGGGCCTCGCCCGGGAACTGGCCCCGCACGGAGTACGGGTCAACGTCGTCTCTCCTGGCGCGATCTCGACGGAGGGCACCACGGCCCTCGTCGCCCGCATCGCCGACGCACAGGGCATCGACCGGGCTGCTGCCTGGGACCAGGTGCTGGCCTCGCTCGGTGGCATCCCCCTCGGCCGCCCGGCACGCCCCGAGGAGGTGGCCGAGCTGGTCGCCTTCCTCGTCTCCGACCGTGCCGCCGCCATCACGGGCGCCGAACACACCATCGACGGCGGCACCGTCCCCACCCTCTGACCTCACCCCGCACCCAGGAGAGCACCCGCATGACCCCGAACGGCTTCCCCGGCCTGCCCGTCCGCATCCGGACGTACCTCGACGCCCACACCCGCCACGACGTGCCCACGGCGGCCGACTGCTTCGGCCCCGCCCCAGTGGTCGTCGACGACGGCCGTACTCACCGCGGCCGCGACGCGGTCCGGGCCTGGCTCGACAGGACCTCCACCGAGTACACCTACACGACTACCCCCCTCACCGCGGTCCCGCACGAAGACCGGCGCTGGACGGTGACCCAACGCCTCGATGGCGACTTCCCCGGCGGCACCGTCGACCTCTCCCACACCTTCACGCTCGACGACGACGGACGCATCACCGAGCTCACCATCACCGCGTGCACGTGAACGCCCGGGTGATCGTGACCGGCAAGCTCCGCTCCTACGGCGCCGTCCGCCGCGAGGTCATGCCCTCCACAGCCGGCCGCGCTCTCGCCGATCCGCTGGCCCCGGCCGCGAACGAGCACCCGTGGCAGGCTGGACGTTCTCCGCTGGATGGGGCAGCCGGGAGCAACTGAACGTCACGTTGGCCGAGCCCGGGCTAGTGGTGGAAGTCGGCGGCGGACGACGCCTGACGACGCCGTGCGAAAACTGCGCTGCGGCACATGCCAAGGGGCCGAACTCCCCCGTCGGCTTCCCAGTACCCCTCGGAGGCGGGGTTCGGGTCGTCCTCGCCGGCGCGTTCGTCGGCGAGGACAGTGAGATGCATCTGCGGGCCCTCCACCCAGGTCAGGTGAGCTCGGTGCTGGACGTCGGCCATGGTGGTGTTTCCCTTCGCGGCGGTACGGGGCGTGGTTCGTACCCGCGCACGCGGGAGAATCCGGCCTTCCGGAAAGGGCCGAAGGGCTACAGCGGCCGAATGCCGTGCAGATGTGCTTCGACTCGGGCCGCGAGGCCGTCCCGAGGCGCGTCCCCTGTGTCCAAGGATCTACGTGGAAGGCGGTGCCTCGGCCTTCCACGACACAGGCGTTGTCAGCACGGTTGCGGGTGTGCCGGCGGCTTCGATGTCCCGGTCCGCGGGCTCGTTCGCGGGGCTTCTAGAAGGGTTCGGCGGCCGCCAGGAGGTACTGCGGCAGGTAGGGGGACTCCACGCGGATGGTCCAGCCGCGGCGACGGGCGTGGCAGGCGAGCGCGAGGACGTCGAGGTCGACGGAGACTTCGGGGCCGTCGGCGCGGTCGGCGACCTCGTAGTAGGCGCGGTGGGCTTCGAGCGCGTCGGCCAGGGCCAGGTTGAAGCTCTCCTCGTCGCCTTCCACGAGCTGCGACAGCAGTACGGCCGGCGGCATCGCGAAGCCCCAGTCCTCGGCCTTCTCCGCCTCGTGCAGCGCCCGCTGTGCGGCCACTTCGGGCTCGGCGCCCTTCAGGTAGGCGTGGAGGGCCTCGCGGTACGCTGCATACGCGGAGCCGTCCGGGCCGGCGAAGGCAGGGCCGGTGAGCACCAGCGGGGCGAGGTCCTCGCGCACGCCGGTGATCAGGGCGAAGGCGACGGCCATCTGCCAGTACCCGGCGCCGGCTTCCCTCCCCCGCTGGGCCGGGTAGCGCAGGGTGCGGCCGCCGATGGACACCTCGACCTCGGTGTCCGGCTCGGCCAGCGCGATGCGGAACAGGGCCGCCCCCGTCTGAGAGGCCAGCCGGAGCGTGGCGAGCTGCGCGTCCGCAATATCGCCGGGGTTCCCCGACCGCCACCGGAACAGGCGCTGCCGGTCCTCCAGGACGCTGCCCAGACGCCAGACAGGAAGGGGCTTGCCGTCGACGGGAGTGAACGCCTCCTGGAGGTGTTCCTCGTACATGGCCTCGATCCGCTGGATCCCCTCCCGCTCGCAGGCCGGCCGTTCCACCACCAGCGGCCCCGCGGCGAGCGCGGCGACAGCGTCCGGCCGCCGGTCCCGGCCGAACCCCGCCACCCGCGGTCCGCTCGTCTCGAAGCCGGTGACCAGCGCGTGCGGGAGGTAGTCGCTGCGGACGGCCGGCGCCCAGCCCAGCGTCCGGTACGCGAGCGCCGCGAAGGCGATGGGGACGAGCGGGAGAAGGCTGCTCGGGGAAGCCTTGGGCCCGTGCAGGGTGGACTCCCGGGCCAGCAGGCCCGCCAGGGCGCTGTCGAACGCCTCCTTGTCCTCGGCGGCCAGGGCCCGCAGTGTCCGCAGCGCCGCGCTGTTCAGCTGGTCCAGCAGAGGCTCACCCGTCTCCTCACCGCGGACCCGGATCCGGTCCAGGGCCGCGTCGACGGCGGCGAGCTTGGCCCGCGCGCTCGGCGGGTATTCCTCGTCGTCGCCCGTGTCGTCCAGGACCACGGCCGTCAGGCCTGTGGCGAGCTCGCCAAGCGGCGTTCCCTCGGCCTGCTCGGCGAACTTCTGCCGGGCGAAGTGGAAGGCCTCACCGTGCCACTTGGCCTTGTCCCGGAGCACCGCCAGGCACAGCGCATCGATCCAGTCCCCCGGCGTGACCCTCTCCTCAGGGGCGTCGTCACCCGGGTCGTAGCTCATGCCGAAGTTCACGTACTCCAGGAAGACGTTGAACGTGCAGTGCGGGTGGTACGCCGCGTAGGCGACGGCACCGGCCGCGGCTTCGGAGGCGTCCTTGAGGGCGGCCTTGGCCTCCGGGGAGTCGAGGTCGGGTGTCTCGAGGGAGAGGGCGCCCAGGTAGTCGAGGAACTCCTCCGCGATCGACTGCCATGCGTGGGTCGCCATCCGGCCGCCCCTCGACATGGAGTGCACCTGGCGCCCGATCCGGTTGGTGAAGTCCTCGCGCGCTGCCGACAGGGCCGCCTGGCCCACCTGGTGACGCTCTATTCGCACTGTCCTGCTCCTTGATCGATTTCAGTCACAGCCTAGGTGCGGGGTCTGACAGTGCGGCGGTACGACCCTGGCGGCAGATCGGGCGCCCGCACGGGCTGAGCGCGGCGCGGCCCGGGCCCGGTACGGCCGGGCCGCCTCCTCTGGCCTCCGCCGACGCCGCAGTGACCGTAGCTCGCGGGGAGGGTCGGTCAGCTGCGCCGGGAGGAGGCGAGGACGTCGTTGGCGCCTTGAAAAGGGTGACGCCGGGGCCGGCCGGTTCGCATTGACGTGCCCGGTGTGCGGTGAGCTGGGCCGACACGCTTTCGAACGCTGGCCCGCCGAGCGTTCGGAGCACGTGAACGGCTCCTCAGACAACGTCGGCCCCTCTGACGTAGGGGAGCTTCCCTGGCCTCCTGGACGTGGCGGATGCGGATACGGCGAAGGGCCCGGATGAGGATCCGGGCCCTTCGGTCAGTAGCGGGGACAGGATTTGAACCTGCGACCTCTGGGTTATGAGCCCAGCGAGCTACCGAGCTGCTCCACCCCGCGTCGGTGAGGCCACTTTACACAGTGGCGGTGACGAGGTCATGACGGTGCGCGAGTCTCAGCGACCGGTGCCTTTCCGTTGGACGTGGTCAGGTGATGGGGATTCTTGGATACGGCTGTGCCTGCGAAGCCGTGATCGGTTCTGGTGCTGCGGCAGGCTGTCGCTGGATTGCTTCCGCCTCTTGACCTCGCTGACGAGAGGCATGTCGTCTGGCCGGCCGGCGGCCAGACGTTTCCCGTCACGATGTGCGGTGCAGGCGGCTGCCGCGTGCGGCCTTCCGCGTGCGGCCTTCCGCGTTGTGGTTCCGGAGCGGCAGCGCGGGCGAGCACCGGATTAACGGTACGGCGCTTGCCTTCGACAGGATGGGCACATGACCGAAATCCGCACACCCCGTCTTCTCCTCCGTGGCTGGCACGACGACGACCTCGCGCCGATGGCGGACATCAACGCGGACCCACGGGTTATGCGCTGGGTCGACGACGGCTCGGTGCGCGACTTGGACCACACGGCCGAGGCCATCGAGCGATGGGAGGAGGAGTGGGACGAGGAGGGCTTCGGACTCTTCGCCGTCGAGCTGCTGGCCTCGGGCGAACTGATCGGCTTCACGGGGCTGACCGTGCCCGAGTTCCTGCCGGAGGTGATGCCCGCCGTGGCGATCAGCTGGCGGCTCGGCTCACAGTTCTGGGGCCAGGGATACGCATCCGAAGCCGCGCACGCCACACTGGAGTTCGCGCTCCAGGACCGCGGCCTGGACCGCGTCATCAGCATCAACCGGGTGGGGGACAACGCCTCCGAGAACGTCATCCGCAAGCTCGGCATGGTGCCCGAGCGGGAGACGACACACCCGGTGTACGGCTACCCACTGCGCGTTCACGCCATCGATCTCACCGAGTTCCGGGCATGAACCGGCCGAGCCGTCGATCATCACAAGACAGTCGACCACTGTCCCCGTGCCCTCGAGCACATTGATCACGGCGGCGCTGACAGCCGTGGGCGGTCGTTGCACATGACGCACTTGCCGCGAGCCAAGCCTCACTCCCCCAGCAGCCGTGCCCGGCAGGACGGCCTGCCGCCCCGTGGAGGCCATTCCCTTACCGCCGCGGGCTCCGCCTCCTGAGGACCGGAACACAGGCGAGGGCTGCGCGTACCCTTCACCAGTACGCGCAGCCCTCGCGTTCCACCCCGCAGCCGGTCTCCGTATACCCGCGGCCAGCCCCCTCACACAGCTCCGGCCGGGCACGGGAACACGCACAGGCACAGGCACAGCCGCGCATTCTGTCCGGTCGCACAGGCGCACTGACACTTTCCCGCTGGCACAACCTCCAACGAGCCCGGACCCACTCCACACACGAGGCCAACCGCCGCCTACCTGCGCTACCCCTGCGAGCGACAGGGTCGTTGGTCAGGTGCAGAGTTGACACATGGTCGTCATACTCATCGCGATTCTCTCGTCTGTCCTCCTCGGTGCGTGGTTGTGGAGCCGTCCGCTGTTCTCCGGGTCGTGGCGGCACAGCCCCGCCTGGTTCGCCTCAAGCGCGCTGCTCCTGTTGCTGTGCGCGGGCGTCACCTACCTCGTGGGGTCTCTGGCCGGGGCGTCGCTGGACCCCGAGGAGGCATGTCATCGAGCAGGCGAAAGCTATGACCGGGCGTACCGCAGGGCGAACTTCGAGGAGTACACGCGCTGGTTCCCGCTGCACGACAAGTGTCACGCGGGCTACGACCTGGTGCCGGCCTGGGTGAACCCGGTCCTTGTCGCACTCCCCGCACTGGCGCTTGGCTGCCTTGCCTACGCCGGGGGCCTGATCGTCGTCCGACACCGAACCGAGAGGTCGGATCGCGAGCAGATATCCCTTTCCGGGTGAGGGTGGGGCAGGACAACTGTTCAGGGCGTCGCCGACTACTACTTCCCGGCAGAGCCGCCCGCGTAATGTGCAGTCATGTTCTCCACTTATTACGGAGGGATCCGCGTGGACGCCGAACTCGTACGTTCATGGGTGGAGGGCTGGGTCGTCTCACGCGGAGCCGCGCCGCCAGTGGCCGAAGCCTGGGGCCTCACCGTCGTCGTGGGACTGACCGGCCAGGTCACCCGGCACGTGCTGCCTGATGCCAACGAGTCGCTGGTCCGCAAACTTACCGAGACTGCCACCGCCCCGGGCACCTGGCTCAAGCTTTTCTTGCCGCCGCAGACTGTCGCCCCGTGGGTGGCGCCCGGCTGGCGCTTCGACGACGACGGCTTTCTGATGTCGGCACCGCTGCACCCGACCGCCGCCGAAGCTCCCGAGGGGTACCAGGTGCGCACCTGGGCGCGGGGCGGCGTCACACGGGTTCTCGTTCTGACCGAGGACGGCGAGTTCGCCGCCCGTGGCCAGGTCGCCGTGCCCAGCCCCGGGCGCACTGCCGTCGTCGACCAGGTCGAGACATCTCCGGCCCACCGCCGTAGGGGACTTGGCGGCCTCGTCATGCGGACGCTTGAGAACGCCACCGTTGCCGCCGGCTCCTCGACTGCTGTGCTGGCCGCGACGACCGAGGGACAGGCCCTGTACGAGTCCCTGGGCTGGCGCACCCACGGCCCGCTGACCAGCCTGGTCTGTGACGGTCCCCCGCAGACACTGACAACTTTCGAGAGGAGGTGCGTGGGCTGACGTCCCTCACTTTGGGTGTCCAGCACCACCAGGGTTGGGTCCTCCAATCGCCGGGCCCGCTCGCGGACCTGGCATCGCAGGAGTTCATGGATCACCTGGTCGGTCCCGTCGTCACGCCAGGCGGCGAAGTAGTAGTACGTCGCGCTCTTCTGTGGCAGGTCGTGCGGGAGATAGGCCCACTGACAGCCGGTCGGCGTGCCGCTGTGGCATCGCAAGCAGCCACGGCACTGCGCGGTAGCCCGCCGCCGCGTCGGCGTGAACGGCTCATCCTGGCGCGACCCGACACCGCAGCCTGAACAGCTGATTACTGGATGGAACGTCGGGCGACAATGACCTCTCACGCCGGTACGGCGGGTCCTCGGGCTTTCAGGCGTGGCCCTCGCCGTAGAAGCGGACGTAGTCGACGGTCATCGTCGAGGGGGACGGCGTCGAGGCGTCGGGCGGGCCCGGCCAGTCGCCTCCGACGGCGACGTTGAGCAGCAGGTGCATGTCCTGTTCGAAGACCCAGTCGCGTGGTGAGGGGAGCTTCGACGGGGTCAGGGTGAAGTACGGCTTGCCGTCGACGGACCAGGTGATGCGGTGCGGCTGCTTGTCGACCGCGTAGGTGTGGAAGGCCGCCGAGGCGTCGGCGGTCAGGGTGGCGGTTTCGCCGATCCCGTCCTCGTTGTAGTAGGTCGGCCCATGGGCGGTGCCGTACACCGTCCGCGGTTCGCCTCCGACCACCTCGCAGATGTCGATCTCACCCTGTCCTGGCCATTCGACTCCGTTGTCGCCCAGCATCCAGACCGCGGGCAGCAGCCCCGTGCCCGTGGGCAGCTTCGCGCGGATCTCCGCCCGTCCACGGGTCAGTGCGACCTTTCCCTCCGTGGTCAGGCGGGCCGACGTCCAGGGACAGGACTCCCCGGTGAAACAAGGGAGTTCGGCCCCCGCTGGAGCCGGTCGCGCCGAGATCTTGAGGTGACCTTCGCCGTCGAGGGCGGAGTTGGCCGCGTCGTCCGTGTAGTACTGCAACTCGTTGTTGCCCCATCCCTCGGCCTCCCGGTTCCCCGTCTCGGTGTTCCAGAACCTCTCCGAGGGGCGAGTCCCCGCCGCTCCGTCGAACTCGGCCTGCCAGAAGGGCTTCTCCGCGGCCGACGCCGGGCGGTGCCTCTCCGCCGGAGCCGTGCCGCAGGCGCCCAGCAATCCTCCCAGGGCCAGTACGAGTGCCAGGCTGGTCCATCGGTTCACCACGCTGCTCCTGAACGAGCCCTCACCGGAAAAGTGCACACCGCACGAACTTTACAAAGGACCTCGTGAGGCTGGCCGGGCGGGGCGATGACAGGTCGGCGTCCACGTGGGCGGAGGTCTCCCAGGCCACCACCCGGCGGGAGAACCCGTCTCCGACCGCCGACAGCTACAAGGTCCCTCTGGGGCGGGATCATGGTGAGTCGGTGGTCCACAGCCGATTCGGTCTGTCGGCGGTGACACCCGCGGCGATGATCGCCACGGCACCGACGTAGATCAACCCCGCTAACGCGGCGCGCGCTGTACGGCGGCTCACCGGTCGCCGCTGAAGTGGTCGAGGACTTCTTCGCTGCAGTCGTCCGCGCCGACCCGGGTTCGTTTGAAGGCCAGCACTCCGTCGTCGTTGCCTTCTGCCTTGGCCTTGGCCAGTTGCGCCCCGATGTCCGCGATGTACTCGGCGCACTCCGCTCTGACGGGCTTCTCAGGCTGCGGGTCAGGCGCCGGGGAGGCGTTCAGTGCGGCAGTGGCGGCGATACCGGCCGCGCACAGCACCGCCCACGCGGCAACCCACGTGCGGCGGCTCATCCGTAACGGCTTGGGCATCTAGGCATCCTACGAGCGCCACACGGGCTGTCGCCGAGTGGACCGCTGTCTCAGCGGTCGGCCACCCAGCGCGCGTCCACAGGCCAGGACCCCGTGCTGACGATGTGCTTGACGAGCCTGAGCGCCTCGCCGAGGGTGGGCGCCGCAGTGCTGGGAGCCGCAGTGGTACCAGGCGTTGGGGCGGACGTTGGCCGCCTTCGCGTGCGCGGCGGCGTGCCGGACGGCGAAAGCACGCAGCGCGGTGAGGTCCTCGAAGCGGCCGGCATCCGGCAGGGGCAGGCCGCCGTGCTACTGGTGACCGAGACAAAGTTGTGGCCGTGGCCGACGATCCGGACCGTCCAGGACCGCCCGGGGTGCGCTCGGTGGAGAGTTAGTACTCCTCACCCAGCAACGCGACGATGTGCCTGCCAGGTTCGCGGCTTCCTGCACACTACGCGCTTCGGGCAGGCGTATCACGGTGTCCTAGGGGCACGCGTGGGGCAAGCCAAATATCGGCAGCACTGTATGGAAGGAGAGGCCGTGTCGTTTCTGTGGGCCATCATCGCGGGACTCATCATCGGCCTGCTGGCCAAGCTGGTCGTTCCCGGGCGCCAGCCCATCCCGTTGTGGCTGACGACCATCCTCGGCATCATCGGGGCCGTCGCCGGCAACGCACTCGCCACTGCCTTCGGCGTGCGTGACACCGGCGGCATCGACTGGATCCGTCACATCTTCCAGATCGGTGTCGCAGCCCTCCTCATCGCGTTCGTCACTCCCCTTTGGGCTCGACGACGACACGCCTGAACCTGCGTAAGGGTGTGTGCCCCTCGGCCACTGGCTGACGGGCACACACCCTTTACCAGTGCAAGGAGGCGGTGCCTCCCGAGCTCATCCACACGACCCGTCCGTGGAAGGTGGCGCCTTCCCAACTCGTCGACAAACGACGTCACTACTGCTACTGACCGACAAGGCCACCATGACGCCCCGCGACTCTCGTCGGTCCTCGCGGCGTGGTCGAGCAGGTGAGGGCCGAATGCCACCCTGACATCTGTCAGGGACGCGACGTCCCCGGCGCGATCTACAGTTCGAGGCGCTGGCTCGGGAAACAGCATCAGGCAGGCGGGCATCACGGCAAAGAGCCAATCTGCGGGAGCCGTCCGCCCTTCGGATAAGGAGTAGACATGCGCAGCATCCGCCGGATCTTCAGTGTGGGAGCGGCCGCGCTCATGCTCGGGGCAGGGCTCGTGGCCGGCTCTTCCGGTGCGGCTCAGGCGGCGGCATCGGACTGCACGGGAGGCAGGAACGGTTTCACCGACATCCCCGACAGTCTCAGCGGCCGTGGGGTGGCGGGGGCCGGTGCGCTGGTGGTCGAGTTCCCCGTCAACGTGCCGTACGCCGTCGTCTCGTACGCGATGCAGACCGGCACCGTCGGTGGCAGGCAGATGGGGTGGGGCGTCCTGAGCAGCGGCAGCATCTGGGGCCCCGGTGCCACAGGCCAGGTCTGGATGGATGTCACCAACGACAACAAGCAGTCGTGGATCCAGTGCGGCCCCTTCTACCTGTCGTCGGCCAACGGCAGGATCACGACGCCGGCCTACCCGACCAGCAGCTCGACGAGCCGGGCGTTCCGCGTCTGCGCGATGGCGGCCATCCCTGTCAGGGACACCGGCATCACCTGCACGCCCTGGTGGTAGTCAGCCACGCCTGGGAACAGCAGCTGTCCGCGGACTTTCCGGCCGGACTCGGGCCGTCGTCCGCCCGCCGATCAGCGGGGTTGGCTGGTCGAACGGGGTCTGATCGGGTGGTCGCAGTGTGGCCGGCGCTCGAAGACAGGGCCTCGCGGTAGCCCGGAGGTGCGAACTGAACCGAGCAGCACCAAGAGGCTCTGTTTCCGTCGTTGTACGCGCCCCGCGTTGTTGTGCGCGTCCGAGCCCGTTGTCTCCACTCGTCCGTCGGTCGCGTGCTTGCCTCGCGCACGTGCAAGGCCGCGAGGACTTCGTCACCGGCGCCCGCCGTGCCCAGCAGGCAGGCTTCGACGGTGTCGAGTCGCACGGCGCCTTCGGGTTCGTCATCGCCCAACGTCTCTCCCGCCGGTTCAACCGCCGCACCGACCGCTACGGCGGCGACATCGAGGGCCGTTCGTGCTTCCCGCTCGAGCTCTTCGACGGTGTCCGTGGGGCCAGCGGGCCCTATTTCCAGAGGTGGATGCCTCCGCGCTGGTACGAGACATCGTAGTCACGCACCTGTGCCTCCACGATCACGTGATCAACCGTGGGTGGTGCGTTGATCACTTGAGGGTGCGGGCGTTTCCTGAAGCTGGCTATCCATGTCTCCGTCGCCTTGCACGGCGGCAAGTGCTGCGGCCAGGTCGTCGCAGAGGTCTTGGGGGCTTTCCAACCCGATGTGGAAGCGGACCGGTCGGGGCGCGTACGACGGGGCGGCCAGGGCTCGCAGGTGATGGGGCACGGCGGGCATGACCAGGCTCTCGAACCCGCCCCAGCTCGTGCCGAGGCTGAACAGTGAGAGACCGTCGATGAACCGGGTGAACGCCTCTTCGCTGCATGGGGCCAGCTCGACGGTGAACGGACCTGCCGCACCGGAGAACTGCGAACGCCACAGCTTGTGGCCGGGATCGGTAGCGAGGGCGGGGAAGAGGACACGCTGGATACCGGGCCGTGACTGAAGCCACTGCGCGACGGTGAGAGCTGAGCGTTGGTGGCGTTCCATGCGCACGGCCAGTGTGCGCAGCCCCCGTAGTGTCAGCCAGCAGGTGTCCGGGGCGGCATGGGTGCCGCTGCGGTCGCAGTACGTACGAATGTCTGCCAGGGCGGCGAGGGTTCCGGTGATGAGGCCGAGCAGCAGATCGGAGTGGCCGTTGATGAACTTGGTCGCGGCATGAATGGAGATATCGATCCCGAGCGCGTGTGCGTCGAAGAAGATCGGTGTTCCCCAGGTCGCGTCGCATGCGACGGGAACGCCGCGATCGTGCGCCGCCGCACAGACGGCGGGCACGTCCCACATCTCCATCGTCAGCGACGCGGGCGTCTCGATGAACACGAGACTGGTGGTGTCGCGCAGCAGAGACAAGATGTCGGCGTCGTGGGCGAAGTACTCCACGTCGGTCCCGGACGGGATCAGCTCGTTGTCGCAGAAGACCCGTGTGGGCCCGTACACGCCCCCGCTCACCAGGATGTGGCGTCCGGGACCGGCGTGTGCGGCAAGCACGGCGGTGATCGCCGACAGCCCGCTGCTGGTCGCGACGCACGTCTCGGTATGCGCGAGCAGCGCCATGGCGCGTTGCAGCTCGAACGTCGTCGACGTGCCTGATCGGCCGTAACGCGGACCGTCGAACACCAGCGTGCCCTGCGCCTGCTTGTAGGCGTCGAACGAGTCGAACACGGTCGTCGACGTGCGCACCAGCGGAGGGTTCACCGAATGTGCGACGGCAGCAGTCTGCCGGGCGGCGTGAATCAGAAGGGTCTCGGTGTCCATCGGATCGTCCTTCGGTGATCAATGAGATGTCAGTTGCAGCGCTGGCGCGGAAGAGCAGCCGGCTTAGGAGGGACATCAGGACGAGCGGCGCCGGCGCGGTGTGCAGGGACGTGGCGTCGGTGACGCCGCCGATGACGGGCTGGCCGGGCCGCCGATGCTGACGGTCAGACCGAGGGTGATCCCGCCGACGGTGCCGACTTGGGAGGGCAGGTGGTCCTGGTCGAGTGCGACCCGCAGCGAAAAGGGCATGTATAGGCTGACCGAGGCGAGGGCGAGAAGAGGTGGATGTCTGGGCCCGGCACCCACCTTGCGCCCGCGATGGCACGGCGGTGATTGAGGTGTGTCCAGCGGCACGAGCGTGAGCGCGTACGAGCCGCTCAGCGCGATGCCGACACCGCCGAGCGACGTGCCGACGGGCAGCGGCCAGGACATGGCTCAGCGGTCGGTGAGCACGCTGAACACCGGCTGCACCACCGAGGACATCAGCGAGGGGGCCAGCACGACACCCGATGCGGCCGCGTCGGTGTAGGAGCGGTCGGCGACGAGGAACGGCACCAGGGCCGCCACGGCGCCTTGACAGATGTCGACGCAGGCCTGCCCGACGGACAGCAAAGTGATCGGTGGATTTCCTTCGCACCCCGCCATGGTCCCGACCCGCCCACGTGTCGCGCTTCCGATAATCTGCCGGATGATGACGCGAATCCGCCATGCGCCGACCGCTCCGACGCGGACCCAGCGGTTGGCACCCGGCAGCGCGATCGACGCCCACCGGCACGACGACCACCAGATCGTCTATGCCGGCCGGGGAGTACTGACCGCCACGACCAGCGCGGGCTCCTGGGTCGCCCCGGGCACCCGCGCCATCTGGGTGCCTGCCGGCGTCGTCCATGCCCACCAGGCCCACGGGGAACTCGAACTGCATCTGGTGGGGCTGCCGGCGACCGACAATCCCCTCGGTCTTGACGCACCGACCGTGCTGGCCGTCGGCCCACTGCTGCGTGAACTGATCATCGCCTACACCCAGACACCCGACGACGACAGCCCGGAACGGACCCGGTTGCGCGCGGTACTCCTCGACCAGCTGCGGGCCTCCCTCCAGGAGCCGCTGCACCTGCCCACGCCGACCACTCCCCTACTGCGCGCCCTGTGCGAGATCCTGCTGGCCGATCCGGCCGACCCCCGCACTCTTGCCGAGCTGGGCCGCGAGGTCGGCGCGAGTGATCGCACTCTGTCCCGGCTGTTCCGCAGCGACCTTGGCATGACCTTCCCCCAGTGGCGCACCCAGCTGCGGCTGCAACGCGCGCTGATCCTTCTGGCCGAGAAGGAACAGGTGACCGTGGTGGCACACCGGTGTGGCTGGTCATCGGCCAGCGCGTTCATCGACGTCTTCCGGCGCGCCTTCGGCCACACACCAGGCGCCCATCCGACAGACTGACCGACGAGTCGGCCGACGCGCGGATGGACGGGACAGCCCGACAGGCGACGCGGGGGGACTTGAGGTTCAGTCCTCTGCGCCTTGCTCAGCTGCCCGTACCGGGCCGGCGTGGACAGCCGGTTCACCGGCGCCCGCGACAGGTTCACCGCCTCAGCGCGAACGCCAAGATGCCCTTCACCCGCTCCATAATCCGCGCCATCGCGGTTCCGTCGTCTTCACCGGCGGCGTACGCAATCGCTTCAGCTCCGAGCTGCCGGCCGGGGCCGGGCTGGTCACATTCGCCCGGCTGCTCCATGCCCCGGTCTCCGTGCGGGGGCTTGCTCGACGCCCCACCTGCCGGCCCGCCTCCGCCCCAGCACGTGGCCTTCTCCCTCCTGGTGGGCTGTCGTATGCAAGGCGGCCGCGATGGCTGTCAGCCCCTTCTGGCAGCATGCTGCCGTGACCGACACACGTGATCAGCGTCCCGCTGAAGCCACTCTCGACTTCCTGCGCTCCGTCTTCCCGCCGGAGTGGCGCGAGCCGGCGCTCGGGCATGAAGCGGTCGCGGAGTGGGAGCAGGAGAACGGGGTGGTCCTGCCGGAGCCGTACAGGACCTTCATCGCGGAGGTCAGCAACGGATCGAGCCTGGGCCCCGCCGGCGACGGCGGTCTCCAGCCGCTCGGCTGGCTGCCCGACACGTGGCCCGATCCCGGCCCGCGTCAGCCAGGGGAACCGTTCCCCCTGGAGGCAGCTTGGGTTTGGGAGGACGATGACAGTGTCGGATTCGAGGACCCGCGGATCGACGCCACGTTCAACAAGGGGTCCGTTGTTCTCGGGTCCGAGGACGGGCAGTCGTTCTGGCTCCTGCTGACCACGGGCCCCCGCCGCGGCGAGGTGTGGATGGTCGCCGACGTCGGCGCCGTCCCGACGCCCGGCGACCAGGCATGGGGCTTCGAGGAGTGGGTACGGCGTTGGCACACCGGCGACGACTGGAGTTGACCGTGAAAGTAGTCGTCTTCGGCGGCAGCGGCCTCATTGGCGACGGCTTCCTCCAGGAGTGCCTGCGCGCCGACGATGTCGCCCAGGTCGTCGCCGTCGGGCGGACGCGGCTGGATCTGACGCACCCGAAGCTGCGTCAGATCGTGCACGCCGACTTCCTGGACTTCACCGCAATCAAGGGCGACCTCGCCGGCGCCGATGCCTGCTTCTGGGGTCTCGGTGTCAGCTCCACCGGCATGGACCCCGACGACTACGAACGCATCACCTACGGGTACACCACGGCTGCCGCGCAGACCCTCCACGAAGTCAATCCGGACCTGACCTTCGTCTACGTCTCCGGCGGCGGCACGGACGGCACCGAACGGGGCCGACTCCGGTGGGCCCGCGTCAAGGGGCGCACCGAGAACGCGATCCTCTCCACCTTCCCCAACGGGTACGCTCTGCGCCCCGGCTTCGTTCTGCCCTCCCACCGGGCCCGCTCCAAGACCGCTGCCTACCGATGGGCCGGCGCCGCGGTCACCCCCATCGTTCCGCTGCTGAAGCTTCTGCGCCTGGGACCGGTTCTGGTGACCGACACCGCCCAGCTCGGCCAAGCGGCACTGAATCTGACGCGCCGGGGATACGTACGCCGCGTCCTCGAGAACCGGGACATCCACAGCGCCGCCTCACCCTGATACCGGCTCGTCACCCGTAGATCCGCGATCACCGCATCCCTCTGCGAAATCCGGCCTCGGGGTGTGTTCTTGGCGGCAGAACAACACCTGTGCGAACCTTCTGCCACTCCTCCGAAAGGGATCACCTGATGCTCGGCATGGTCGTCTGGGACGTCCGCTCTCGCGCTTCGACGCGAGAGCGGTAACGGCCACCTGCTTCAACGCACACGCCTGTCCGACGGACAGGCGTCGGTTCGGTCTGCTCCTCGTCGAAGTGCTCTTCGTGCCCCCGCACGCTCGACCACGAGGAGTACGTGGTGTCCACCATCCACTGGACCGAGAACAGCACCCCCCAGTCCGCCCGCTGGCATTCCGAGAACGCCGCCCCTGTGCCCCGGCTAACCGTCGTCGCCGACGACCGTACGAGAGCCGACGACGCCTACCGACAGGCGTGCGAAGGCACGGCCCTGCTCTGGCGCGGCGATTTCCACAACGCCCGGCAATTGATGCGGGCGATGGGCCGTCGCCTCGACCGCAAGCCCCCCAGGCCCGGTACGTCTCCCAGCGAGAGCTTCCACCTGCACCGACGCCGCAGCAGCCACCGTGCCCGTGTCCTCGGAAAGCTCCTGGTGCTGCTGGACGACGACTACACACTGACGTTGCGCCGGGCCCCCGACGTCCGACAGGCATGCCTGGAGGCGTACGGCCCCCCACAGGGGCGCACCGCCGTCTCCCTACGCGAGCTGCTGGGAGTGATCGGCGCTCACCAATGGCGCCTGAAAGGACTCGTCGTGCCGGCGCTCGGGACTCGTATCCATCCCCACTACGGCGTGTTCGCACCCATCAGGGACGAGTACGTTGACCTGGTCGCCCACGCGCCACTGCCACCGGCGACCCGGCACAGCCTCGCCACCAGTACGGCATTCGACCTCGGCACGGGAACCGGTGTCCTCGCCGCGGTCCTGGCACACCGCGGTATCCAGCACGTCGTGGCCACCGACATCAGTCCCCGCGCCCTGACCTGCGCCACGGAAAACGTCCGCCGGCTCGCGCTGACCGACCGCATCGAGGTGTCGGGGCCCGGCCTGTTCCCCCAAGGCCGCGCCGACCTCGTCGTATGCAACCCGCCCTGGCTCCCCGCCCGCCCGACCGGCCCCGTCGAACAAGGCGTCTACGACCCGGACGGCACCATGCTCCACGGCTTCCTCGCGGGGCTGTCCGCCCATCTCCGGCCGGGCGGGGAAGGCTGGCTCATCCTGTCCGACCTGGCAGAACACCTCGGACTCCGGACACGTCGGCAACTGCTCGACGCCGTCCGGGCAGCACGGCTCCGCGTCGTGGACAAGATCGATACCAAGCCCCGTCACCCACGCGCCAAGGACGCCGCCGACCCACTCCACACCGCACGACGTGCGGAAACAACCTCCCTCTGGCGCCTGGCCCCGGCACCATGACCGGCAGGCGGGGACCGGCGAGGGCGGCACCGTCTTCGAGACCGACCCGCCGTCCCGGGAGGCCGTTCGACGCCGCGTAACCGCCGGAGTGCCGCTTCACCGTCCACGGCGAGGCGGGGCGGTGCCCGGCTGGGCGGCGGCGAGCGGGGACTCGGACCGGTGGGTGTACGCGGACATGTCTGCGAGCACTCCGCCTACGTCCGCCCCGCCGCCCGCGGCCGCGGCGTCGCCTCCGCCCCGTCCGAGGCACTGATCGCGGCGACGGAGGGGGTGCCGTCCCGGTCCGTGCCGTGACCGGCGGCGAACGGACCAGCGGGTGCGCACAGGGCTACGTCGCCCGCTCATGTCGTCGACAAGCCCGGCGGCGACCTGGGCGCTCTCGGCGCCAGGGTCATCCTCAGGGTGCCGTGGCCGGTGAGGGCGACCCTGTCGGGGCCGAGGGGACGGGCGATCGGCAGCCCCGAGGCGGTCATCGGACGTGCGCTGCGCCGTACGGTGCCCGCTTCCGTGATCTTGACCAGGCCGTGGAGCAGCCGGTTCGCCGCGTCCCGCGGCTTCCGTGCCTCGTGCTGGTCCGGGACTCGGAAGGTGCCGCCGCCGAACGCCATGCCTCCGGTCTGCCGCACGGCGCCCGGGACGGGGTTGACGACGACGTGGTCCTCGATCGACATCAAGGGGTGGTCGCAGACCGGGTCGGCGCTGGACGGCACCACGCTGAACCCCCAGCCGGGCTCGACGTCCAGGCGGGCACCGAACAGCCGCCCGACGGCCCTGCTCTCGGCCCCGGCGGCGACGACGAAGGCGGACGCGGTGACCTCCTCGCCGCTCGCCGTGCGCAGGGCACGGACGTGCCGGCCGTCGCGGACGACCTCGACGACGCGGGCATCGAGGAACCGTGCGGACGTGCCGCCTCACGCCGTGCGGCTGACCAGGTCGGGGTCGATCGACTGGTCATGGACGTAGTGCACTCCGCCATGGACGCCGGGCCCCGGGGCGGGTCCGAGGGCGGGTTCGAGGGCGCGCACGGCCGAGCGGTCCAGCAGCCGGCTGCTGACCCCCACCTCTCGCAGGTGCGGCGTGTGGGCCGCCTGGTGCTCCAGCGGCGCCGGGCCTCGCGCCACACAGAGCCAGCCCGCGCGGTGGAAGCCGAGGACGACCTGTTCAGTACCTGTTTTCGATCTCAGCTTCGAGGTGCGCCCGGTGGTGGCCTGATCATGGGGCGGTGGTTGGTTCGAGTCACTACGCTGAGCGCCTTCGCTGCTCGGGAGGTTCGGTTGGTAGGGCGGAGCACGCTCGGGCAGGACTTCCGGTGGTTGTGGGCCGCCTACGCGGTCAGCGCAGCGGGCAGTGCCGTCGGCATGGGGGCGTTGCCGCTGATCGCCCTCCTGGTGCTGGATTCCTCTGCGTTGCAGGTCTCTGTACTCGCCGCGTTGTCTGCGATGGCCAGTGCGGTGATCGCTCTGCCGCTCGGTGTGCGTATCGAGCACCAGTACAAGCGGCCGGTCATGATCACCGCCGATCTGGCTCGCTGCGTGACGCTGGTGAGCATTCCCGTCGCCATGGCATTCGACCGGCTGACCTTCAACCAACTGTGTGTCGTCGGCGTTCTCCAGACAGCGGCCTCTGTCGCGTTCGATGCGGCGAGCGGGGCGCATCTGAAGGCACTGGTCCCGCCCGAGCAGCGTCTTCGCGCCAACAGCCTGTTCGAGACGACCAACTGGATCTGTGTCAGCGCCGGCCCGCTCGTCGGTGGGCTTCTGATCGGGGCACTGGGCGCGGCCGCCACCATGGTGGTCGACGCGCTGTCCTTTTTCGGATCGGCACTGGGCATCCGTCGCATCCGGCAGCCTGAACCCGCGCCACCGGCACGAGCCGCCACCTCTCGTCCGGGCCGGGACATCGCGGCCGGCTGGCAGTACCTCCTGCGGCATCCAGGGCTGCGGCCGTTGTTCCTCAACGCTCTGCTCTTCGGCGGATCCGTCATGATGGCCTCCCCGCTGATAGCCGTCCTGATGCTGGACGAACTCGGCCTGGCACCGTGGCAGTACGGACTCGCTCTGGGACTGCCGTGCCTCGGCGGCGTGCTGGGCTCACGCCTGACCCCGCTGCTCACCCGCCGATTCGGGCAGCGTCGCATTCTGCTGCTGTCCGGTGTGGCACGCACCCTGTGGACGGTCCTCCTGCCGCTGGCACCCTCCGGTGCCCTCGGCGTGACCGTCGTCGTGGCCGCCGACTTCGGCCTGCTCTTCTCCGCCGGGGGTCTTCAACCCGTCGTTCACCACGTATCGCATGGCGGCCACACCGGACGCTTTCATGTCTCGCGTCGGCACCTCGTGGTCCGTCGGTGCGAAGACATGCCAGGCCGTCTTCTTGGTCGCCGGTGGTCTCATCGGCGCCGCAGTGGGGGTACGCGGTGCCCTGCTCATGGCCGGCGTACTGTGCATGGCAAGCGCGCTCCTTCTGCCATGGCGAAAGGCACACCTCTCCACCGGGCATGCCCCGGCGCCCACGACGGAAGCGGATCCGTCCCCGGCCACGGACAGTCCGTCCGCGTAGCGGTTTCGCCAAACTGCGGTGACGCGACGTCGTCGGGAGCGGACGAGTGGGCGAGCGGGTGCTGGGTAGCGGGGCTTCCCGCCCACCGGGACGAGAAACCCACCTGCCTGCCTGCGCCGGTCAACCGGCCATGGCCGCCACGACCAGCGCGACAGCCGCACCGCACAGCAGCACCACAAGCGGCCATGCCGGCCGGCCGCGCCCGGTACGCCTGCGCCACAGCACCAGCCACAGCGAACAGGCCGCCACGAACACGACTGTCACACCGCTCAGTTCGCCCTCCCGCCACGCCACCCGCACGGCGCCAGGGTCAGCACCCCACACAAGGAGTGCAACGAGGACGCCCACGGTCAGCGCACACACCGCTTCCAGCAGCCTGCTCATACGGTGCCTTCTCCTCCGGCATGTCCGTCAGGTCAGTGCGCGGGCGGAACGGACGGCTTGACCTCGCCGCACCTACAATCAACTGCCGCCGCCTGTTCACCGACGGGCTGAATGACGATTCACAGTTGGTCTCCCCTGCCGGCTGGTACCGGAGGATGCGGCCCGCCGCCGTCCTTGATGTCCTGCTCGCAGGTCCGCCCGTCGTAGGACTGGTCGTTGGGGATGAACAGCACTCCGGCCACCCGCTCGGGGTGCTCGACGGCGAGCCAGTCGTCACCCGTGAGGTCACCGTCCTGCCCGAGCGCCGTGGACGAATGGACCGTCTGGCACCCCAACGCCACGCGCTCCTTGTCCACCGCGCACGCGTCCACCGCAGGGCCGGACGTCGCGTCGGCGCCGTCGAAGCGGTAGTGGAAGCGGACCCGGTCACCTTCGGCGGGCACCTGCGGGTGAGGCTCGAGGCTCCAGTCGACCACCTCGGCGGTGACGCCGAGAGGCCGCCCTGACGTGTCCTCGACCTGCACCTTGACACCGGCCTCACCGCGCTGCGCCACCGTGTCGGTGCAGCTCCAGAGGGAAGAACAGCCGGACAGGGCGAGAACAACCAGAGTCAGTGGAACAGCGGCGAGTACCCGTACGGTGAACACCCGGACGACCTCCAGTCGCGATGGAACGGAGCAGTGTAGCCCGGGGCACGGCAGCTGCGCGCGACGGAACGCGCGCCTGCGTCGGCAGGTCGGGCCGACGACACACGCTCAGGGGCACTGCCGCGGCGACGGCACCCGCGTCCGTCCGCATGTCCGTCGGCCCGGTGGCGGGTCGGTGCCTCCGGAACCCCCGCCGGAACCACTCCCCGCAGCTCGTCCGGCACCAGCCGTTCAACGGTGCCCGCACGGCAGGCCGGCCGGCCACCGAAGGCTCCACAACACCTCGATGAGACTGGCGTAGCTGGTCCCGGCGGTCCCCGCGGCGATGTCCCGTTCGACCAGGGCCTGGACGCGGGCGGGCCAGTCCGTGTCGACGCGACGGCCTCGCTCTCCCGCACCAGGTACTTCATCGTGGTACGGGCCGAGGGGGTCACGTACGACTGGCGCGTCGCTCAGGCAGACGACGGCCAAGGGGCGGGTGAGGAGCGTGCGGAAAACGCGTTGGCCGACCGCCGTCGAGCTGCGAGGATGCCCCTGTTTCCCGAGCGGAGGGCATTTGTTCGTTTTCGTGTGTGCGGGGTGCGACGCCGAGCTGACCGCACCGCTGTCCCAGGTGGCCCTGCCGGTCCATGCCCATCAGTCGTACGGGAACGGGCTCCAGCTCCCGGTGTTGATGGAGTCGGGGACGTTCGCCGTGGAGCCGGAGCGCTGGGGGCCGCCGTGGCGGAGGTGGGAGGACATCGGTCCGCGGGAGGCTGAGGCCCGCGGCATCTACGCGCCGGTCCACGCCCTGCCCGACGGCGCACCCGGCGCGATCGTCATCGCACCCGGAGACACCCGTGGCGCCGTGCTGATTCCGGAGAAGCGCGGCGTCGCCTGCTGCGGCCTGGCCGGATCCGACGGTCCCAACATGGTTTGCGAGGCATGCGGTCTGCCGGTGGCGATCCGGATCGACGACTGTTCGCTCTGGCAGGCGGTGTGGCTCGCCCCGGACTCCGTACGCCGGCTCCGCGTCGACGCCGACGCCGTACCGCTCTCCTGGGACGACCTCATGGCGGAGGGCACGGGTGTGCCACCGTTCGAGCCGATCACCCATTGGGGATCGCTGTACGGGGCGAGCCACCGGTGGGCTTGGAGCCCGCAGTGGGAGGCGGCAGCCGGGCAGGCGCTCGCCCATCTCTTGGCGGCTTCGGAAGGCCGGCCGGTGGCCGTCCCGGACGGCCTGCCCGCGAAGGTGTTCCAACCCACCCTGAACGCCCTGCTGCCGGTCGGTCCGCCGGCACGGCGCGCCGGCTTCGCCGGACCGGGGCTGTCCGTCCCCGATGCCGACATCCTCCTCGTGCCGTCCCACCCACAGACCGGGACGGTCTGGACCCCGACGGCCCCGGCGGGCCCGGCCGCCCGGCCGTACGTGGCACCTCTGCCGTTCGGGGTGTGGCTCCGGCTCGTCTTCCCTGAGACGCCGCTGCCTGTCCCGGCGTCGAACGTCGCGCCCCGCGCAATCCTTCGCGACGACCCGCCCCCGCCGAGTGTCGACGACGCGTTCCGCATCGATTCAGCGGTCTTCAAGCGCACCCTGGTCCGGTTGCCGCCCGCCCGCAGCCCGTGGCTGCGCGAGATCCTCGCGAACCTCACGCAGCACAGGTACGCAGGCCTCTTCTGAGCGGTTGGGGAGGACACGGGCGCCCGGTTTCCCACCCGTCCGGTTCGCCATGCTGCCGGTGACACCACCTGTGGACCGGGGTGCCCGTCGAGTGCGGCGGGGATGGAGGGCGAAGGGATGGGGCACGGCCAGGGCGCGCCGCATCACGTCTGCGGGCGAGAGCCGGTCCGCCCGGCGCCGGAACACCTTGAGCAGCAGTGTGGTCAGGTCACTCACTGCCGGACATGCCCTCGGTCAGCTGGTCCAACAGCTCCGGATGGCGTCCCAGGACGCGTCGTGATGGCGGGTTGGCAGGGGCTTCCCGGTGGGGATCGTCCGCCTCAGGAGTAGGGAGTACCGTCGGACGCGTTCCGGCGTGACGAGGCATGGTCCGGCGATCGACGGTTGGCACCGGTGCCTGGTAGCGCTGCTCCGACTGCGGCCCGCCGAACGAGCGGCCGGGCCTTGTTAGGGTGTCGTCGAGAGCACCGCGGACCGGAAGCGAAGGAGGCGTCGCCGTGACCGACCGTTTCACTTCGCCCGCCTCGCGGCTGGCGGCCGCCCGCGTCCGTGTCCTGCGACCCGTGGAGCGGCGGCCGATCGGTACGAACGGCTACGTCAGCACGTGGGGCGCTGTGACGAGCGTCTGCCCACCGAAGGGCTGCTGAGCCCACCGCGCGTTCCGCGGAGGCACACCACCGGCCGTCGCCGGTGCGTTCTCATGCCCCTTCGCACCAGTTCCGGAGACGTCTCTCCATGTCTGCTCGTTCGTGGATCACCGCTGCCCTGCGCTCGGACGCGGTCAGCGGCTCGCTCCTGATCGGCGCCGCCCTCACCGCGCTGATCTGGGCGAACTCACCCCTCTCCCCCTCGTACGAGGCTCTGCGCTCGTTCACCGTCGGCCCCGCCGCCCTGCACCTGGACCTGTCCGTGGAAGCTTGGGCCGCCGATGGACTGCTGGCGGTGTTCTTCTTCATCGTCGGCACCGAGCTCAAGCAGGAGCTCGTCCACGGCGAGCTGCGCGACCCGAGGCGGGCAGCGCTGCCGATCGCCGCCGCGCTCGGTGGCGTCGCAGTGCCGGCGCTGGTCTTCCTGGCGGTGAACGCGACCGCGGGCGGGGCGGCGATCGGGGGCTGGGGCATCCCGATGGCCACCGACATCGCCTTCGCCCTCGCCGTCCTGGCCGTGGTCGGCCGGCACCTGCCGGCCCCGCTGCGGACCTTCCTGCTCACCCTGGCCACCGTCGACGACATGTGCGCCGTTCTGGTCATCGCCGTCGCCTACACCACCGGCCTGAACATGGCCGCCCTCGCCGCCGCGGCGGCGGGCCTCGTGGTGTTCGGCTACCTGCAGAACGGTGCCGGACGCGCTGTGACCCGGCTGCGGTCGGGAGTGCCGGGCCGACTGCTGTTCGGGCCGCTCGCCGTGGTCATCTGGGCGCTGACCCACGCCTCCGGTGTGCACGCCACCATCGCCGGCGTCGCCATGGGCCTGCTCATGCGTACCCGGGCCCGCGACGGCGAGACGGTCTCCCCGTCGCACCGGGCGGAGGAGGTCCTGCGGCCGTTCTCCGCCGGGATCGCGCTGCCGGTCTTCGCCCTGACGTCGGCCGGTGTCTCCCTGTCCGGCGCGGGCGGCTTCTGGACGTCCAGCATCACCTGGGGTGTCCTCGCCGGGCTCCTCGCGGGCAAGTTCGCCGGCATCTTCGGTGCCACCTGGCTCACCGCGCGGTTCACCGGTGCTCACCTCAACCCGCGGCTGGCCTGGCCTGACATCGCCGGCACGGGCATTCTCGGCGGCATCGGGTTCACCGTCTCCCTGCTGATCGCCGAACTCTCCTACAGCAGCGACGTGCACCTCACCGACGCCAAGGGCGCCGTCCTCCTCGCCTCGGCCGCCGCCGCCCTGATCGCCGCCATGGTGCTGGGACGCCGCAGCCGCCACCACCGGCGCCTGGTCGACCGGACCGGCGACCGGGAGGCGCCGGCAGGGACACGGGGCTGATCCTTCCGGCGGCCGTGATCGCGACCACGCTGGTGATCCGCACCGCCATCGCCGAACTCCGCGTCGCTGACGGGACGCAACGTCGGGTGCACCCCGGTGATCAAGCAGGGCTTCCCGGCGCTCGCCCGGGGCCGCCCGGTTCAGGTCGACCAGGGGGTTCACTGGCTGGCTGTGACTCCGCTCCTGAGCCCTTCCCACTTGCTTCCGGTTCGCCCCGGACTATCGCAGGACGGGACAGTTGGCGGACGTGTACTCGTCGGCGATGTTGAACACACTGGCACAGCGTGGGCATTCGGCCCTGCCGAAGAGGTGGGCGATTCCGTCGGCGAGGGCCTCGCGCCCATCGCGGACGGCGGTCTCATGCATCCATCGGCCGATGCCGGAGAGTTCCTCGGAGGGCGCCGGCCTTAGACCACGGCGGTCCACGTCGCCCTGGTGCCAGTCCCGGATCGCTGAATAGCGCCCGTAGTCCCCGACGGCGATCGTCACTTCCACGGCGCAGTGGGGGCAGGGCAGGTGGTAGCAGTCGTCCGTGAAGTCCCCCAGAACGGCGCTCCAGTGGTACTGCTCCTTTGCCGCGAGCAGATCGCGGAACGGCGTGAGGTAGTCGACCGGCCGCGTCTGCAGGTGCCGGTCCAGCAGTTCGCGGAACTCCGCGATCGCGTCGGCGCAGTCCGCGAGCAAGTCGTCGCAGCCGTGGTGCCCTGCCGCGCACCGCAGGATCGACCCGGCCAGTCCCCGCGCAGGTGCGCTCTCCGAAGCGAGCCGTATCAGGCGCGGCAGGGCGGCAAAGCCGGCGGGGAAGACGAGGTCGTGTTCGAGGACCAGCCGGTATCCCAGTTCCTGCCAGGCTTCCAGGTTGTCCTGGAGCTCCACCTGTTCCAGAAGCGCGGGGACGCGGTCGACCTCCCCGTAGCAGTCGCGCACAGGCGCCCAGTTCACCACCTGGTCATTGAAGCGCCTCATGGCGGCCGGTGTGGGCGCCCCTGTTCCTGACCCACCGGACAGGTGCTGAATCCATGCGCGGGCTCCGGCTTGCCTCATGAGGTCCTCGGCCGCGGCAGCGGTGTCAGACAGCGGCCCGAGGTGAACCCACAAACAGTAACCGCCGGAGGCCGGAAACTCAGGCGACCGACGCCCTGAAAGGATCGGTGGGGATGATCTGCGCCTCGTCGAAGAGCTGCTCCAACGCCTCGTGCCCGTGACGCCTGCGGAACTCGATCTCGGCGGTCGTCACAGGCAGCGTCCACAGGATCCGAGCGTGTCCCCCAGGAAGCGGGCAGTGTTCAAGATCGGGGCCGTGGAGGTAGGGCAGGCTGATCAGTAGGTGATCGCAGGTCGAACCCGGCACCCACGGCTCACCGATCGGCATGCTGTGCTCCAGGTCGAGCTGATGTCCTCCGCAGTGGTAGTGGGCGATCATCGCCATGAGATCGATGAACCGCCGGTCACGGACATGGGCGGTCATGACGAACTCGAGTCCACGACCGTCCTTCTCCCTCGCGGCCCAGCACCCGGCGGTCACATAGGCCCAACCGTCGCTGCGGGGGCCGGGCCCCACCACGAGGATGCGCAGATCGGGCGCCACCTGTCGCCGTGCCGGTCCGAGGTCGTAGTCGACGACCTCCACCGAGTGCCCCTCGAAGAACACCCGGACATGTGACTCGACAGCCTCCGCGGCCAGCAGCCTCGCATCACTCACCGCGCGATCATCCCAGACCGCGGTCGGCCGCCCCTGACAGCTCACTCAGTGTCATGGGGCTGCCCGGTCCAGCCGCGCGGTTTCCCCGCCCGGGAAGGGCGGGAAGTACACCGCAGGCGTCCGCGACGCGCAACAGGCCGTCGGAGCGCACGAGGGGGAACCGGAGCCGCGGGAGACGCGCTTCGGATCGAGGAGGATCACATGTCTCAGGCCGACGCGAATCTCGTGGCCGCCATCGACCAGACGCTGAGCGAGCTGGGCCGCACCGACAGCAAGGCCGGTGTACTGCTGACGTTGGATGGGCTGCTGGTCGCGGCGCTGGGGCTCCTCGGTTCGGTCACCGGCGTGACGCTGGCGCTGGTCGCGGTGAGCGCGGTAGCCCTGGTCGTCTCCGTGGTGCTGGCCCTGTTGGCGATCCGGCCCCGTCTCGGGTCGCCCGGGGTCCAGGACCGGGCCGGCTTCGCCTACTGGGCCACCGCGACCCAGGACGAGATCCAGGCCGGGATGCAGGAGGACCGGCGCCTCGCCCGGGTCCAGGTTCTCAGCCGGGTCGTGCTGTGGAAGATGACGCGGCTCCGGCTGGCCGGTGATGCGTCGCTGGTCGCGGTTGCCGCCCTCGCCGCCGCGCTGATCACCCGCTGACCGGGGCACTGTCGTCAGCGGGTGGCGTCCCCCGACACAAGAGCGTCTTCCGGGGAATTTTGGCGGCCGGACGAGAGTCCGGCCTGCCGGGAATGGGTGATGGCCAACGGTGATGTCAACGGCGGCTGCCAGGATGCTCGTCATGACTCACACCACGGGGATGGTCCCACGGCTGGACCGCCAACGGACACGCGGCAGCAGACAGATGGACTTCGGCCGAGGAGCGACTCGCAGGGTTGCTCGCCTCCTCTCGTAGCCGCAGCAGTTCTCGCCGACGGTGGATGCGCCTTTGACCGACGGGGAGTCGACGATCAGGGTCACCGGATGCGGTCAGTCGCCGAGCGCGGCGGTGGGCGCGTCCCCGTTCCGGACCTGCTCGGCCCGCTCCGCGAGCACCGTGGCCAGGTCACGGACACCGTCCTCGTCGATGCCGCCCTTGTCCGCAGAAGCCGCCAGGGTCCACAGCAGCGTTGTGCCGACCCGGGTCTGGGTCACGGCGCCCGGCTCGCCGCGGAAGCCGGAGGAACCGAACCGGGCGTCGCGCTCGTCGCCGATCGGGCCGAGCTCGAACGTCTTCGCCCTCTGTCCCGCCCTCTTGCCGTAGTAGCCGTCCCAGAGCACGTCGTACGCTTCCCGGGCGGCCTGTTCGCTGTCGTAGGCGACGACCAGAAAGGTGGCGGTGGCGGCAGTGTCGTCGTGCCGGAAGGTCGAGGCGCCGTAGAAGCGGGAGTTCTCGCAGCCCGCGTTGTCCTTGATGGGGCAGGCCTGCGAACGGTAGAGCTTGTCCATCTCGACGGCCGTGGGCCGAGCGGACTCCTTCCAGCCGCCCATGGCCTCGCCGTCCGGCAGTGTCTCCCGTACCTGATCCTTCGTCAGTGCCACCGCCTTGGCGTTCCCGGTGTCGCTCTCCGCGCCGCCGCAGCCGGTCAGCAGCAGTGCCGCCGCGGTCGCCACGCACCACCGGTAGTTCCTCATGGTCATGCCACCACCCCTCGGGCGGTGATCTTACGCGCCGGTCTTCGCGCGGAGGGCGCCGGCCCGCGCTCATTCAACGAGGGCAGTGCGCCGGAAGGGTTTGTCATGAGGCTGGCTGTCGACGACGATCACCTCATGACGACCAGAAAGGGCCATGCCCTCTAGGCACCCCGCTCCGCTCTCCACCGCTCGCGCGCCGCCGACCGCAACTCACCGCAGCGACCGATGGCCGTGACCGCCCACCAAGGAGAGCCCGCCCGTGCAGAAGACAGCCCTCATTCCCTACGCCCACCTGCCCCGAGCGCACCACGACCGCCACGTGCTGACCAGTACCGTCGACGTCTTCGGCGCAGCCCACTGGCTGCTTGCCGAGCGCGCTCCGCAGCCCGGCGGCGATGTCCTGCCCTTCGACGCGCTGGTCGGCTCCGTCGATCCGGGCGGCAGCGTCGAACTCACCGAGCTGAGCGCCGTGCGAGCCCGCAGCCGGACCTGGACCGCCTGCCGGACGGTGGGTTCGTCGTCGCCGCGTCGCGCGCCCGCCGGCACACGGTCAGGTGCCGGAGCCGGGCGTCGAGCCGATCGGCGCGGTACAGCCGATCCGGGCGCGGGTGTCGATGACGATGCCGCCGGTCGTCGCCGCGCGCTCCTTGGCACTGGCCCGGATCTGCGGCTGCCACCGCTTCTTCACCTCCCGTTCCAGGCGCGCGGCGAGGTCCGGGCGGGGTTTCTTGATCTGGTCCTTCACGGATCGCTCGACGGTGCGCTGGGAGATCCGCAGCATGCGGGCGACCGCCTTGATGCCCGGAGCACCACGACGGAACGACCCATCGGAAGATCGTCACGGCCCGGGAGGGGCGAATGATCTGCGGGACCGTTGATCAGGTACTGCGATCGCATGCAGGTCGCGCGGGCATTGACGCGGCGGAGGCAGCAGGAAGAGAGGGGGGACGGCCTGGTGCTTTCGATACGGGGGTGGTCGGTCGTGGTGGCGGTTCGCTGACGGGTTCAGCGGGTCAGCAAGTCAGCGGGTCAGCGGGTCAGCGGGTCAGCGGGTCAGCGGGTCAGCGCGAGGATGTGGGCGCGTACCGCGGACGCCACCGCCGCGGGGTGCTCCGCAAGGTAGAAGTGGCCCCCGCTGAAGGCGAGTACGTCGAACCCTGCCGATGTCCGCCCGGCCCAGTGACGCATCTCGGCCGGGGACGCCACCGGATCGCTCTCGCCGGCCAGGGCGAGCACGGGACAGGGAAGCGGCGGTCCCTGGGTGTGCCGGTAGGTCTCGACGGCTTGGTAGTCGGCGCGGAGGACCGGCAGGAACAGCTCGCGCATGTCCGGGCTTTCGAGCAGACGCAGGTCCGTGCCGCCCAACCTCCCGATCTCGGCCAGGACCCCGTCGTCGTCCCGCAGGTGCACCTCGCCCCGTTGCTCGTCACCGGGGGCGCGACGGCCGGAGACGACGAGGGTGACGGGCGGACCGCCGGCCGCGGTCAGCCGTCGGGCCACCTCGTAGGCGACCACCGCTCCCATGCTGTGCCCGAACAGGGAGAGCGGCCGGTCGGCCCACGGTCGCAGTGCCTCCACGCTGTCGTCGACCAGCTGGTCGACGGTGCGGGCAAGCGGCTCGCTTCTGCGGTTCTGGCGCCCGGGATACTGGACGGCCAAGACGTCCATGTCGGTCCCCAGCTCGGTGGAAAAGGGCCGGTAATAACTCGCGGCACCGCCGGCGTGCGGAAAGCACACCAGGGCCGCTTCCGCGCCGGGGGACGAAGAGAACCGCTGTATTGCCTTGCTCGTGACGCGGGCGGCGTGGCTCACCATGTTGCTCCTCGACGGTGGGTCCGTGACGGCTGAAGACCCGCCCGAGGGCATTCTCCGGCGGGAGGATCGTCGGGGCGCCGCGTTCCCTCTCCTTCGCACCGGCATTGCGCCGGACGGCGGCGATACCGACGGTGCATTGCGACGAACGCAGATCGTGCTTCGACGCATGCGGACAGGAAGTCGGGCGGCTGGGGGTGTCGACCCGGCCGGACAGCGCTGTCCGAACCGAATTGCCGGCGTTTCGGGAGTGGCCGACAGTGTCCGGCGACGCGGGGACGGGTCATTGTTCACACGGCTCCGCCGGTCTGTCCAGTTGTCCGGGACAGCCGGTCGTCCTGCCGTGGACGACGTGAGAAGTGCCGGGTGCCTCGTCCACGCAACCTCCACAACACCGAGGCAGGGGGGCGGCTGACACCACCCAGCGGTGTAGGGAGAGCCCCTTGATGACGTATCGCCGGCATGCCTAACGTTGATCACGCACGCACCGGAAAGCCGTTCGGCCGGCACGACACCTGAAGGGGGAAGCTCACCTCTCGGGTGATGCGTCGCTGTGATGCGTTGCTCGCTCGGAATCCGCTGTTCTTCTCACGGCACGGCAATGGGGCAGTGCGCGTGATGTCCGTGTCCGTTTCCTGGATGACGTGTTCCTGGATGACGTCGCCGCGAACGAACGGAAAACGACACGCGGACCCGTCCCTTCGTCCCGCCGTCCCCTTTTTCCCACGACGAAATGGGCACCTCCTTTCGTGCCCTCCTTCGCGCTGGGCTTCTCCACACCGCGGGTCACCGACCCGCCAGCATTTCGTCACTGCCGCAAGATGGGAACAGTGCAATGAGCGCGTCTCCGGAACCCCTTGGCCCCAGCGATGACATCGCGGTCATCGGACTCTCGTGCCGCCTGCCCGGCGCGAAGGATCCCTCGGCTTTCTGGCGCCTGCTCAGCGCCGGTGAGACCGCTGTCACCGAGACCCCCGACGAGCGGTGGGACACGTCGTCGCTCCGCGATGCCGACTCCGGCCGTCCGGACGGCGTTTCCTCGCACCGGGGCGGTTTCCTGGAGGACGTCGGCCACTTCGACGCGGAGTTCTTCGGCATCTCCCCCCGTGAGGCCGCCGCCATGGACCCGCAGCAGCGGCTCATGCTCGAACTCGGCTGGGAGGCCCTGGAGAACGCCGGGGTGGTGCCCGGCACGCTGCGCGGAGCGCCCGTGGGCGTGTTCGCCGGCGCGATCGGCACCGACTACGCGACGCTCACCGGGCAGCAGGGCCCGGAGGGCGTCGACCACCACACCATGGCCGGCCTGAGCCGTGGCCTGATCGCGAACCGCGTGTCCTACGCGCTGGGACTGCGGGGCCCCAGCTTCGTCGTCGACTCCGCCCAGTCCTCCTCGCTCGTCGCCGTGCACCTGGCCTGCGAGAGCCTGCGGTCGGGCGAATCCGAACTGGCGCTGGCCGGCGGCGTGCACCTGAACGTCGCGCCCGACAGCACCGCCGCCGCCGCCAAGTTCGGCGGGCTGTCGCCCGACGGGCGCTGCCACACCTTCGACGAGCGGGCCAATGGGTACGTCAGGGGCGAGGGCGGCGGCCTGGTCGTCCTGAAGCCCCTGCGGAAGGCACTGGCCGACGGCGACACCGTGTACTGCGTGATCCGCGGCAGCGCGGTGAACAACGACGGGGCGAGCGACGGTCTCACCACCCCCGACGCCACGGCGCAGGAGTCCGTCCTGCGGACCGCGTACGAGCGGGCGGGCGTCGAGCCGAGCAGGGTGCAGTACGTCGAACTGCACGGCACCGGCACCAAGGTCGGCGACCCGATCGAGGCCGCCGCGCTGGGCGCGGTCACCGCCCCCGGGCGGGCGGACGACGCACCGCTCGCCGTGGGGTCGGCCAAGACGAACGTCGGCCACCTGGAGGGCGCCGCGGGCATCACCGGGCTGCTCAAGGCGGTGCTGGCGATCCGGTACGGGCAGCTTCCGCCGAGCCTCAACTTCGAGCGGCCGAATCCCCGCATCCCCTTCGCGGAACTCGGGCTGCGCGTCCAGACGGAGCTCGCCGACTGGGGCCACCCGGCCCACGAGCGGCTGGCCGGCGTGAGTTCCTTCGGCATGGGCGGGGCCAACTGCCATGTCGTCCTGGCCGGTGCGCCCCGGACGACGCCCCCCGCCCCGGCCGAGGTGCCTGCCGCTCCGGCGGCCGCCGGTGGGACGCCGGTGCCCTATGTGCTCAGCGCCACGAGCGCGGCGGCCGTGCGCGGCCAGGCCGCGCGACTCCACGCGTTCCTTCGGCGGCAGCCCGGCGTCGACCCCGTCGCCGTCGCCTCCCCGTTGCTCTCCTCCCGTACGCTCTTCGACCACCGGGCCGTCGTCCTGGCACCGGACCGGGACGCGCTGCTGGCGGACCTCGACCGGATGGCGCGCGGTGTCCCGGGGGCGGGTGCCGTCGTGGGGCGCGCGGACTCCTCGCGCGACGCCCGCCACGTCTTCGTCTTCCCCGGCCAGGGCGCCCAGTGGGCGGGCATGGGCAGGGAACTCCTGGCCTCCTCCCCCGTGTTCGCCGACTGCGTGGCCCGCTGCGAGCGGGCCCTCGGCGCCCATGTGGACTGGTCGCTGCGCGATGTGCTGCGCAGCGGGGAGGGACTGGAGCGGGTCGACGTCGTCCAGCCCGTCTCCTGGGCCGTCATGGTGTCCCTCGCGGCCATGTGGGAGGCGGCGGGCGTGGCACCCGACGCCGTGATCGGCCACTCCCAGGGGGAGATCGCGGCCGCCGTCGTCGCCGGCGCGCTGTCCCTGGAGGACGCGGCGAAGGTCGTGGTGCTGCGCAGCAGGCTGATCTCCGGCCGGCTGGCCGGCAAGGGAGCCATGACCTCGGTCGGCCTGCCGGCCGACGAGGTGCGCGCGCGGATCCGGTCCCACCCGGGCGTCTCGGTGGCCGTGGTCAACGGCCCCAGGTCGACCGTGCTCTCCGGCGATCCGGAGGTTCTCGCGCTCCTCGAGGCCGAGTGGGAGCGGGCCGGCACCAAGGTCCGGCGCATCGCCGTGGACTACGCCTCGCACAGCCCGCAGGTGGACTCCCTGCGGGACGAACTCCTCGGCGGCCTGGCCGGCATCGCGCCGGTCGCCGGGCGGGTGCCCCTGATGTCGACGGTGGAGTGCGCCTGGCTGGACGGTTCCACCCTGGACGCCGGGTACTGGGTGCGCAACCTGCGCGAACCGGTGCGCTTCAGCGCGGCGGTCCGGGAGCTGCTGGCCGCGGGGCACACGAACTTCGTCGAGTGCAGTTCGCACCCCGTGCTGACGGCGGCCGTCGCCGACATCGCCGACGAGGCAGCCGTACCGGACGTCTTCACGACCGGCTCGCTGCGGCGCGACGACGGGGGGCCGGAGCGGTTCCTCACCTGCCTCGCGGAGACGTACGTGCGAGGCGCGCCCGTGCGCTGGGCGGAGTTCCTTCCCGCCGGCGTCGAGCCGTTGCCGGCGCACGAGCTGCCGACGTACGCGTTCCAGCGGCGGCGGCACTGGATCACCGCCGGGCCCGCGCGCCCCGGACCCGCCCCGGCCGCCGCCGCACCGCGGCAGCACGGCGCCGGGCCGGAGCGGCAGGAAACCGACACGAGGGCCCCCGCGCTCGAACTCGTCCGTGCGCAGGCCGCTCTGGTCCTGCGCACGGATCCGGCGGACGTCCTGGTCGACCGGTCGTTCAAGGCCCAGGGGTTCGACTCGGTCATGGCCGTGGAGCTGCGCAACCGGCTCAACGCCGCCACCGAACTCACCCTGCCGTCCGGCGTCGTCTTCGACCACCCCACCCCCGAACGCCTGGCCGGTGAGATAGCGGCCCGTCGCGGTGCGGGCGGCGCTTCCGCGGCGGTGGCCGAGGCCGTACGGGCCCCGGCGGCACCGGCCGAGGACGACCCCGTCGTCATCGTCGGCATGAGCTGCCGCTTCCCGGGGGGCGTCCGCTCCCCGGAGGACCTGTGGCGGCTGGTGCGTGACGAGGGAGAAGCCCTGGGCGACTATCCCGACGACCGCCATTGGGACGTGCTGGACCCCCTCGCCGGGAGTCCGGCCGAAGAGGGAGGGCCCCGCAAGGGCGCCTTCCTGTACGACGCGGCCGGGTTCGACGCCGAGTTCTTCGGCATCTCGCCGCGCGAGGCGCTCGCCATGGACCCCCAGCAGCGACTGCTGCTGGAGGCGTCGTGGGAGGCGCTGGAGGCGGCCGGCATCGTGCCGGACACCCTCCGGGGCAGCCGGACGGGAGTCTTCGCCGGGGCCATGGCGGGGGACTACGGGACACGTCTGCACGAAGGCCCGGACCACGTCGCGGGACATCTGCTGACCGGCCTGGCGTCCAGCGTGGTGTCGGGCCGGGTGGCGTACAGCCTCGGGCTGGAGGGCCCTGCCCTCACGGTGGACACGGCGTGCTCGTCGTCCCTCGTGGCACTCCACCTCGCCGCCCAGGCGCTGCGTCAGGGCGAGTGCTCCCTGGCGCTGGCCGCCGGCGTGACGGTGATGAGCACGCCCGGGATGTTCACCGAGTTCGGCCGTCAGCGGGCGCTCGCCGCGGACGGCCGCTGCAAGGCGTTCTCGGAGGCGGCCGACGGCACCGGATGGGCGGAGGGCGTCGGTGTCCTGGTGGTGGAGAGGCTGTCCGACGCCCGGCGCAACGGTCACCGCGTCCTCGCGGTGCTGCGCGGGTCCGCGGTCAACCAGGACGGTGCCTCCAACGGCCTGACCGCGCCGAACGGTCCCTCGCAGCAGCGGGTGATCCGGCAGGCGCTGGCCGGCGCCGGCCTGTCGGCGGCCGAGGTCGACGCGGTGGAGGCGCACGGCACCGGTACGGCGCTGGGCGACCCGATCGAGGCGCAGGCGCTGCTGGAGACCTACGGGCAGGGACGCGACGCCGGGCACCCCCTGTGGCTGGGTTCGCTGAAGTCGAACATCGGTCACACCCAGGCGGCGGCGGGCGTCGCGGGCGTGATCAAGATGGTCATGGCGCTGCGGCACGGCGTACTGCCCCGGACGCTGCACGTGCGGGAGCCCTCGCGGAAGGTCGACTGGAGTGCGGGCGCCGTCGCGCTGCTGACCCGGGCGCAGCCCTGGCCCGAGGTCGAGCGGGCCCGGCGTGCCGCGGTCTCCTCCTTCGGCATCAGCGGCACGAACGCCCACGTCATCGTCGAGCAGGCGCCGTCGGACGAGCCGGCCGACGGCCTCGATGCGCAGCCCCCGGCGGCGCGGGCGGCCCTTCCGTGGGTGATCAGTGGGAAGTCCCCGGCCGCCGTGGCGGCCCAGGCCGAGCGGTTGCGCGCCTTCGTCGCGGCGCGGCCCGGACTGCGGCCGTCGGACGTGGCGTACTCGCTGGCCACCGCGCGTACCGCCTTCCCGCACCGCGCCGTGGTGGCCGGCCGCGACCACGAGGAGCTGCTGTCCGGGCTGGAGGCCCTGGCGGAGGGCCGCGGGGCCCCGGGTGTGGGTGAGGGACACGTCCTGCCGGACGGCGAACTGGCCTTCATGTTCACCGGCCAGGGCGCCCAGCGCCTGGGCATGGGCCGGGAACTGCACGCCGCGTACCCGGTGTTCGCCGCCGCGTTCGACGCCGTGGTGGACGAGCTGGACCGCCATCTGGACGGTTCGCTGCGCGAGGTGGTCTGGGGTACGGACCGGGAGCTGCTGGACCGTACGGTCCACACCCAGGCGGCGCTGTTCGCCGTCGAGGTGGCGCTGTACCGGCTGCTGGAGGCCTGGGGTGTCCGGCCGGACTACGTCACCGGCCACTCGGTCGGGGAGCTGGCGGCCGCGCACGTGGCCGGGGTGCTGTCCCTGCCGGACGCGGCGCTGCTGGTGGCCGAGCGCGGCCGTCTGATGCAGGCGCTGCCCGCGGCAGGAGCGATGGTCGCCGTGCAGGCCCGGGAGGAGGAGCTGCTTCCGCACCTCACCGACCGGGTCGGCGTCGCGGCCGTCAACGGTCCGGAGTCGGTCGTTCTGTCCGGCGACGAGGAAGCGGTCCTCGCGCTCGCCGCCGAGTGGGCGCGGCGCGGTCGCAGGACGCGCAGGCTGGCGGTGAGCCACGCCTTCCACTCGCCTCTGATGGAACCCATGCTGGAACGTTTCCGCACCGTCGCGGAGAGCCTCACCTACGCCTCCCCGGCCATCCCCCTCGTGTCCAACCTCACCGGGCGCGAGGCGTCCGCGCGGGAACTGGGCGACGCGGGGCACTGGGTCGCGCACGTGCGGGACACGGTCCGCTTCGCCGACGGCGTCCGCCACCTCAGGGAGCGGGGCGTCACCCGCTTCCTGGAGCTCGGCCCGGACGGCGTGCTCAGCGTGATGGCACAGGGCTGCCTGAACGACACCGACCAGCTGATCGTGCCGGTGCTCCGCGGGGACAGGCCCGAGCGGACGGCGCTGGCCCTCGCCGTCGGGCAGCTGCACGCGTCGGGCACGGAGATCGACTGGGCCGCCTGCTTCGCGGGCACGGGCGCCCGCGTGGTGGAACTGCCGACGTACGCGTTCCAGCACGAGCGGTACTGGCTGGAGACGCCCGCCGGGGAGGCGGACCTCGCGTCCGCCGGTCTGGTCCCGGTGGGACACCCGCTGCTGGCGGCGGCCGTGCGGGTGGACGACCAAACGGTGCTCACCGGCCGGTTCTGCACCCGGCGCCTGCCCTGGCTCGCCGACCACCGGGTGGGCGGCGCCGTCGTGGTGCCCGGTACCGCGCTGCTGGAGACGGCGGCGCGGGCCGCCGCACAGACCGGCCACGGCGGGGTCACGGAACTGCTCCTGCACACTCCGCTGGTCGTCCCCGACGGCGGGGCGGCCGACGTCCAGGTGCGCGTCGAGCCGACGGACACCCCCGGTGTCTCCGCGCTCCGCCTGCTCGCCCGGTGCGACGGCAGCGACGAGTGGACCACGCACGCCACGGGCACACTGGGCGGGGAACCGGCCGCCGAGCCCGCCGGCGCGGAGCCCCTGACCGCGTGGCCCCCGGCCGGCGCCGAGGCGCTGGACGTCGCGCACCACTACGACGAACTGGCGGCGCGCGGCCTCGCGTACGGTCCGGCCTTCCGCGGTGTCCGGGCGGTGTGGCGCGCCGACGACGAGCTGTTCGCCGAGGTGCGGCTGCCGGACGCCGGTGCGGCGCGGTGCGACGCCTACCTGCTGCACCCCGCCCTGCTGGACGCGGTGCTGCACCCGCTCGCCGCCGGCGAGCTGCTGCCCGACGCGCAGGGCGCGCGGCTGCCGTTCTCCTGGTCCGCCGTACGCCACCACGCCCACGGGGCCCCGGCCCTGCGGGTGCGGATGCGGAGGGAAGGCTCCGACACGGTTCACCTGACGGCCTGGGACCCGCAGGGCGCTCCCGTGGCCGAGGCCGGCGTGGTACTGCGGCCGGTGCCGGCGGAGAAGCTGCGGTCGGCGGTGTCGGCCGGCCGGCAGGAGCCGCTGTACCGGATGGTGTGGGGACCTCTCGGGGCGGCTGCCGCGAGCGGTGAGCGGGCTCCGTCGGCGCAACGGTGCCTGGTGGTCGGCGACGGTCCCGTCGCCGAGGCGGTGCTCGGCCACCTGGCCGGCACCGCCGCCGTGGCCGACCGTGTCGGCGGTTTCGCGGGCGCGGAACCGGAGCGGGTGCGTGCCGGGCTGGCCGCCGTGCTGGAGCGGATCCAGTCGTGGCTCGCCGGGCCGCGGCCCGAGGACGAGCGTCTGGTGGTGATCACCCGGCAGGCGTCCTCGGCCGGTACCGACGCGGCGGTCGATCCGCTGCACGCGGCCGTCTGGGGCCTGGTCCGGACGGTGCAGACCGAGCACCCCGGGCTGGTGCGGCTCATCGACGTGGACGGGACGCGGGACGTGCCCGAGGGGCTCTCCTCGGCGGTGGGCGCCGCGGCACCGCAGCTCGCGGTGCGCGGCGGCGAGCTTCTCGTTCCGCTGCTGGAGCACGTCGGGACACCGGCCGAAGCCCCGCGCGGTGAGACCGGACCCGGGCGGGCGAACGCCTCGGTGCTGGTGACCGGCGCGGGAGGCGTGGTGGGCTCGGCACTCACCCGTCATGTCGTGGCCACCCGGGGGATTGGCCATGTGGTCCTCGTGAGCCGGCGCGGCGCGGCGGGGCCGGGTGTGACCGAACTCGCCGACGACATCCGGGAGATGGGGGCCACGGTCACCGTCGCCGCCTGCGACGCGGCCGACCCCGAGCAGGTCGCCGCGGTCCTGGCGGACCTTCCCGCCACGCACCCGTTGCGGGGTGTCATCCACGCCGCGGGGACGCTGGCGGACACCATCTTCGACTCGCTGACCGTCGAGCGGCTGAACGCCGTCCTCGACGCCAAGGTGGACGCGGTGCACGTGCTCGACGCGGCCACCCGCGACCTGGAGCTTGACTGGTTCGTGACGTGCTCGTCCGTGGCCGGCTGGTGGGGAACCGCCGGCCAGGCGAACTACGCGGCGGCGAACGCGTGCGTGGACGCGCTGATCGAGAACCGGCACCGCTCCGGCCACCCCGCGCTGTCGCTCGCCTGGGGGCTGTGGGAGGAGCGGAGCGAACTCTCCGGGCACCTGAGCGACGTGGACATCCGCAGGATGGCACGCGTGGGCATCGAGCCGCTGTCCACGGCGGACGCGCTGCGGGCCTTCGACCGTGCGCTGGCGCGGCGGGAACCGGTCCTCGCGCCGGTCCGGCTGGGCGCGGCCGGCCTTCCGGGTGCCGTCCCGGGCTCCCTTCCGCCCTTCCTCGCGCCGCTTGCCGCCGGCGCGCGCGTCCCGGCCCGTACGCAGACGGCACAGGCGCAGCCGACGCGCCCCGTGGCCGCCCCCGCCGGTCCTTCGCCGACGGCACAGCCCGCCCCGGGAGAGCAGCGGCGTCAGGCCCTGGCGGACCTCGTCCGCAGCTGCACCGCCACCGTCCTCGGACGGCGGGACCTGCGTGAGGACCAGCTGGACGCGGCGTTCTCGGAGCTGGGCGTGGACTCGCTGATGGCGCTCGAACTGCGCGAGCACCTGAACACCGCCACGGGGCTCCGGCTGCCGCCCACCCTCCTGTTCGACCACCCGACGCTTCCGTCGCTGGCCGACCACCTCGTGCGGACCCTCGGTGGAGAGGAGGAACCGGAGGAACCGGCCGCGGCCCGGGTGCCGCGGGCCGAGACCGCCACGGCCGAGGAGGACGATCCGATCGTCATCGTGGGCATGGCGTGCCACTACCCCGGAGGCGTCGAGTCCCCCGACGACCTGTGGGACCTGGTGGCGAGCGGCTCCGACGGCGTGACGCCGTTCCCCACGGACCGCGGCTGGGACTTCGAGACGCTGTTCGCCGACGATCCGGACCTGCCGGGCACCAGCCACGCGCGGACCGGTGGCTTCCTGCACGACGCCGCGCTGTTCGACGCCAAGTTCTTCGGTGTCTCCCCGCGCGAGGCGCTCGCCACCGACCCCCAGCAGCGGCTGCTGCTGGAGACGTCCTGGGAGGCGCTGGAGCACGCGGGCATCAATCCGCAGACGCTCAAGGGCTCACCGACCGGCGTGTTCGCCGGCATCATGTACCACGACTACGGCTCCCGCCTCCATGAGACCCCGGACGGCATGGAGGGCTATCTGATCAACGGCAGCCTGGGCAGCGTGGCGTCGGGCCGGGTCTCGTACGTCATGGGGTTCGAGGGGCCGGCGGTGACGGTGGACACCGCGTGCTCGTCCTCTCTGGTCGCCCTGCACCTGGCGAGTCAGGCACTGCGGCGCGAGGAGTGCTCGCTGGCCCTCGTGGGCGGGGTGACCGTGATGGCCGTGCCCAGCACGTTCATCGACTTCAGCCGGCAGCGGGCACTGGCCCCGGACGGGCGCTGCAAGGCCTTCTCGAGCGACGCGAACGGCACCGGATGGGCCGAGGGCGTGGGGGTGCTCGTCGTCGAGAGGCTGTCGGAGGCCCGCCGCAACGGCCACCGGATCATGGCCGTCGTGCGGGGCTCCGCGGTGAACCAGGACGGTTCCTCCAACGGACTGACCGCCCCGAGCGGTGCCGCGCAGCAGCGCGTCATCCGGCGGGCCCTCGCCGACGCGGCCCTGTCCCCCGAGGACATCGACGTGGTCGAGGCGCACGGCACGGGCACCGCCCTGGGCGACCCGATCGAGGCGCAGGCGCTGCTGTCGACGTACGGACGCGACCGCGAACGGCCCCTGTGGCTGGGCACGCTGAAGTCCAACATCGGGCACAGCCAGGCGGCCGCCGGGGTGGGCGGCATCATCAAGACGGTCATGGCGATGCGGCACGGTGTCATGCCGCGCACGCTGCACGTGGGCGAGCCCACGCCGCACGTCGACTGGAGCTCCGGGGCGGTCCGGCTGCTGACCGAGGAGCGGACGTGGCCGGCGGAGCACGGTCCGCGGCGGGCGGCCGTCTCCTCCTTCGGCATCAGCGGAACCAACGCCCACGTGATCCTGGAGCATCCGGCGGACACCGCCCCCGTGGACCCCGTACCGAAGGAGCGGGCGACGGGTGTGCTCCCGTGGGTGCTCAGCGGGACGACGCGCGACGCCCTCGCGGCCCAGGCTTCCCGTCTGCTCGACTTCGCCGACGGGCGGACCGAGGCGGACGACCACGCGGTCGCCGCGACGCTGGCGTCGGGACGCGCGGTCTTCAGGCACCGCGCGGTCGTGCTCGGCGCCGGTCACGAGGAGCTCGTCGGCGGGCTGTCCGCCGCCGCGCGCGGGGACCGGCATCCCCACGCCGTTCTCCCGGACGACACCCGGGAGGCGGGGAAGACCGCGTTCCTGTTCTCCGGTCAGGGAAGTCAGCGGCCGGCGATGGGCCGCGAGCTGTACCGGGCGTTCCCCGCGTACGCCGAGGCGTTCGACGCGGTGAGCGCGGCCCTGGAGGTCCACCTGGACCGCCGGCTGTCGGACGTCGTGTTCGCGGACGCCGACGACGCCGAGGCGGCCGCGCTGTTGCACCGCACCGAGTACGCGCAGCCGTGTCTGTTCGCCCTTCAGGTCGCCCTCTTCCGGTTGATCACCTCGTGGGGGGTGCGTCCGGCGTACCTGGCCGGCCACTCCGTCGGCGAGATCGCGGCGGCGCACGTGGCCGGCGTGCTGTCGCTGCCGGACGCCGCCGAACTGGTCACGGCGCGCGGCCGTCTGATGCAACAACTGCCCGACGGCGGCGCCATGGTCGCGGTCCGGGCTCCGGAGGACGAGGTCGGGGCCCTGCTGGCGGGTCATGACGCCGTCGGTGTCGCGGCGGTCAACGGGCCCGCCTCCACGGTCGTGTCGGGCGACAGCGGGCAGGTCGCGGACATCGTCGAGGAACTGGAGCGGCGCGGCCGCAGGACCCGGGCGCTGCGTGTGAGCCACGCGTTCCACTCGCCGCTCATGGAGCCCATGCTCGACGCGTTCCGCGCCGTCGTGGCCCGGATGGACTTCGGCGTGCCGGGGATCCCGCTGGTCTCCACCCTCACCGGCGCGCAGGCCGGGCCCGGTGATTTCACCTCGGCCGAGTACTGGGTGACGCACGTGCGTGAGCCCGTCAGGTTCCACGACGGCGTGCGCGCGCTGGAGGAGCGGGGGGTGCGGACGCTCGTGGAGCTGGGGCCGGACGGCACGCTGTCCGCCCTGGCCGCCGGGTGCCTGCGGGAGCCGTCCGCGGCCACGCTGGTCCCCGCGCTGCGCAAGGACCGCCCCGAGGACAGGGCGCTGCTCGAGGCGGTGGCCCGGCTGTTCGTGCAGGGCGCCCCCGTGCAGTGGGGTGAGGTGCTCGGTGAGGCGGGGAAGGCCCAGCCGCCGCTGCAACTGCCCACCTACGCCTTCCAGCGCGAGCGGTACTGGCTCGACCCCTCCCCCGCCCCCGCCGCCCGCCGCGCCGCGGACCTGCCCGGTGAGCTGGGACATCCGGTACTGGGCTCGGCGATCCACCTCGCGGGCGGGGCAGTGGCCCTGACCGGCCGGCTGTCCACCGCGGGCGCCGCATGGCTGCCGGACCACCAGGTGGGCGATGCCGTCGTCGCGCCGAGCACCGCGATCCTGGAGATGCTGGCCGTGGCAGGTCAGCGGGCCGGGGCGCCGCGCGTCGCCGAACTGGTCCTGCGCGCGCCGATGGTGATTCCCCCGGACGACGACCTGGACGTCCAGCTGTTCGTGTCGCCGTCCGACGGTCAGGGGCCGCATGACGTGAGCGTGCACTCCCGGCCCGCCGCGGCCGGGGACGACGTGCCGTGGACCGACAACGCGACGGCCCGGCTCACGGCGCAGGAGAACGGGACGACTCCGGAGGCGGGCGCGATGCCGGCCTGGCCGCCCGGTGGAACGGAGCCCCTCGACCTGGAGGGGGCGTACGCCGACCTCGCATGGCAGGGCCTGCGCTACGGACCCGCCTTCCGGGGCGCCGGCGCCGTCCTGGGCGGTGACGGGGAGGTCTTCGCCGAGGTCGAACTGCCGGAGGACGTGAGGCAGGAAGCGCACACCTATCTGCTGCACCCGGCCCTGCTCGACGCGGCCCTCCATCCGCTGGCGGTGCCGGGAGTGCTGCCGGACGCCGCGGGACTGCGGCTGCCGTTCTCCTGGACGGGTGTGGAGATCCACCGGCACGGCGCCGCACGCCTGCGCGTCAGGCTCGTGCGCACCGGTGACCACACCGTGGCGTTCACCGCATGGGACCCGGACGGCAATCCGGTGATGACGGCCGAGGGCCTGACCCTGCGGGTGATGGGGCCGGACGAACTCGGGGCCCTGCGGAGCACGTCCCAGCAGTTCCTCCACGAAGTCAGGTGGGTGCCGGTCCCGGCGGCGCCGCGGACGGCCGACGGTCCGGCGCACCGGTACCTCGTGCTGGCCGGGGACGCCGAGGCGGACACGGTCGCCGCCCGCGTGGCGCGGGACGGCGGGGACGTGCGCGTCCTGAGGTGCCTCGACGGTGACGCGCCGGTCCCCGCCCGTGTACGCGCCGCGCTGGCCGCCGTCCTGACGGAGACGCAGGCGTGGCTGGCCGAGGAGCGGGATCCGCGGGAGCGTCTGGTCGTCGTCACGCGGGACGCGGTCATGACGGACGGGCAGTCAGGGGGCGCCGACCCCGCGCAGGCCGCGGTGTGGGGCATGCTCCGCACGGCGCAGACCGAGCACCCGGGGCGGCTGCTGCTGGCCGATGTCGACGCGGACCCCGCGTCGGCCGACGGGCTGGCGGCACTCCTGGCGGACGACGAGCCGCAGATCGCTCTCCGGGCCGGCGAGGCGTACGTTCCCCGGCTGGTCACGGCGGCGGCGGACGCTCCCGGACAGGCGACGGCCGGCGCCCGCGCGGCGGACCCCGGCACCGACTGGGCGACCGCTTCCTTGCTGGTGACGGGAGCGGGTGGCGTGGTGGGTTCGGCGCTCGCGCGGCACGCGGTCCGCGCACATGGTGTGGGACACGTCGTCCTGCTCAGCCGGCGCGGCGAGCGGGCTCCCGGCATGGCGGGGCTGGCGGACGAACTGCGTGGCCTCGGTGCCACGGTGTCGGTCGAGGCGGGTGACGTCGGCGACCGCGACCGGCTGGCGAGCGTCCTGTCGGCCGTACCGGCGGACCGTCCGCTGCGCGGTGTCGTCCACGCGGCCGGCACGACGCGGGACGGCACCTTCCGCCAGCTGGTGTGGGAGGGGCTGGAGCACCTGCTGCCGTCGAAGGTGGACGCCGTGCACCATCTCGACGAGCTGACCCGGCATCTCCCGCTGGAGTGGTTCGTGGTGTGCTCGTCGGCCGCGGGCTGGTGGGGCAGCGCCGGGCAGGCGAACTACGCGGCGAGCAACGCGTGTGTCGACGCCATCGTGCAGCGGCGCCGTGCGGCGGGACACGCGGGACTGTCCCTGGCGTGGGGGCTGTGGGAGGACCGCAGCGAACTGAGCGGCCATCTCGACAGCGGCGACCTGCGCCGGCTCGCCCGGCTGGGCATCGCTCCCCTCGCCACCGCCGACGCGCTGACGGCCTTCGACACGGCGCTGGAAGCGGACAACCCGGTCCTGCTGCCGCTGCGGCTGGACACCCGGAACCTGTCGGACACCGAGGCGTCGCCCCTCACGCCGCTGCTGCGCGACCATGTGCGTCAGACGGCGGACGCGGCGAGGCCGTCGGGCCGCGCGGAAGCCGTGAGGCCGCTCGGGGAGTTGCTGGCCCCGCTGGACGAGGACGGGCGGGCGAAGCTGCTGGAGTCGGCGGTGGCGGAGGAGGTCGCGGCGGTCCTCGGGTTCACCACCACGGAGGACGTCGAGGCGGACCGCAACTTCTTCGAGATCGGGTTCGACTCGCTGACCGCTCTCGAACTCAGGAACCGGGTCGAGAAGCTGATGGGACAGCCCCTCGCGGCCACCGTGGTCTTCGACCACCCCACGGCGGACGCCCTGGCACGGTACCTGCACACGCAGATCACCGTGCCGGCCGAGACGCCGCGGCCTGCGGTGGGCGTCGTCGAGCGCGTGCACGAGGCACCCGCGGTGCCCGAGCCGGTGCTCCCCCTGAGGGGACGGACCGTCCTGCTGACGGGGGCCACCGGAGCGCTGGGGCAGCTCTTCGCGACGGCGATGGCGGAGGCCGGGGCGAACCTCGTGGTCACCGGGCGGGACGCGGGCACGCTCGACCGCCTCGCGCACGAGCTGCGGGAGCGGCAGGCCGACGTCCTGGCGCTGCCGTCGGATCTGGGTGACCGCGACGCGATGCCGCGGCTGCTGGCGGCGGTCGGTGAACGGTTCGACGCGGTCGACGTCCTGGTGAACAACGCGGGAGTGACCGGCCCGGCAGGTCCCCTGTGGGAGACGGACGACGACGCGTGGTGGCACGCCATGGAGGTCAACCTCCGCGGCAGCACCCGCGCGTGCCGTGCCGTCCTGCCGGGCATGATCGAGCGGCGCGGTGGCCGTGTCGTCAACATCGTCAGCTCGGCGGGGAAGCACCGGTGGCCCCTCGTCTCCGGGTACTCCGTGTCGAAGGCCGCGTTGATCAAGCTGGGTGAGAACCTCGCGCCCGAACTGGAGGGGACGGGAGTGTCGGTGTTCAGTTACCACCCCGGTCTGGTCGACCTCGGCATCACCCAGCGGCAGATCGAGGGCGGGGTGACCGGGGAGCGGTGGAGCGACGAGGTCAGGGCATGGCTGCTGGCCCAGCGCGAGAGCCGGCGGCTCGTCGACCCCGGTCGTTCGGCGCGGATGCTCGTCCGCCTGGCCGCCGGTGAAGCCGATCCGCTGTCCGGCCAGTACCTCACCGTGGACGACGACATCGCCTCCCTGCTGAGGGCGCGACGCCCGGGCAGGTGAGCGACGCGATCGGACGGCACGTGCCGGCCCCGTACGGCCGGCGCCCCGGCCGGTGACGCGGTTGCTCCCGCCAGGAGTTCCGCGTCACCGGCCGGGGCCGGTGCCTCGGTGGCCCCTCGCATGGGGCTCGCTCACACCGTTCGCGTGGTGGGTCCTGGACAGCTCGAAGGCGAAGCGGAAGGCGAAGTCACCGGCGTCCAGGGGCCGGGCCACGATCTCCGACACCCGGTTGAGGCGCTTGACGAGGGTGTTGACGTGAACATTGAGGCGTCGGGCGGCCCGGGTCGGGCTGCCGAGTTCCTCGAACCAGACACGCAGCGTCTCGCGCAGGACCGAGTGGCGCGGCTCGACGAGGCCGCCGAGCTGGCAGCGGACGAAGTGCGAAGCGAGTTCCACGTCGCGGCTGGCGAAGACCAGCGCGACGACGTCGCAGAAAGAAACGATACTTCTGGCTTCGGCCGGGGCGTCGGGACGCGCGGGCTGCGGCATGGCCCGATCGGCGAGGGACTGGGTCTCCAGCGCCTCACGATGGGTGATCCGGAAGCCGTCGCTGCCGTAGTGGGGCATGCCCAGACTGATGCGGATGCCCTCGGGCACGGACAGGCGGGCCCGCAGTACGTCCACACCGGGGGCGTTCTCCGGGACGCTGAGCCACCCGTGCAGAGCGTGTCCGTCCGACGGCACGATCAGGTCCGCTCCCGCACGCAGTGAGGCACACAACCGCGCCGCGACCTGCCTGAGAGCGGCTTCGGTGGCTTCGTGGCCCCACACCACGAATCCGACGTGCCGGGTGTTCATCCGGTAGCCCAGTCGCTGTTCCGCCTCGGCGTCGCCCAGCTCGCCGGTCAGCGTCTGCCGGACGGCTTCCCGTACGTCGGGGGTCTCGCAGCGCCGCAGCACTTCCTGTTCCTGGCGGTAGACCGCCATCGCCTGGGACAGCGCGGCCTGACGGAACCGGAACAGCCGGCCCATCACCACCGACAGCGTGTCGGCGCGGTCGCCCTCCGGCCGGCAGGAGCCGGCGCGCAGTTCCTTGCCGAAGGCGTCGAGCAGTTCGTTGCCGGCCACGTCGTAGGTGAGGACGAGATCGACGAGCTTGATCCCCGCCGCGGGAAGCCGGCGCGTCAGATGTTCCGCCTCCGGGGGAAGCGCGGCTCCGTGGGTGATTTCGCCCGTGGCAACGGCCTTGCTGACGAACGGCAGGAACGCTGAGCACGTCGTACGGAACGCACGCTCGACCTCGGGGCCGTTGGTGACGAAGGAGGGGACGGCCGCGACGCAGGCTCTGAACACCATGTCAGCGACTTCTTCCGGACTTCTGTCGATCCAATCGGCGAAGGCGGTGACGCGGCGGCTGTCGGGCGAGGTGGTGCTCATGTGTATGCAACCTACTACCGTGTGTATACGGACCGGCTGGTGAGAACGTAACATTGAAGTGAATCTTGTTGCGTCTGCAACTATGCGGAATGCTTGCGGGGATGCTGTGAGCGCCCGGGGCGGCCGGCGGGGGCGACCGTTCACGGCGGGCCGGTGAGCACCACCGTCAGAAGCCGGACGGGGTCACGCTGTTCGGCTCCTCAGTGAGCCGGTCCCGTGCACCCCGCCCCGGTCGCGCTTCCCGTTCCGGTCCCGGACCCGGCGGCCGCCCATCTCGACACGGGCCGTCGGCCGGCGGATCGGCTACAGCCGCCTGCCGACGACGCCGCCGGCGCGGGACGACATCCTCGGCCGAACGGCATCGCCCTGCGCTGACCAGAGGAACGGGAGGCCGGGCCAACCGTGAAGCGGCCCGAGGACGCCGGCTCGGACGCCTTGGTCAGGAGTCGGCGTCCCGAGGTATCCGTTCAGGAAAGGCGACGAGTCGTCGGGCACCTCCCGCCCTACAGTGACGCCATGAGCGATCACGCAGAAGCACCTGTCACTCCCGTCGGGGCCTATGAACCTCCGTACTACGTAGCGGTTTTCACCACGGTGCGCAGCCAGGAGCAGGGCGGCTACAGCGAGACGAACGCCCGCATGGAGGACCTGGTGAAGGACGTCCCCGGGTACCTGGGGATGGACCACGCGCAGACTCCCGGGGGGCTCGGTATCACCGTCGGGTACTTCCGCGACGCCGACGCCCTGGCGGAGTGGCGGTCCAACGCCGAGCACCGCGCGGCGCAGAAGCGCGGGCGGGCCGAGTGGTATCAGAGCTACACGCTGCACGTGGCGAAAGTGGAGCGGAGTCATGGGTTCGTGCGAGGGGAGGGTCCGCAGGACCCGACGACAGGCTGACCGACGGAGCGGCGGGCCCGTGCACGACCTCGCCCCTCGGCCACAAGGGCTCCCCGCAGCGCGGCTGCTTGGCCTCGCGCTACGGGGAGCCCTGGGCGGGGGCGGTCGGCGCCGGAGAACTCCCGTGGGACGCGGGGAGCTTGAGCGGAGCCGGATCACATGGTCCTGTCGGCGCGCCTCAGGCGGAGAGCGGAGACGAGGAAGAAGACGCCGCCGAGGAAGGCGTAGCCGGCCAGGTTGACCAGGGACGCGTCGTCCTTGCCCGCTTGGGCGAAGAAGGACGCGCCGGCGACGGTGGAGATGGCACCGCTGGCGATCATCGCCCACTGTCCCCCCAGCCCGCGTCGGACGACACCGACGACGAGCTGGACGAGGCCCGCGGTGACGGCCCAGACGCCCCAGACCCTCAGGACCGCCGGGATGCCGGAGGTGGCGGCGACGGCGAGGCCGACGCCCGTGAGCGCGCTGAGCGCGATGTTCAGGTACAGGTGGCGCACCGGGCCGTCGTTCGCCTTGGCGGACCGGACGTCGACGACGGCGCAGGCCACGTCGAACAGGGGATAGATCACCAGGAGCGCCACGCTCAACCGGCCGAGTGTGTCGGCGGTCGCGAACAGCAGCAGGGCCCATACGGCGGCGAACGCGAAACGCGTGAGGTAGAGCTTCCGCAGGGCGGCGGGAACGCTGGTGGGGGTCGTCGGGTCGATGAGGGCGGTGTCCATGAGGGTGCCTTCCAGTAACCGTGCGCGGAGGGAGTGACGTAGCCGTGCGTGGATGTCGGTGACGTGCCGTCGGCGGTGGTGAGGAGGACACCGCCGGCCTTGAGGAACGGTGACGACCGAGGGAGAACGTTCGGTCTCTTCGTGAGTATCCAAGAGGGCGGCCGCGGTCACTGTCAAGACCGAACGTTCTCCCTCACGCCTTTGGTACCCTCGGGTCCATGAGTCGGGGCACAGGAAACGGCAGCACGTCCGAGGCGCGGGCCAGGCTGCTCAGTACGGCGACGAGGATCTTCTACACGGAAGGGATCCACTCCGTCGGCGTCGACCGGATCATCGCGGAGGCGCAGGTGACCCGTGCGACCCTCTACCGGCACTTCTCGGGCAAGGAGGAACTCATCCTCGCCTACCTCGACCTGGCCGACCGGGGAATCCGGGCACAGATCACGGCCGCCCAGGGAAGCGCCGAGTCACCGGTCGACAAGGTCAGGGCCGTCGGACGGTCCATCGCCGAAGGCATCCAATCCCCGGGATTCCGCGGCTGCGCCTTCCTCAACGCGGTGGCCGAATACCCCGATCCGGCCCACCCCGTCCATCAAGCCGTACTGGCCCACCGGCAATGGTTCCTCGACACCGTCACGGAGTTGATGGCACGGACCGGCTGCTCCCCCGCCGACGAGGCAGCCCGGCTCGTCGTCATGCTCCGGGACGGCGCCATGGCGGCCGGCTGCCTCTTCGACCCTCAACTGGTCTGCGAAACCCTGCTCCAGGGCATCGAAGGAGTCCTTCGGACACGCACCGCCGCCTGAGCCGCCTCGGCAACGGATCGAGCGTCGGAGGCAGTGCTCACGCCTCCGCGGCATCTCGGCGTGGGCGCTCAGTGCGGTGAGCGCGGCGCTGACGGATGACCTTCCGCGCGGGCTCAGGCCCTGGGTGAGTACGACACCCCCGGAACGTCAGGCGGGGGTGTCGCCGGGCCGGGTGTCCGGGTGGCCGCCCGAACCGAGCACCCGGCGGGCGGCCGGGGGCCTGGCGCTGTGGGTTGCGAGGACTCCCCTGGCGCGCAGTTCGGCCAGGTCGGGCAGCCGGATACCGGGGAGGTCGTCCAGCAGATCGGCCTGGGCCGCGCCGATGGGCGCGGAGCTGTCGGGGCCGGAGCCGAGGGTGCGGCGGGCGGTCATGCGATCATCGTATGGGCACTGCCGCCCCGCCGTACCCAGTACGCGGGAAGCCGTGAACGCGGCTTGAGTGAGGCGCCCGGGCCCGGCAGGGTGCAGCGGGCGATGCTCAGGACGCGTGGCGGGTGGCGGCGGGGCCGATGACTCCGGGGCCGAACTTGTCGCGGATGCGGTCCACGGCCGCTTCGGCGACCAGACGTGCCTCGCGGGCGGTGTCCAGGCTGATCTGCTGGGCGACCCGGTCGGCGTCGACGAGGTCCTCGCCCCGGAGCGCGAGCCCGGTGAGGCGGCCTCGTTGCAGGCCCGCCGCGTCCATCAGCTGGTAGGCGAGGGTCCGCAGGTCCTCGTCGTGTGCGGACGGTTCCACGAGGCGGCGGGACTTCTCCCAACCGGTCCCGCCCGCGAAGCGCAGGGTGAGGGTCAGGGCGCGGGCGGCCTGACCGCGGCGGCGCAGCAGCCGCCCCAGCTGGACGACCAGGTCGAGAAGGGCGGCGCGGACCGTGGCGCCGTCCAGGGCGTGCTGGTCGAAGGTCCGGCGTACGGCCGCGGAGGGCGGCAGCGAGCGGGGAACGACGGGGCGCGGGTCGATGCCGCGGGCCCGCTCACCGGCCACCCGGCCGGCCGTGCCGCCCAGCAGGCGCTGCACCGTCGCCGGCGGGACGGCGGCGAGCAGGCCGACGGTGTGGATGCCGTAGTCGTGCAGGGCCTCTGCCTGGCGCGGGCCGATGCCGTGCAGTGCCTGGACGGGCAGGGCGGCGAGCCAGTCGGCGGCCTGGGCGGGGGTGACGACGAGGACGCCTCCCGGTTCCGGGACCTGGGCGGAAGCGGTGGCCGCCACGGTGACGGTCGGGCCGATGCCGACGCGGACGTCGACGCCGAGGCGGGAGATCGTGCGGACCCTCAGCGTCTCGCCCAGCCGCCGGGTGTCCGGACCGTGGTAGCGCAGGGCGCCCTTCAGCTCCACCAGTGCCGCCGACGGAGGCAGCGCCTGCACCACCGGCGACAGGTCCGCCAGCTGTTCCAGGACCTGCCGGTAGATCTCCTCCGGCAGCCGGTCCGGACAGCGCACATGCATCACCGTCGGCACCTCGCGCGCCGGTCCTCGCTTTGCGGTCATCACAGCCACCTCCCACCCTCACGATATCGAACACTAAATCGAACACGCGAGTGGGCGAGCGTCCGGGCGGTGGATCGCGTCGAACGGTGCCGCCGTGCTCGACGGGCCGGCCATGGGTCTGGCAGCGCCCACCGCCCGCCGGGCGCTGCGGGCCGGAAGCGCTCGCCCTGGGGCACAGGGCCGCTTCCGGTCCGCAGCAGCGGGCCGCATGTGGTCCGCGTCACTGTCGGCGTTCCTTGGGGCGGGCATCCGCGATCATGACCGGCATGGAGACTCGCTTCCTCGGCATCGCGGAGCTGGCCGAGGCCCCGGCCGTGGCGGTCGTGGTCGACGTCATGCGTGCTTTCACGGTGGCTGCCTGGGCCTTCGCCCGAGGGGCCGAGAAGATCGTGCTCGCGGAGTCGCTGGACGAAGCCCTGGAGCTCAAAGCCCGCCACCCGGAGTGGGCGGCGCTCAAGGACGGTCCGCTCGCGCCCGGGTTCGACCTGGTCAACTCACCGGGCCTGCTGCGGTCCCTCGACCTGGGCGGGCGGACCGTCGTGCAGAAGACCACGGCGGGGACGGTCGGCGCCCTCGCGGTGAAGGAGGCGTCGCTGGTGCTGTGCGCCGGCTTCGTGGTGGCGGGGGCAACGGCTCGGCTCCTGCGCGCACACGGGTGCGACCGGGTCACGTTCGTGGTCACCGGCGAAGACGGGCGCGCCGACGAGGATCTGGCGTGCGCCCAGTACATCGCCCGGAGCACCACCGGGGCGGGGACGGACGCGGCCGGGTTCCTCCGCCGCGCCGGCGCCTCGCGGGCCGCCGCCGAGCTCCGGGAGGGTGTGCGTCAAGGAGTCCATCCCGACGACGTCGCGCTCTGCCTCGAACTCGACCGGTTCCCCTTCGCCATGGTCGCGGCCCCGGAGGACTCGCGGATGGTCCTCCGCCCGCGCGCCGTGCCGCCCGTCGGCCGCGGCTGAGCCGTGCCGTCCGCGACCGGCGGGCCGCACGCACCACCTCTACCGCCCCCTCCCTCACCCCGCGGGAGGTGTGAGGTGAAAAAAAGGGGCGATCAATAGCTGGAGCAGAACCCTCTTGTGGCGAGGAGTGCGCGCATGGGAACCGTCGTCCACGTCCCGCAGACCCGGGACATGATCGGGGACGAACTCTCCGGCGACGAGGCGTTCGCCGCGCTGCGGCACTACGGGAGCCTGCGGCTGCTCATCGACTCCTTCGCCCGTTTCCGTTACGCGGACGGCTTCACCAACGCCCGGGCGCTCGCCTTCCAGGTCGTGCTCGGCCTGGTGCCGTGCACCGTGGCGCTGGTGGGGCTGGCGACCTCGGTGCACACCGAGGGGGTGGGCCGGGTCATCGAGCTGACCCTCGGCCGGATCGTGCCCGGCGCCAGCGCCGACCTGGTGGAGGAGGCCTTCGACGGGACGCGGCGCAGTGCCCACGGCGACGTCTGGGGCACGCTGGCGCTGTGGCTCGGTCTGGGGTTCGCCCTGCTGAACCTGGCCTCGGCCATGGGCCAGATCGAACGCGGCGCCAACCGCATCTACGGCATCGAGCGCGACCGCCCCTTCCCCCGCAAGTACGGCAGGGCCGTCGTCCTCGCGCTGACGGCCGGTCTGCCGCTGGTGCTCGGCTTCGTCGTGCTGGTCGCCGGGGACGCCGTCGGTGACGCGGTGGCCCGCGTGGCCGGGGGGCCGGGCAGCGGTACCGGATGGTGGGGCGCGCTCGACCTGCCCGTGGGGCTGGCGCTGGCGTGGATCGCCTCCGCGGTGATCTTCCGCTGGTCGCCCCGGCGGGTCCAGCCCGGCTACACATGGCTCGCCTTCGGCTCGGCCGTTCACATCCTGCTGTGGGTCGCGGCGACGTGGCTGCTGGCACTGTACGTCGAGGGGAGCGGCGCGTTCGGCGCCCTGTACGGGCCGCTCACCGCCTTCGTCGCCCTGCTGCTGTGGGCCAACCTGACCGCCGTCGCGCTCTTCCTCGGCATCGCGTTCGCGGCCCAGTTGGAGGCGGCGCGCGCCGGGATCGCCACCGCGGTACGGCCGGACCCCGGGCCGGGGCGCTGACCGTCGAGCGGGACGGTCCGTACCGGCGGCGTCCGGGCGGGGCGGTGCCGTTGTCGGTGTCGCGGGTGCGGGGCCGGCGGGGTGCGGCGCTGACGGGGTCTCAGGCCGGGTCGGCCCTCGCGTGGCGCGGGCAGGGCGGGTCGTAGTCGAGGCGGGGGAAGTGACGGGCCCACTGGGCGCGGCCGATGGTGCCGGGGAAGCGGTCGCAGGCGTCGGCGAGGACCCGGGCGAGGTCGGTGTACCAGACCTGGACGTTGCGGTGGGCGGTCACGGTGAGGATCGTGCCGTCCGCCCTGAGGTAGCGGACCTCCTTGACCGACCCGCCGGGGTTGGTGAGGGAGGCCAGCGGCGCGGGGCGTGCGCGGTCGGTCACGTCCCAGGTGTTCACCGCGCCGTCCACGCCCACGGTCACCGCGGTACGGCCGTCGGGGGCGAAGGCGACACCGGCGACGATGTCGGCGTGTCTGGCCAGTTCGCCCAGCTCACGGTGGTGCGGGAGGTCGCCGATGTCCCACAGTTTCGCCGTACGGTCGTCGCTGCCGCTCAGCAGGGTGCGGCCGTCGGGACTGTAGGCCAGGGCGTCGACGAAGTGCCGGTGTCCCTTCAGGACGGCGACGGTGGCGGCGTGCCGCGGGCGGGTCACGTCCCAGATGCGGACGGACCGGTCGTCGGAGCCCGAGGCCAGGGTCGCTCCGTCGGGGCTGAAGGCCAGCGGCTTGACGTTGGCGGAGTGCCCCCTCAGCGTGCCCAGTGGACGGGGGCGCGCCGGGTCGGTGACGTCCCAGAGGCGGACGGTGTCGTCGTAGCTGCTGGTGGCGGCCATACGGCCGTCCCGGCGCACGGCGACGGAGTAGATGGCGTCGGAGTGCCCCGTGGGCCGCTTCGACAGCAGCACCGGGTGGCGGGGATCGGTCACGTCCCACGACCGGAGTGTGCCGTCGCCGCCCGCGCCGAGGAGCGTCCGGCCGCCGGGGGTGAACTCGATGCTGTTCATGCCGGTGCCGTCGCCGTCGATGATGCCGAGCCGGCGGGGGCGGCGCGGATCGCCGATGTCCCACAGGGAGACCTGTGAGCCGTCGGCCATGGCCAGGGTGCGGCCGTCGGGGGCCACGGCCGGGGTGTGCCCGGCCGGTTCGGGGCCGGTCGCCCGGGGGTCGGCCGACGCGACGGACAGGGTGCTGAGCAGGGCGTCCCGGGTGCGCTTCCGCGGGGCCTGTCGGTAGGCGGCCAGCGCGATCTGGGCGGCGAGTGACGGATCGTGGGGGCTGAGGCGCACGGACTCGTCGGCGGCCCGGAGGACCACCGCCTCGTTGCGCTGCCGGGTGACGGTGCTCTGTGCCTGTACGGCGAAACCGGCGGCGGCCACGGCGCACACGAGGAGGACGACCAGGGCCGCGACCAGCCTGCGCAGGCGCCGCAGGCTGCGGCGGTCGCGGCGGTGCGCCTCCTGCGCCGCCGACTCGCTGGCGTCGACGAAGGCGCGTTCCCGGGCGGTGAGCGCCTGCGGCGGGATGTCCTTCACGGCGGCGAGGCGCGCCCCGCGGTACAGGATGTCGTCGTCGTGGTCCAGGGACTCCCACAGTGCGGTGGCCTCGGTGAGCGCGCGGAGCAGACGGTGCTGGTTGCGGTCCTCGTCCAGCCAGCCGCCGAGCCGGTTCCAGCAGCGGATCAGCGCTTCGTGGGCGATCTCCACGTGGTCACCGTCGACGGTCAGCAGGCGGGCGCGGGTGGCCTGTTCGAGGACCGGCGCCGTGTCGGGGCCGTCGTCGAGTTCGTGGCGCGGCACACGGCGCTTGGTGTCCTCGGTGCCCTCGCCCAGGGCGACGAGCCTGAGGAACAGGCGCCGCGCGGCGAGCCGCCCGCTGTCGCTCAGGGCGTGGTGGAACGCCTCGGCGGTCTGCGTGAGCGCGCCCTCGAAGCCACCCGCGGCCCGGTACCCGGCCAGCGTGAGGGCGTTGCCGCGCCGGCGGCGCCAGGTCTCCAGCAGGGCGTGCGACAGCAGGGGCAGCGCCCCCGGCCGGCCGTGGGCGTCGGCCATGAGGGTCGTCAGCAGGGCGCTTTCGACGGTCAGCCGGGCGTGGGCGGCGGGCCGGACGATCGCCGCCCGCAGTTCCTCGGCGGTCATCGGGCCCACGGGGTGGTGCGCCCGGGGCAGGACGTCCACGAGGCCGGGCAGCCGCGTGCAGTGCGTGTAGAAGTCGGATCGCACGGCGACGGCGACCCGGGTGCGGCTGTCGGGGGCCTGTGCGGCGTGGATGAGCGAGGCGACGAACCGCTCCCGCTCCCGCGCGTCGCGGCAGAGGGTGAACACCTCCTCGAACTGGTCCACGACGACGATGAGCTCGTCCGTGGCCGGGTCGCTCTCCCGCCGCCCGGCGAGGATCTGACGCACCATCCGGTGGAAGGCGCCCGGATCGGCCGCGAGGTCGGCGCGAACCGAGTCGGCGGCCGCGCCGGCGCGGGCCGCCAGCCGGACGGCGCATTCCTCCAGCGGGTGCGGACCGGGCGTGAGGACAAGCGTGGAAACACCGGAAAAGGCGGGGAGCACGCCCGCGCGCAGTACCGACGACTTTCCTGAACCCGACGCGCCGAACAGAACGAGGAGCCTTTTCTCCTTCAGGTGTTCGACGAGTGCGGCGGTGAGTTTCTCACGGCCGAAGAAGACACCGGCGTCGGATTCCCCGAATGCGGCCAGTCCGGCGTAGGGCGGCCGGGCGTCGGCGCTGTTCCGGTTCTCCGCGGCGGCCGTCTCGGGGGTGCCCGCGCACGCGTCGGCCGTCCGGCGCCAGATCACCTCCCACTCCCGCTCGTTGCCGCCGCAGGCACGGACGTAGGCGAGGGTGACGGCCAGGCTGGGCAGGCGGCGCCCCGCCGCGGCCGAGGACAGGGTCGCGATCGAGTAGTGAGCCTGCCGGGCGAGGTCCCGGTAGGTGGGGCGGCCGGCCTGGTCCCGCAGTTTCCGCAAACGGGCCGCGAATTCGAACAGTGGACCGTATTCCGGGTCCAGTGGGCTTTCTCCCCGTGCCACGCCCGCCCGCTCCCTCGCCGTCACACGGATTGTTCGGCATCCGTTTGTTCAGCCTCGGCCGGCCGGCCGTGAACAACAGATTAGCGGCTACAAACGGTGCATCAGGTCCCGCTCGGGGACCGGACGACGAGTGGAAAGAGGAATCCCATGAAGAAGCGCATTCTCGCCGCGGCTCTCGTGATCAGCGGGCTCACGCTGACCGCCGGCCCCGTCGCGCAGGCGGCACAGGCGGCACAGGCCATGCAGTCCGCGCAGTCCACGCGGGGCCTCTCCGCGCCGCACGCTGCCGGGCAGCAGGCCTTCGTCTGCACGGTCAACGACGACCGGGTCAACTTCCGCGGCGGCCCCGGCACGCAGTACCCGGTCCTGGGCCAGGTGAACAGGGGACAGCAGCTCACCTACCGCAACCAGGAAGGTGAGTGGGTCATGGGCGACCTGGTGGGCGGACGCACCGGCGTCTGGATCCACTACGCCTACCTCGACTGCTGATCCGGCGGAGTCCGGCCGGGCCGGTGGGGTGCCGTCACCTCCCGTGACGGCACCCCGCCGGGTGCCGGCGGCCCGGTGCCCGCGGGGCGGCACCGGGCGACGGCGACCCCACGGGCCCGGCCCGGGCCGGTGGGGTCGCCGCGCCTGCTCAGCCGGTGTGCAGGACGCGGAAGCGGGCGGGTTGCGCCGGATCGCGGTCCACGACCTGAAGGGGCGTCCGATCCGATTGCCACACGCCGGCACCGGGCGGGCGGGAGAACCGGATCCGCCCGCGGGTGCCCTCGACCGCGGCGTCCTGCCACGAGGCGGCCAGGCGTTCGCGGTCCGTGCCGTGGGCACGCAGCAGGTCGGCGAGGACCGCGATGGTGTCGTAGCCCTCGAACGCGACGAAGGAGGGGGTTTGTCCCAGCCGCTCCCGCAGGGCCGCCTCGACCCGGACACCGAGGGGGGCGAGACGCTCGGGCAGGTACCGCAGGAACGGGATCCCGGCCCCGTCGTCGCCCAGCAGCGTCAGCCACGAAAGGAACTCGGGCTGCCCCGCCGGAGCACCGATCAGCGTCCCGGCGAGGCGCCGGTCGCGGCGTACGGACCGCACGACCGGCACGGCCGGCTCCGGGTGACCGACCAGCAGGAGAAGCGCTGTCACCCGGTGGTCGACGAGCTCGTCGCACAGGGCCGCGGGCGTCAGCGCACGCGCGTCGAGTGCGGTCACGGAGCCGCCGCGTGCCGCGAAGCGTTCCTGAAGGACGCGAGTGCCCGACGCCCAGTACACGCTCGGTTCCGTCGCCACGGCGATCCGGTGGTGGCCCGCTGCGAGGAGGAAGTCCGCGTAGACCTGCCAGCCGTGCGACTGGGGCGGAGGCAGACGTGCCACCCAGTCCGTCGGCTCGTCGGTCAGGTCGTCGAGGACCGCCGACGAACACAGGAACGGCACGCCGAGTTCGTCGGCCCTGGTGGCGGCGGCGCGAGCGACGACGCTGTGGTACTCCCCGGCCAGTGCGGCCACGCCCAGGCGAGCGAGCTCGTCCACGGCCGCGACGGCCCGCCGCGGATCGGCGGCGGTGTCACGGACCAGGAGTTCCAGGGGTCTGCCGTCGATCCCACCGGCGCGGTCGACGTCGCCGACGGCCAGTTCGAGTCCGGCGAGCACGTGCCGGCCCGCCTCGACCCAGCCGGGGCGGGACAGCGGAACGAGCGCGCCGATGCGGACGGCTGATGCGGCGGTACGGTCCGTGCCAGGTGGCGGTGCCGAAGCGTTCATGGGCCGGTGCCCCTCCCTGTGTCGACGATCCGGCTACCGTACGGCCGCAACGGCGGCTCCGGGTGCCAGGTGCGGGCGGCGGACGGGGCGGTGCGCAGGTCGAGGTACCAGTTCGGGTGGCCCACCCGGTTCAAGGTGTGTTCGGCCGAGCCGGGAGCGACGGGCATCGAGCGGAACACCTTCGGAACCACCAGAGGGTGCTCTCCACCATCACCGTGTCGCGGTGGGCCAGGGCCGCGCGGGCACCCTGCCGGTCGTCGTAGTCGAAGGCGTACCGGCGTGCCATCTCGTCGATGGCGGTGGTGTGCTGGACCGCCCGGGCGTGGTCGCCGTGCGCCCCGTCGCGGTCGCGGAGGCGGAGCAGCGCGAGGGCGCGGCCGGTGCGCCCGGCCTTCTCCTGCCGCACGGTCAGCGGACGAGGTCCAGGACGTCGCGGGTGTGCGTGAGCAGGTAGGCGTCCTGGAGTTCCTCGGACATGATCCGGGCGGGGTCGCCGCGGCCGGTGAGCAGGTGGTCGTCCAGACGGAGCCCGGTGCTCCACGGGGCTTCGAGGACGAAGGAGCGGAAGCCCTTCCGCTCGAGCAGGTACCCGAACGTCCGGTGCTGGAAGGCGAGGAAGTCGTGTCCGCCGTGGACCGCCTGTCCGATGCCGACGAGCCGTGCGTCCGCCACCGTCGTGCCCAGGGGGTCCAGGTCGTCGTAGGGGCCGGTGGGCTCCACGGTGAGCAGGGGACGGGCGGCCTCCTGGAGGGCGGGCAGCGGGTCGGCGGGCGTCCCGGGGTCGCGGTCCAGCCTCCGGCTGGGGCCGATCTCGCGCAGGTGCACCACCAGGTCGGCGGACCGCAGCAGAGCGACCTGGTCACCGGGGGGCGGGAAGTCCGTGCCGATTTCCCGCTTGGGCCGGGGGATGTCCAGCCAGGCGCGGGCGGCGGGCGGTGCGGTGCGCAGGTCGAGGTACCAGTTCGGGTGGCTGACCTGGTCCAGGGTGTGCTCGACCGAGCCCGGGGCGGGTGGTTCCACCGTGTAGCGCCGGACGTCCTCGTCGACCGGGTTCTGCAGGCCCTGTTCGGTGGCGTGCACGGCACCGAAGCCGAAGGAGAGCGCCACCGCGAGGTAGCCGTCGCCCAGCCGCTGCCGGAGCACCTGTCCCTGGGTGAGGGGGAGGGTGGGGGTGGAGGTGCTGGTGTAGAGGTGGCTGTTGTGGCCGCCGAGCACCAGCCGGTGTCCGGTGCGGCGGTGCCACCACAGGGTGTTGTCCGCCATGACGGTGTCCCGGTAGGCCATGGCCGCCGGTACGGATCCGGGGTCCGCCAGGTCGAAGGCGTACATGCGCGCCACCTGGTCGATGGCGGTGGCGTGCTGGACCGCCCAGGCGTGGTCGTCGTCGGTCCCGGCGGCCGCGCGGGCGCGGAGCAGCGCGAGGGCGCGGCCGGTGCGCTCGGCCCGCGCACGGCGCTCGCCCAGGGGTGCGGTCGTCGCGGCGCGTATCCACGCGCCGACGGGCACGGTGGGGCGCAGTCCCCGGTACAGCTCGGTGACGGCGGGCAGCAGGTCGGGGTGGGCCCGGCGGACGTGGTCGACGACCCGGTCGTACAGCTCCGGGCCGGCGTAGCCGTTGTCGTTGCCGGCGAACCTGAGGGGGTCGTCGGGGTGGGCGACGTTGTACGCGCGCATCCAGCGGATCATGTCCAGGTACTCCTGGCTGTGCAGCAGCAGGTAGGCGTTCTGGAACTCCTCGGACATGATCCGGGCGGGATCGCCGCGACCGGTGAGCAGGTAGTGGTCGAGGCGGGCGCCGGCGCTCCAGTTGGCCTCCAGGACGAAGGAGCGGAAGCCCTTCCGCTCGACCAGGTACCGCAGGGCCCGGTGTCTGAAGGTGACGAAGTCGTGCGAGCCGTGGGCCGCCTCGCCGATGCCGACCAGTACGGCGTCGCCGACCGCCCGCCCGAAGGGGCCCAGGTCGACGGCGGGGCCCGTGGGTTCGGCGGTGCGCAGGGGCCGGGCGGCCCTTTCCAGGGCCGGCAGCACGTGGTCGGCGGTGGTGAGGGGTCCGTCCGGGGTGTCGGGTCCCCCGCCGGCCGGGGACGCCGCCGCCGTCCCGGGGACGACGGCGAGCCAGACCAGCAGTGCGGCGGCGAGCCGCCTTGTCGTGGAGGGTGCCATGACGCCAAGCGTCTCCGCCCGGAGGACGGACCGCGCTCCGTGTGTCACCCGGTCGGAGCAGCGCCGCGGTCGTGGGCCGGGGGTGCGATGCGTGGTCGTCTGAGGTGACAGGCGGGCGGGGGTGGGCCGGTACGGGCCGCTGAGCAGCGCTCCCGGGCCGGCCCGACCGCCGACGGCGGCGGGCCGGGCCCGGCGCCGAGGGCCTTTCCGGTGTCCGGTCAGGCGGCGAGGAGTTCCAGAGTGTCGATCACCCGGTTGGAGAAGCCCCACTCGTTGTCGTACCAGGCGACCACCTTGACGTGGCGGCCGTCGACGCGGGTGAGGGCGGAGTCGAAGATCGAGGAGGCCGGGTTTCCGGTGATGTCGGACGACACCAGCGGGTCCTCCGAGTACTCGAGGACCCCTGCCAGCGGCCCCTGCGCCGCGGTCCGGTACGCCTCCAGCACCTCCTCCCGCGTCACCTCGCGCGAGACGGTGGTGTTCAGTTCGACGATCGAGCCGACCGGGACCGGCACGCGGATCGAGTCACCGGACAGCTTGCCGTCGAGGCCGGGCAGCACGAGCCCGATCGCCTTGGCGGCGCCCGTCGTGGTCGGCACGATGTTGACGCTCGCGGCGCGGGCCCGGCGGGCGTCGCGGTGCGGGCCGTCCTGGAGGTTCTGCTCCTGGGTGTAGGCGTGCACCGTCGTCATGAAGCCGTGCTCGATCCCGGCGAGTTGGTCGAGGACCGCCGCCAGGGGCGCGAGGGCGTTCGTCGTGCAGGAGGCGTTGGAGACGATCGTGTGCGCCCGCGGGTCGTAGGCGTCGGTGTTCACCCCGAACGCCAGGGTGACGTCGGCGCCGTCGGAGGGAGCGCCGACCAGGACCTTCTTGGCGCCCGCGTCCAGGTGGACCCGGGCGGCGTCGGCGGAGGTGAAGCGGCCGGTCGCCTCCAGCACGATGTCCACACCCAGTTCGGCCCACGGCAGCTTCGCCGGTTCACGCTCGGCCAGCACCGTGATCCGACGGCCGTCGACGACGAGGGTGTTCCCCTCGGTGGTGACCGGCCGGCCGAGCCGGCCCGCGGTGGTGTCGTAGGCGAGCAGGCGCGCCAGGGTTGCGGGGTCCGACAGGTCGTTGACGGCCACGACCTCCAGGGTGCTGTCGCGTTCGAGCAGCGCCCGCAGCACATTGCGTCCGATGCGGCCGAATCCGTTGATCGCGATACGAGTCATGAGTGGTGTCCCTTCGTCCACTCCGAGAATCGCGCCCGGCCGGGGGCCCGTGGCAGTGGCGCGAACGCCATGGTTCAAAAGGATCGCGCCAGGGCTGGGCGGGCTCCCGGACGGGCTACTCGGCCCGGGCGAAGGTGCGCCGGTACTCGCTCGGTGTGGTGCCCAGGATGCGCTGGAAGTGCAGGCGCAGATTGGCCCCGGTGCCGAGGCCGACGTCGGCGGCGATCTGCTCGACGCCGCGTTGCGAACGCTCCAGCAGTTCGCGGGCCGCGTCGATGCGGGCGCGCATGACCCACTGCATCGGCGTGTATCCCGTGTCCTCGACGAAACGCCGCGAGAACGTGCGCGGTGAGACCGCCGCATGGTCGGCGAGCACGTCGAGGGTGAGGGGTTCGCCGAGGCGGCGCAGCGCCCATTCGCGGGTGGCGGCGAACCGTTCGCCGAGTTGTTCGGGCACGCTGCGCGGCACGTACTGGGCCTGGCCGCCGCTTCGGTAGGGCGCGGCGACCAGGCGCCGGGCGGCATGGTTCGAGGCCGCCACGCCGAGGTCACCGCGCAGGATGTGCAGGCACAGGTCGATGCCCGAGGCGGCGCCGGCCGAGGTGAGCACGCTGCCCTCGTCGACGAACAGCACGTTCTCGTCGACCCGGACGGCGGGATACTTGGCCGCCAGCGCCTTGGTGTAGTGCCAGTGGGTCGTGGCGCGCCGGCCGTCCAGCAGGCCCGTGGCGGCCAGGGCGAAGGCCCCGGTGGAGATGGCCGCGAGCCGCGCGCCCCGGTCGTGGGCCGCGGTCAGCGCGTCGACCACGGCGGGCGGCGGGTCCTCCCGGTCGGGGAACCGGTACCCGGGAACGAAGACGATGTCGGCCCACTCCAGCGCCTCGAGCCCCTGGGCGACGTGGTACGACAGCCCGTCACCGCCGGCGACCAGCCCCGGTGCCGCGCCGCACACCCGCACCTCGTATGGCATGCTCGCCCGGGTCGTGAACACCTGGGCGGGGATGCCCACGTCGAGCGGCTTGGCACCTTCACGGACGAGGACGGCGACGCGGCGCAGGCGGGAGGCTGGCACGGACGACAGCCTAGGCGAACCCCGAGCGGGCGGTCGCCGCGGTGGCCGTCCGTGCCGGGCGCGGTCGCCGTCACGCCGACGCGGGGCTCCGGCCCGGTGCGAGCCGCGTGCCCGGGACGGGCGCGGCCCTCATCTCCCCAGCGCTCCCCGAACGGTGACGCCGTGCCGGGAGCGCAGTCGCCGCAGTTCCCACAGCGCGACGGCGGTCACCGACAGGGGCGCGCCGAAGGTGAGGACCAGCCTCACGCCCAGCGGCATGCTCTCGTACGAGCCATTCAGCAGGTCGATGACGGCCAGCTCCCACACCAGAAGGGTCGCCAGGAGCGGCGGGATCGTCTCGTGGATGTCCGCCGTGCGGAAGACGTGCACCAGGGCCTGCACGATGCCGTACAGGCCGAAGGGGCCGAGCCACAGCAGGAAGGCGCCCAGGGCGAAGAGCAGGAGCACCCGCCAGGGGGACGCCGTCCAGTCCGTGTCCTCGTCGACGTAGCCCAGGCCCGTGATGAGGCGGGGCACGGCGAGCGCCGTGGTCAGTGCGAGCAGGGCGCCGGCCGGCTTGCCGAAGCGGCGCAGGAGGACGCCTCTGTGGGGTGGGCGGGCGGCGGTGACGAAGCCGGCCACGGCGACGGGCAGGGTGACCGCCAGGGCGATCAGGTTGGTGCGGATCTGGCCGAACCGGTCGTCGATCACCGCGTCGGCGTCGGCGGCCAGTCCGTAGGAGAGCAGCATCCACACCACGGCCGCCAGTCCGAGCACGGCTCGGAGGGTCTGCACCCGTTGCACCGCCGGGTCCCGTACGCGGTCCGGGCGGGAGGGGGTGAACACGGCGCGTCCGACGGCGATCGGGTTGAACAGCCGCCGGAAGGTCATGCGGCGCCGCGGCTCCGGCCGCCATCCCGGCCCCGGGGGCGGTGGCCCGGGGACCGGCCCGCCTCCGGGAGCACCCCACTGCGCGTTGCCTCCCACTGCGTTCATCGCCCCGTCCCCCTCGGCCGTGCTGCAAGAGCCCCCGTACGGTACCGGTCCGGTGCGGGAGCGCGGGAGGGCGTGACCGGCTCGGGGCCGGTTCGGGGCCGGTTCGGGGCCGGCTCGGGGCCGGCCGTGAACTCCCGTGAGCCGTGCGACGGCTGCGAGCGGCCCTGTGGCGTCCTCCCCCGCCCGGCGGGCATCCTGGGCCGGGTACGTCGGTCCGCGACCGGAAGGAGCCGCATCCGTTGACGGCGATCCACGTGACGAGTTGGGACGAGACCGACGGCCAGGGACCACGCGCCCTCTTCGTGCACAACATCTTCACCTGGGGCAGTGACGACCTCTACGGCTTCGCGGCGCAGCGTCCGCTGGCCGGCCGTCACCGGCTGCTGCTGGTGGACCGGCGCGGGTACGGCCGCAGCCCGGCGACCGGACGCGGTGACTTCGAGACCGACGCCGACGACCTCGTCGGCCTGCTCGGCGCTCCGCACCACGGGCGGGGCGGCCGGGAGGGGACCGCGCATCTGGTCGGTCACGGCAACGGCGGGGTGATCGCGATGCTCGCCGCCGCGCGCCGCCCCGATCTGGTCCGGTCGCTGACGCTCATCCAGCCGTCCGCCTTCACGGCCGCCGCCGGGCACCCCACCGTCGCGGCGATGCTGGAGCGGGTCGCCGAGTCGGCACCCGGCGACCTGCCGGAGTCCGTGACCCCCCGGGAGTTCCTGCGCGCCTCCACCGAAGGGATCGGGCTGCCCCTGCCGGAACCGACCCCGCGACGGCTGCGCGCGGTCGCCACCTCGATGCGGGAGCGGCCCATCTGGGAGGCCCACGTCCCGCTCGAACCCCTGCGGTCCGCCCCGTGGCCGACGCTGGTGGTCTGCGGCACGTGGGAAGACGCCCCCGAGCTGTACCGCCGGCACGTCGGCGAACCGCTGATGGCCTGCGCCGAGACCCTGACCGGCGCGCTGGGTGCCCGGCTGCTGCGCGTTCCGGGTTTCTACCCGCACACCCAGCAGCCGGACACCGTCAACGCGGCCCTCGACGAGTTCTGGACCTCGTAGCGCCGGTCCGGCCCCTGTTCCACCGGTCCTTCCCGCTCCCCCGGGAGGGGCCGCCGCGCTCGACGTGCCGGGCACGTAGGGTCGGCCTTCGGCCACGGGAGTGCGGGGCGCGGAGAACGAGGGATCGGTCCGGGAGGGCAACTGTGAACGTCGGTGTGCAGCGCGGGGCGATCGCCGCCGTGCAGGTGCTCGGCCTCGCCGTGTGGTTCTCCATGTCGGCGGTGGTGCCGAGCCTGCGGCACGAGTGGGGGCTCACGGCGGGCGGGGCGGTGTGGCTGACGGCCTCCGTGCAGTGCGGTTTCGTCGCCGGGGCCGTGGCCTCGACCGCCCTCAACCTGGCCGACCGCTTCCCGCCCCAGCGCCTGCTCGCCGCCAGTGCCGCGTCGGCCGCCGCCTGCACCGTGGTGCTGGCCCTGGCCGCGGACGGACCGGGCGTCGCGGTCCCGCTGCGCTTCCTGACCGGCATGTTCCTGGCCGGGGTCTATCCCGTCGGCATGAAGCTGATGGCCTCCTGGGCCGGCAGCGCGGGACGGGGCAGGACCATGGGCGTCCTCATCGCCGCCCTCACCCTCGGCTCCACGCTCCCCCACCTGATCGCCGGGCTGGGCTCCCTGCCCTGGCGCGGTGTCCTGCTCACCGCGGCGGGGGCCGGGCTCGCGGGCTCCGTCGTCTCGCTGGTCCTGATACGGACCGGCCCGTACGCCGCGCCGGCCGCACCCGCCCGCAACGCCCGGTACGCGCTGGCCATGTTCACCCAACGCGGTCCGCGGCTGGCCAACCTCGGCTACTTCGGGCACATGTGGGAGCTGTACGCCCTGTGGACCTGGATCCCCTCCTTCCTGTCGGCGACCGGCGCCACCGACGGGCTGCCGGGCTCGGTGGAGATCACGGTGTTCCTCGCGATGGGACTCGGCGGGGCGGCCGGCTGCCTGCTCGGCGGCTGGGGCGCGGACCGCTTCGGCCGCTCCCCCGCCGCGCTGGCGGCTCTGCTGCTCAGCGGCCTGTGCTGCCTGGCCTCCCCCTTCCTCTTCGACGCCCCGCCGCTGCTGCTGTTCGCCTTCTGCACGCTGTGGGGGGCCGCCGTGATCGCGGACTCCGGGGTGTTCTCGACCTCGCTGAGCGAGGTCGCCGACCACCGCTACGTCGGGACGGCGCTCACCGGCCAGACCGCGATCGGCTTCGCCCTCACCGTCCTCAGCATCCAGCTCACTCCGCTGCTGGCCGAGGCCGTCGGCTGGCGGTACGCCTTCCTCCTGCTGGCGCCCGGACCCCTCGTCGGCGCCCTCGCCATGCGGGCCTTCGGCAGGGCCGTCCGGGTCGCCCCGGCCCGCGCGGGCTGAACGCTTCCCGGCAGAAGGCGCACGCTTCTCGGTTCCGACCGGGCGCACGCAGGACGAAAGTGCCCGATGCGGAGCGGAGGAACCCCCGGCGGACGGTGGGGCGCGCCACCGGCGGCGGGCCCGGCCTGCGGCGGGTGAACCGGCCGCAGGCCGGCGGTCAGCCGTTGCCGGTGACGTCGGGCACGGCACTCGGCGTCGGGACCGGATCGAACCGGAAGACCTGGCCCGTGTCACCGGAGACGCACGGAGACTGGACGATCGGGGTCCACTGCGTCACGGAGCCGCCGGGCACCGAGACGCAGGCGTCGGTGTGCACCGGCCTGATGCGGTAGCCCCGGTCGCCGGCCGGCTCCAGGCGGAAGCGTTCGGCGGTGCCGCGGTGACCGCAGTAGTCGTCCATCATCCGCGCGCCCCGCCGGGTGCCGGCGTTCTCGACCCCCAGGCAGCCGTAGCCGAAGACGGGGTGCAGGGAGCGGATCCGGTAGACGCCCTCCCCCTTCTCCTCCAGGGCGTAGGCCGGGATGCTGCCGGCGCACGCGGACTGGTAGACGTGGCCCGCGTCCTCGCCGTCGCGCTCGGACAGGCACAGTGACGACGCGAGCGAGCGGATGCGGTACGTCCCCGCCCCCGGGGCGTCCGAATCGCCCGCCGCCCCCGTGGCGCCCCCGCCGCCGTGCACGGCGGCCAGCGTGAAGTACCCGCCGCCCAACAGGGCCAGCAGGACCACCGCCATGCCGAGCAGCTGCTTCGGCGAGCCGAACCGCCGGCCCGCCCGGCGGGGCCGCACCGCCCCGCCGTCTCCCGGGTCGGGCCCGGGCCGCGGCGCGGCGGACGGTTCCCCGTGCTCCGGCCGGTGGTCGGTGCCCGCCTCCCGCTCCTCCGCCGTGCGGGTGCCGGCGCCCAGGGCGGCGACCCGGTTCCGGGCCTCCAGCCATGCCGGGACGTTGCGCTCCTCCCCGCAGACACGGAGGAACACCTCCAGCGTCTCCGCCCTCGGCAGCACACCGTGCCGCAGCACGTCCGCCATGGTGCTGCGCGGCAGCACCTCGCCCCGTTCGGCCGCGCGCTCCTCCAGCCGCCGGTACGACAGCCCCGACCGTTCCTTCAGCCGCCGCAGCAGCGCGACGAACTCCGCGGCATCCCGGACCTCGTGCGGCCGCGCATGCGTCCCGTCCCCCAAGTCCCCCATGTCCCCCCATCCTTCTCGCAGACGCGGGACATGACAACGGCAGTTTCCGGCCCTGTGCCCACCCGGTCCCCGCAACGGGTGGCGCCGGAGGCCGTCGGTGCACCGGCGTCACCGACGGCCGGGGTGCGGGTTCAGTTGACGTAGACCTCGGCGCGGTCGACGCTCACGAAGGACGCCTGGGCCTGGGAGTTGCGCTCCCCCGTCACCCGGACGCGGAGGGTGTGACTGCCGTACGGCAGGCGTGGGCTGGTGTACTGCACCGCTTCTCCGACGCGGATCGGGCCGTGGAAGTCCACCCGCTGTTCGGGCCCGCCGTCGACGCTCACGGCCGCGTAGCCGTTGCCGGTGTCCTTGACGGAGAGCAGGACGATGCGGGTGCCGGTGAAGGTGAACGTGGCCGTGGCGCCGGTCCGGTCGCTCCAGTGGTCGTCGCTCCAGAAGCACTGGGTGGCGCAGCCCGTGCCCGAGTTCCAGGCGCCGCCGTAGGTGACACCGCCGGGGCCGCTGGAGCGGCCGTCGTCGTTGATCCAGTAGGTGCCGGATCCCGGGTCGCCGGAGGGGAGGTCCTGGGTGGCTCCCATCGCCAGGGGGCGGCCGAAGTCGGGGCTCCCGTCGGCCCGCCAGGTGAACTTCTGCGCCCGGGTCGTGCGGTTGCTGTAGGTGTTCACCGACGTGGTCTTGGCGTGGTACACGATCCAGTCCTCGGTGCCGTCCGGGGAGCGGAAGAAGGCGTGGTGCCCCGGTCCGAACACGCCCCGGTCGTCCGCCCGGGAGAACACCGCGCCCTGGTGCTGCTGCCAGTTCCCCGGCACGAGCGGGTCGGCGGTCAGCGGCATCGACATCATCCAGACCTGGTAGTCCGGCTTGCCCGTGTCGCAGGCGGAGTACGTCATCCAGACGCGCCCGTTGCGGTACAGGAACTCCGGTCCCTCCCTCACCTCGGGACAGCCACCGGCCGCGTCGATCGCGACGGCGTTGCCCGAGACGGTGTACGGATCGGACATCGGGGCGATGTTGAGCCCGTTGTGCTGGTACTGGTTGATGCCGCTGTAGGCGAGGTAGAGGCGCCCGCCGAGCTGGAGGACGCCCGCGTCGATGGCGAAGTCGTCGGCGTGGTTGGGCGGGGCCAGCCTGGACTTGAAGTGGTAGGGGCCGGCCGGGTCGTCGCGCTCCGACTCCAGGACGTAGAGGCGGTGGTGCTCGTCGACGCCGTCGTCGGCCGTGTAGTAGAGGTACCAGCGGTCGCCGAAGCGGTAGAACTCCGGGGCCCAGATGTTGCGGTTGCGGGTCGGGTCGGTGTCCGTCCACACGGTGACCGGGTCGGACGTCAGCAGGGTGCCCAGGGACGGGGAGCGCCACATGCGGATGCTGTTGCCCTGGGTGGTGGTGAGGTAGTAGTTCCCCTTCCAGTGCGTCATGTACGGGTCGGGGCCGGTGTTGAGCGGGTTGCGGAAGGTGCCGGCCGCCGCGACGGCGGCCGCCGGCCCGGTGGTTCCGGGCGCGGCCGCGGCGGCCGGGGCGGTCGCCGTCGGCAGGAGGCCCAGGACGAGCGCGAGGAGGGCGGCCGCGAGCAGGCCGAGGTGGCCGCGCGGGCGCGGGAGGCGTCTTGAGGGCACTGTGGGGGGGTCCTTTCCGGGAGCGGATCCCGGCCGGAAGGCCATGGCAGGTCCGGGACGGTCATCGACGGTCGTGGAGGGCGGGGCGACTCGGAGGGGCGGGGGCGGTCATGAGCCGCACCGTCTTTACATCGATGTAATGACGGGGCGTCATGCTAGGGATGGCTCCCCCTTGCGTCAATAGCCGCCGCGTCGCACGCGGGTTGCAGCGTGCGGACCGCGTCGACGGCGGGCCGTCGCGGACGGGGCGGTCTCGGACACGTCTTTGACCAGGCCGGACAGGCAACCGGTGTCCGGGACATACCCGGACCCTTGCTCCGGCCCGGCGCATGTCGGCAAGCTCACTGCGGCAAGGGATCGGGGCGAGCCCAGAGGGGGACTGGGGCCCCGGACGGCCCGGCCGTCCGGTCACGGTGTTCACCGACCGGCACGGCCGGGCTTCGTCGCCGCTCGGCATCCCCGGTGCCTGCCCGGGGGCAGGGACCGGTCCCGCGAGGACGCCGGACTCGTCCGGCACCTCTGCGAGCGGTCGCGGTCGCTTCCGGGAAGGGGGACGTGGCAGCCCCGGGTGCGCGGCGCAGCGCCCGGCCCGGGGCCCGCCGGTCAGGTACGCGGCGCGGCCGGCCGGGGACCGTCCCCGCGGGGAGTGCCGCCGGCCGGCGCGCCGGGCGGGTCGTCCCGCCGTTCGATCCGGCGGATCGCCTCCAGCGGGAAGGCGGTCGTGCGGCTCTCCCGCCGGAACCGGTGGGTGAAGTCACCCATCACCGCGGCGACCGACGCGTGACGGACGAGCAGTGCCGCGATCGCCGGCGGCATGTCCCCCGGGGGCACTCCCCGGGCGCAGGCGTCCACGTACGCCCGGCGCTCCTCGGGGCCGTACCCGTGCAGCGCGACGGCCAGCCAGTTCACCAGGTGGGTCAGTGTGTACCACCGGTCGTAGCCGCGGTGCCGGCCGGCGAAGGCGGCCTCGTCCGGCGCGAGTTCGAAGCGGGAGGAGAGCGCGTGCCGTCCTGCCGCCGATGCCGGAACCGGCCGGCGGGGCGGCGTCCACGAGCTCCCGCAGCCGGCGGTCACTGCACAGCGCCAGCGCCGTGGAGACGCCACCGTGGGCGGCCAGTCGAGCGCCGCGGGACATGTCGGGGCCGGTCACCTGTGCCTCCTGCCGACCGCCCGCGTCTCGTGCGGCCCCTTCGGCGCACCGCCGGGCGGGAGCTGCCGTCACCCTCTCACGCGGCGCCGCGGGCGGTCGCCGGGCTCGTCGCGACCCGGCGCCGGGAACTGGGCGTTCCGCACCGCTCCAGCGAACGTCCATCAGACGGTGCCCTCCTGACCCCCTCCCACGCATTGCCTGGCAGTGACCGGTGGATGGCTTGCGCCCGCCTACGGTGACCGCACATCTCACGGAACGGGAGTGGTTTTGCCATGGCAGAGACCAACGACGCGCTCACCGCGGCGGTCCTGGAACACGCCGCCACCTATGTGCGCACCTTCAACTCGGGCGACGCCGCGGCCGTGGACCGGCTCTACACGGACGACGCGATCAGTGTGTGGGAGAAGGGGCACCCCGCCAGCGGCGCGGAACGGCGCGAGGGGCTGGCCGAGTTCCTCTCCGCCAAGCCCGTGCTGAAGAACAAGGTCCTCGAGTCGTACGTGACGTCGGACACCGCGCTGCTGGTGACGGACTGGGCCATCGACATCCCGGCCACGGCGGACAGCCCGGCGGAGAGCATCTCCGGCATCGGCCTGGACGTGCTGCGTCTGGGGGCCGACGGCCAGTGGCGCTTCGCCATCGACAACCCGTACGGCAAGGAACTCTGAGCGCCTCCCCCCGGAAAGGAACCCCCTCCTCATGAGCGACACTCTCGACCTGACCCTGACCGACGACCCGGACCAGCAGAACGACGTGTTCGTGGCCGCGTTCAACAGCGGCCAGGGCGCCATCTTCGACCAGCTGTACCGCGAGGACGCGATCTCCAACCTCACCGGCACGCCGCGCACCGGGGCGGACCGCACGAAGAGCATCACCGAGTTCCTGGCCACCAAGCCCAAGCTGAGCTCCAAGGTGCTGCGCACCTTCAGCACCGGTGACACCTCCCTGCTGATCGTCGAGTTCCACCTCGAGGTCACCGGCGAGGACGGCAAGCCGCAGAAGATCGACGGCACCTGCACCGACGTCCTCGTCCGCGGCGAGGACGGCAAGTGGATCATGGCCGTCGACCGCCCCGTGGCAGACGAGACCAGCGCCTGACCATCCCCCTTCGCCACGCGACCAGGCCCCGCGCCGTACCCCCGTGGCTCGGCGCGGGGCCTGTCACTTCACGAGACTGGAGCATGATGGATTCCCTGACCGAGGCTGTGCTCGCGGGGGCGCCCGCGGAAGTGCTGGAACGGGAGCCGGTGCCGGAGCAGTACACGGCGGCTCACCTGCGGGCCGAGGACGTCGGCATGTTCACCGAGGGCGGCGACAAGGACGTACGCCGGTCCATCCGCGTCGGCGACGTGCCCATGCCGGAACTGGCCCCGGACGAGGTCCTGGTCGCGGTGATGGCCAGCGCCATCAACTACAACACCGTCTGGTCAGCGACCTTCGAGCCGGTGCCGACCTTCGGATTCCTGGAGCGGTTCGGGCGCCTGGGCGGCCTCGCCTCCCGGCACGACCTGCCGCACCATGTCATCGGCTCCGACGGGGCCGGCGTCGTGGTGCGCGCCGGCAGTGCGGTGCGGAGCTGGCGCGCGGGCGACCACGTCGTCGTCAGCTGCGTCCAGGTCGACGACCAGGAACCGGCCACGCACGCGGACGCGATGCTCGGCGCGGGCCAGCGCATCTGGGGCTACGAGACCAACTTCGGCGGACTGGCCCACTACTCCGTGGTCAAGGCCAGCCAGCTGCTGCCCAAGCCGGCGCACCTGACCTGGGAGGAGGCCGCGAGCGTGCTGCTCACGGCGGCCACCTCCTACCGGATGCTGATCAGTGACAAGGGCGCCCGGATCAAGCTCGGGGACGTCGTCCTCATCTGGGGCGCCACCGGCGGCCTGGGGGCGTTCGCGGTGCAGCTGGTCAAGGCGGCGGGAGGCATCCCGGTCGGTGTGGTCAGCTCGGAGAGCAAGGCCAAGGTGCTGCGGGCGCTCGGCTGCGACGTGATCGTCAACCGCGCGGAGGTGGGCCTCGGCCGCGCCGACACGCCCGAGGAGACCATCGAGCAGGGCAAGCGTCTGGGCCGGATCATCCGTCAGGAGGTCGGCGAGGACCCGCACGTGGCGTTCGACTACATCGGCCGTGCCACCTTCGGGGTCTCCACGTTCGTCGTCCGGCGCGGTGGCACCGTGGTGACCTGCGGTTCCAGCACCGGCTACCAGCACACGTACGACAACCGCTACCTGTGGATGAACTCCAAGCGCATCATCGGCAGCCACGCCGCCAACCTCCAGGAGCAGGCCGAGCTGAACCGGCTGGTCGCCCGGGGCGCCATCTCCCCCGTGCTGTCCACCGTGTACTCCCTAGACGAGGTCGGGGAGGCCGCCCGGCTGGTGCAGAACAACGAGCACATCGGCAAGGTCGGCGTGCTCTGCCTCGCTCCGCGGGAGGGCCTCGGCGTCACCGACCCGGCGCTGCGCGAGCGGATCGGCGCGGCGGCGCTGAATCCGGTGCGGAGCGTCTGACGCCATGGCCGAGCGACCCATCGGCATTCTGAGCACGGGGTCCTACCTCCCCAAGGAGGAGGTCTCCAACGCCGAGATCGCCGCGCGTGTCGGCGTCCCGACCGAATGGATCGAGCAGCGGACCCGCATCCTGGAGCGACGGTACGCCGCACCCGACGAGGCCACCTCGGACCTCGGCGTCCACGCGGCGGAACGCGCCCTGGAGGCGGCCGGGATGGAGGCGTCCGAGGTCGACTACCTCATCGTCTCCACCTCGACCCCCGACTCCCCCCAGCCGCCCACCGCCTTCCACGTGCAGCGGGGCCTCGGCGCGCACACGGCGGTCTGCTTCGACGTCAACGTCGTGTGCAGCGGCTTCGTCTACGCCCTGGCGATCGCCCGCAGCCTGATCCGGGAACGGCCCGGCTGCCGGGCGCTCGTCGTGGGGGCCGACATCTACTCGCGGATCCTGGACTTCACCGACCGCCGCACGGCCGTCCTGATGGCCGACGGCGCCGGCGCCGCCGTCGTCGGCGAGGTCGACGAGCCGTACGGGTTCACCGGCTTCGAGCTGGCCTCGCGGGGCGACGCCCACCAGCTCATCCGCGTCGAGGCCGGGGGCAGCAGACTGCCCGCGTCCGAGCGGACCCTGGAGAACGGCGACCACTACTTCCGCATGGAGGGGCGGGCGGTCCGGGACTTCGTCCTGGACAACTTCCCTCCCCTGCTCGACGCGTTGTGCGCCCGCACGGGCACGTCCCGCGAGGACATCGCCCACTTCGTTCCGCACCAGCCCAACGGGGTCATGCTGGCCCAGCTCGTCGAGCGTGCGGGGCTCACCTCCGCGCACACCCACCGCACCCTCGAACGCTACGGGAACGCGGGCAACGCCGCCGTCGCGATCACCCTCGACGAGGCCCACCGTCAGGGCCACCTCCACCAAGGCGACCTCGTGCTGCTCGGCGGCTTCGGCGGCGGCATGTCCATGGGCGCCGGTCTCATCCGCTGGGGAGTGACAGCATGAACACGACAACAGAGGGCACACCGCCCGTCCACCGGGTGGGCATCGTGGGCTGCGGCCTGATGGGCTCCGGGATCGCCGAGGTGTGCGCCCGGGCCGGCCTGGACGTGACGGTCGCCGTCTCCCGGCCCGCGTCCGTCCAGCCGGGCCTGGACCGCATCCGCACCTCGCTCGGCAGGGCGGTGGCCAAGGGCAGGATGACCGAGGACGAGCGCGACGCGGCCCTCGGCCGGATCGAGGTGGTCCCCGACCTCAAGGCGATGGCCGACCGCCAGTTCGTCGTCGAGGCCATCCGCGAGGACGAGGCGGCCAAGGTGGAGCTGTTCGCCTCCCTGGACGCCATCGTGGAGGACCCGGACGCCATCCTGGCCACCAACACCTCCTCGCTGCCGGTGACGCGTCTCGCCCGGTCCACGGACCGGCCCGGCCGGGTGGTCGGGGTCCACTTCTTCAGCCCGGTGCCCATGCTCCCGCTGGTCGAGCTCACCAGCTCCCTGCTCACCGAGGAGCAGGTGGCGGACCGGGCCGAGCGGTTCGTCTCCGACGTGCTCGGCAAGGAGGTGATCCGCACCGCGGACCGGGCCGGATTCGTGGTCAACGCGCTGCTGTTCCCGTATCTGGTCTCGGCGATCCGCATGGCGGAGTCGGGATTCGCCACGGCGGAGGTCATCGACCGCGGCATGCGCCTGGGCTGCTCGCACCCCCTGGGGCCGCTGCAGCTGTGCGACCTCATCGGCCTCGACGTGGTCGCGTCCATCGCCGGGTCACTGTACGAGGAGTACAAGGAGCCGCTGTACGCCCCGCCCTCCCTGCTGATCCGCATGGTCGAGGGCGGTCTGCTGGGGCGGAAGACGGGACGCGGCTTCTACACGTACGACCGCTGAACACACGCGGAACCGGTGCGCGGCGGTCCGGCCGCGCACTCCCGCTCCGGGCGCCCGGCCCGGTTCCCTCCCCGTTACCGGGGAATGGATTGTCCGAATTCCTTCTGGACTAACCTCAGTTGTGGGCATCAGGCGGCGCACGCCGGTGGTACCGCCATCGCCGGCCATCGTGACTCGAGCAGCTACGAGGGTGCGTCGGTTCCCAAGGGGGGAAGCACGGGCAACAGAGTTCACGGACAGTGATCCTGTCCAGCGCACCGCACGCGCGCTCTGTTGCCCGACATCCGGGCTGAGGTCGTCAGGACCGTCTTCCGGAATGCGGCTGCCTGATCCCGCGGCGTCTCACGGGGGACGTCGCAGCACCGCTGCCGTCGCGGGTGCCGGCCCACACCGGCCCGCGCAAGCAGTCGGTTCAGGACAGCCACTTCGAGGAAGACTATGACCATCGAGAACGCATCGTCCCAGCCGCGTCAGGCCGAGGACCCGCCCGCCGGCATCTCGCGCCGGCTCTCGCGCCGGTTCCTGCTGAAGGCGGCCGGTACGACCGCGCTGACCGCCTCGGTCGCCGCGGCCACGTCGGGCACGGCGCGGGCCCTGCCCCGCAACACCTACGACGTCATCGTCATAGGCGCCGGCTTCGCCGGGGCCAGCGCCGCCCGCAAACTCACCGCCAAGGGCCTGAGCGTCCTGGTGCTGGAGGCCCGCAACCGCATCGGCGGCCGGGTGTGGACCTCCACCTTCGCCGGTGAGCAGGTCGAGATGGGCGGCACCTGGGTCGACGAGAAGCAGCCGCTCGTGTGGCAGGAGGTCCAGAAGCACGGGATGGCGCTGACCGCCGACGCCCCGCCCACCCGCAGCTACTTCCCCACCACCACGACCGGTGGCTGGCAGGCCTTCGACTCCATGGACCTGTTCACGCGCCAGGCGCAGGTCGTCACGCCCCTGTTCGAGGGGTCGAGGGACTGGTTCCCGGACCCCTACAAGCCGTTCACCCGCGAGGACCTGATCCGCGACCTGGACAAGCTCTCCATGCGGGACCGGCTCAACCAGATGCGGTTCAGCGCCGAGGAGGAACTGCTGGCCGACCCGGCCACCTCGTACCTGACGGGCTCGGCGTCGACCATGGGCCTGACGGAGCTGGCGCACTGGTGGGCCCTGTGCGGCCACAGCTACGAGGGCTACGGGAGCATCAACACCTACCGCCCCACGGTGGGTTCGACCGCGCTCGTCCAGGCCATCCTCAACGAGTCCAAGGCCACGGTGAAGCTCAGCAGCCCGGTGACCACCGTCTCGGTCAGCGGCTCGCAGGTCTCGGTGACGGCCAAGGGCACGACCTACACCGCCCGCGGCGTGGTGGTCGCCGTTCCGGTGAACGTGTGGAACAGCATCCAGTTCGCCCCCGGCCTGCCCACCGAGTTCACCAGCCTGTCCACCCAGGGCCTCGGCGTGCGCACGGCGCAGAAGTTCATGATGCACGTCAGGGGCAGCAACCTGGGCCGGTTCTCCGCGGAGTCGCCGGCCGCCTCCTCCTCGAAGATCACCGCGGTGTTCCCGTTCAAGGAGCGCTCCGACGGCAACATCGTGATCGGCTTCAGCAACGCCTCGTCGTTCGACGCGAGCAACCGGTCGACGGTGCAGACCGAGCTGCGGAAGATCATTCCGGGGATCGAGGTGGTCGCGGTCTCCACGCAGCACTGGGGCCAGGACCCGTACTCCAAGGGCGGCTGGGCGGTGCGCGCTCCCGGCGTCCTGACCGGCCCCCTGCGGGCGGTCCAGCAGCCCGTGGGCCGGCTCACGTTCGCCACCAGTGACATCGCCAACGGGTGGAACGGGTACATGGACGGCGGCATCGAGAGCGGCAACACCGCCGCGGGCCAGATGGCGAGCATCCTCGGCGTCTGATCCCGGTTCGCCGGTCCGCAGCCCCTCCCGCCCGGCGGCGGGAGGGGCCGCGGTGCCCCGGCGGCCGGCCGCGCACCACGCCGTTCCATTCCCGTTCGTGATCGCGTCACGCGCCCATAACATCGAACGGGCCGCACGAAGAGCAAGAAATCCATAGTTTGTCATTTTCCCGGGAACCAATTGGCTTCCCGACAAAGTCAAGTGCCGCGTCACCGTACGCACTTGATTTCCGCTGGCGCACCGGTAACACTCATCCCCGGCACCCGATTGATTTCAAGTGAGAGGGAACTACGAAATGGCGGGCAACACCGCAGTTACTGTCATCGGTCTGGGAGAGATGGGGGCGGCGCTCGCCGGCGCGTTTCTGAAGGCCGGTCACTCGACGACCGTCTGGAACCGTACGGCGTCCAAGGCCGACCCGCTGGTGGAGCAGGGGGCCCAGCGTGCCGCCACGGCCGCCGAGGCCGCTCAGGCGAGCCCCGTGGTCATCGTCTGTCTGCTCGACTACGCCTCCGTCCACGAGGTCCTGGACCCGCTGGGCGACGCCCTGAAGGGCCGCACGGTCTACAACCTCACCAACGGCACCCCGGAGCAGGCCCGGGAGACCGCGAAGTGGGCGGCCGACCTCGGTTACGACTACATCGACGGCGGCATCATGGCCGTTCCGCAGATCATCGGCACCGACCACGCCTACGTGCTCTACAGCGGCTCCGGCAAGGAGTCCTTCGAGCGCGACAAGGCCGTCCTCGGCGCCATGGGCGACCCCCGCTTCGCGGGTACGGACCCGGGTCTGGCCTCGCTGCTCGACCTGTCCCTGCTGGCCGGCATGTACGGCATGCTCGGCGGTGCCATCCAGGCCATCGCCATGGTCCGCTCCGAGGGGGTCAACGCCCAGCAGTTCTCCACCGACCTGCTGATCCCCTACGTGACCTCGATCGCCGGCGTGGTGGCGAACCTGGCGCGGCAGATCGACAACGACGAGTACCACATCGGCATCTCGGCGGCGCTGAGCATGCAGCAGGTGGGCTTCCGCAACATCGTCGAGGCCAGCCGGAGCCAGGGTGTGAGCTCCGAGCTGCTGGACCCGATCCAGTCGCTGATGGACCGCCGGGTCGCCGACGGCTTCCCGAACGACGACTTCTCCGGCGTGATCGAGCTGCTCAAGCAGGACAAGAAGTGACGGCGCGGGGTCACTGACCCCGCTGCCCGTCGGTAACACCTTTTCGGCCTCCAGGACCCGTTCCCGGAGGCCGAAATCATTTCCCCGGCACACTCACCCCGCGGTAATCGGAGATACCCCGAGCACCCTGTTCCCGCCCATTCACTCTGCTCCGACATGCCGATTTGAGAGCGCTTTGAGCGCCCTTTGACCGAGGGCTCTTGTGAGGACGGACGGAAGCACGGATGCTGCCTGGCATGACGAATGAAACGGACATCCGGAAACTCCCGGTCACCGTGCTCGGCCTGGGGCCCATGGGCCGTGCCCTGGCCGGCGCCTTCTTACGGGCGGGTCATCCCACCACCGTCTGGAACCGCTCCCGGGGCAAGGCGGACGACCTGCTCGCCGCCGGCGCGCGCGAGGCGGACACCGCCGCCGAGGCGGTGCGCCGGGGCGACCTGGTCGTCGTCAGCGTGGCCGACTACGACGCCGCGCAGGCGGTGCTCGACACGGTCGACCCGGCCGACTTCGCGGGCCGCGTGCTGCTCAACGTCTCCACCAGTACGGCGGAGCGGTCCAGGACGGCGGCCGCCCGGGCGGCGAAGCAGGGCGTCGACTACCTCGACGGCGCCATCATGATCGGGCCGACCTTCATCGCCACCCCGGACTCACTGGTCTTCCTCAGCGGTTCCCGGGACGCCTACGACCGGCACCGCGAAACCTTCCGGGCCCTGGGCGGCCGGGTGGTGCACGTCGGCGAGGACCCCGGCTTCGCCGCCCTGTACGACATGTCGCTGCTCGACTTCTTCTGGACGAGCATGTCGGGGATGATGCACAGCTTCGCCCTGGCCGGGGCGGACGGCGTGAAGGTGCGGGACTTCGCCCCTTACCTCAAGGTCATGCTGGACACGGTGGAGATGCTCGCTCCCGACACGGCCCGTGAGATCGACGAGGGGGCCTATCCGGGCGGCGGCGAACTGCTCACGATGCGCTGCTCCACCGTCGACGACATCATCGAGGCGGCGCGGCTGCGGGGGCTCGACACGAGCGTGCTGCGTGCCGTGTCCTCCGTCGAGCACCGCGCACGCGCCCTGGGGCACGCCGGCGACAGCTACACCGCCACGGTCGAGGGCGTCCGCCGGCCCGCACCGACGGACTGAGGGACCGGGCCGCGACGCGCCGGTGGCCACCGCCCGACCACTGCCCCGCCATCGCCCGCCCAGCTGGGAAACCGGCTGGTCATCGGGTGCGCGGCGGGGCGTGGACCCCCCTTGCCCGGGGCCCGCGGAACCGGTGGAGTGAGCCGCATGACTGAGAACCTGACGGAGAGACCCATCGTCGTCCTCGGTGGTCTGGGCAAGGTCGGCCGGCGCCTGGTACCGGCCCTGCGCGACGGTGGCCACCCGGTGCGGGTGGCGTCCCGCTCCTCCGAGCAGCACTTCGACTGGCACGACACCGCCACCTGGGCCCCCGCCCTGGAGGGCGCCCGCGCCGTGTACGTGGTCTACCTCCAGAACCTGTTCAGCCCGGAGGCCGCCGTACGGCTGCGCTCGCTGGGCGAGCTGGCCCGCTCCCTCGGCGTGGAGCGGGTGGTCCTGCAGTCGGCGCGCGGGTGGCCCGAGGCCTACCCGGCCGAGGTGGCGGTGCGCTCCTCCGGCGCTCCGTGGACCATCCTGCGTCCCGCCTGGTTCTTCCAGAACTTCAGTGAGGCGCTGCTGGTGCACCCGCTGGTGGCCGGCGAGGTCCGTCTGCCCACCGGGGACGGCCGGGAGGCGTTCGTCGACGCGCAGGACGTGGCCGAGGCGGCCGCGCGGGTGCTCACCGAGGACGGCCACACCGGCCGCCTCTACGAGCTGACCGGGCCCCGGCTGCTGACCTTCGGCGACGCCGTGGCGGAGATCGCCGCCGGCACCGGGCACGACTTCCGCTTCACCCCGCAGTCCGCCGAGGAGTTCGCCGCCGAGATGCGGGCCGCGGGTGTGCCCGAGCCGTACATGTACATGGACACCGAGGAGTTCGCCCGGATGGAGTCGAGCCTCTTCGCCCAGGTGCACAGCGGCGCCAACGGGTACCTCACGGACGCCGTGGAGCGCATCCTGGGGCGGGCGCCGCGCGACTTCGCCGCCTACGTGCGCGAGACGGCGGCCACGGGCGTGTGGGACAAGCAGCCGTCGTAACCGCAACCCCGCCCGCCCGGACCCTTCCCGACAACCCGGACGCCCCGCTCCCGTACGACACGTCGTGTGCGTACGGGAGCGGGGCGCCGTGCGTGGGGCGCGGGACCGGCCCGCCGGATCAGAGGTAGTCGTTGTCGGGTTCCAGGCCGAGCAGCAGGCGCCCCTGGACCTCGAGGGAGGCGAGCGGGGCGAACAGCCCGTGCACCGACAGTGCCAGGAGGTCGCGCTGGATGCGCTGCAGGTCTCCGCTGCGCACGATGACGGAGGCCGGGCTGAGGGTGTAGAGGACGTCGACGGCCTCCTTCGCCGTCTGCACGATGAAGGCGATCTGCCCGCGGATCGTCGCCTTCTCCCCCACCGTCAGCCGGCGGCCCTCATCGGCGCGTTCCTGCACCAGGTCCACCAGGGTGCGCTGCAGGGCCTCCGCCGCCGCGATCTTGTTGGCGGCCACGGCCACCTGGTGGTGGATGTGCGGGTGCTTGATCTGCTCGGTCCAGTTCGAGTACGCGATGCCCTTGCCCGGGAGCTTCTCCACGAAGACGTCGAGGGCGGCCCTGGCGAGGCCGGTGTAGACGGCGGTGCACTGGGTCAGCACGTGGCTGAGCAGGTGGTAGTTGCGGCCCTTGAGATCCGCGTTCCACCGGTCGCGGGTGGCCGCCTCGTACGCCTCGGCGCCGACCACGCGGTGCGCGGGGACGAAGACGCCGTCGGCGGTCGAGGTGACGCTGCCGGTGCCGGCCGCGCCGAAGACGTCCCAGTCCTCCCCGATGACCAGGTCCGAGGTCGGGACCAGCGGGTAGAGGTCCTCGACCCGGCCGTCCTCGTGCTCGATGAGCGCGGAGCAGACGTTCCAGTCGGCGGCGCGGACGCCGCTGTTGAACCGCCACTGGCCGGTGAGGAGGTAACCGCCCTCGGCCGGCACCAGTGTGCCGGAGGGCGTGAAGCCGCCGGAGACGCGCACCCGGCCGCCCGCGAAGACCTCCTCCTGTGCCTTGTCGGGGTAGAGGCTCGCCATCCATGCCGTGGTCACCCAGACGGAGGTGACCCAGCCGGTGGAGCCGCAGGCCCTGGCGATCTCCTCCAGGACCGCTAACTGCTGGGTGGCCGGAAGGTCCGTGCCGCCGAACCTCTCGGGCACGGCGATGCCGAAGACCCCGGCCTTCTCCAGCAGTTCCACGCTCTCGTCCGGTATCCAGCCCGCCTTCTCGGCGTGCGCGGCGTTCTCCCTGATTCTGGGGGCGATGCTCCGTACCGCTTCGAGTACCGCCAGTTGGTGCACATCGGCAGCAGTCATCCCGTTCACCTTCCCATGTCGGTTTCTGTTCCCGTGGTGCGGCGCCGGTCGTGAACTTTCATGGCCCGCAGGAACGTATCCGCTGTGTGTCATGCTCCGGTAATCCCGGTCGTACGCCGGTGCGTGGGCGTCCGGTTCCCCGGGAATGTGCGCGCCCCGGAGGTGCGGTCGAGGGGCGTGAAGCGGCCCGGCCGCCGCCCCGTGGTGCGAGGGGCGGCGGCCGGGCGGGGACGAGCGGGGCCGCCTACGCGGAGGGCCGCCCGAGGAGTTCGACGATGCTGGTGGCGCTGTCCTCGGCCCGGCCGGCGTCGAAGCCCCGGCGCAGGAGGTCCATCACGGCGGTCGGCAGCGAGGAGTCGACACCGCTGTCGAGTCCGGTCTCCACGACGTGCTCGATGCTCGCCAGCCCCATGGAGAGCCGCTCCACGTCGCCCGCGAAGTTCCCCTCGTCCAGCCGGGGGGTGTAGAAGCCGAGGAAGTCCGGCATCGAGGCGAGGGTGCCGGAGGCGTAGGGCAGGAGGTCGGAGGCGGAGATGCCGTTGGCCTTCGCCACAGCGACGGCGTGCAGCCAGGAGGACAGGGACGTCCAGAAGATGTCCAGCTGGAGCTGGTAGTACAGGGCGGCCAGCCCCTGGTCCTCCCCCCGGTGGTCGGCGGCGGAGATCACCTCGAGCGTGGCGCGGTGCTCCTCGAAGAGCGCGTGGGGACCGCTGTAGAAGGTGAGCGCCCCCGGGCCGGCGATGCGGTGGGGCGGCACCGTCACCCCGCCCGTCAGGTACGCCGCGCCGTGCCCGTTCACCCACTCGGCCGCCTCGCGGGACTTGGCCGGGGTGTCGGAGCTGAGGTTGACGACGGTCCTGCCCTCCAGTGCCTCGGTGGCCCGGCCGAGGATGGCGTACATCGCCTGGTGGTCCGTCAGGCTGAGCAGGACGAGCGTGTTCGCGGCGAGGGCGTCGGCGACCGTGGGCGCGAGGACGGCTCCCTTGGCCACGAGGGGCTCGGCCTTGCTCGCCGTCCGGTTCCACACGGTCACCTCGTAGCCCTTGGCGAGGTACGCGTCGGCCATCGCGCTGCCCATCGGGCCGAGTCCGATCAGGGTGAGCGACTGCTTCGACATGGGTGTTCTGCCCTCTCGTGGTCGGGGGGAGAAGGGGCCCGCGCCGGAACGGCGCCACCGTTCCGGCGGTTCGGCCCGGCCCGGCGAAGGACCCGTACCGAACGGGGCGCCCCACACGCCTCTGCGTGGCTTGCGAATCTATCCGGGCGGCGTGGGACGGCAGTAACGGCGGAGTAATCCGCCCCCGCGCCGCACCGTGCTCACTGGTTGACGAAGCCGCCGTCCACCGGCAGGACCGTGCCGGTCAGGAAGGGGCAGCGGTCGCTGAGCAGCCAGGCCGCGGCCGCGGCCACCTCCTCCGGTTCCGCCGTACGGCCCTGGGGGGTCATGGAGTTGACCATGTCCTCCAGCCCGGGGTTGCGGGCGAACCAGTCCGCGGTGATCTCGCTGCGGGTGGTGCCGGGCGCCACCGCGTTGACCCTGATGCCCTGCTGGGCGTACTCGTCGGCGGCGGCCCGGGTGAGGCCCACCACGGCATGCTTGGAGGCGATGTACGGCGCCGCCGTGGGGATGGCGACGAGCCCGCCGACACTGCTGTTGTTGACGATCGCGCCGCCGTGCTCCAGCATCGCGGGGATCTCCGCGCGCAGGCAGTTGAAGACACCGCGCACGTTGGTGTCCATGATGGTGTCGTAGGTCTCGTCGTCCATCTCGTGCAGGGGGGTGCGGTCCCCTCCGACGCCGGCGTTGTTGAACGCCCCGTCGAGCCGTCCGAACGTGCCGACGGCCGATTTCACCGCCATGGCGGCGTCCTCGGGCGAGGTGACGTCGGCGACCACGTACTCCGCCCGGGCCCCCTGGCCGCGCAGCTCCTCGGCGAGCGCGGCCAGCCGTTCCTGCCGGCGGGCGACCAGTAAGACCGCCGCGCCCTCCTGGGCGAACACTCTGGCCGCCGCCGCTCCGATACCACTGCTCGCCCCGGTGACGAGCACGACTTTTCCGTTCAGCAGACTTTTGTCCATGGGGAGATCCTGTCAGGATCCAATGTTCCGACTGTGAACTTTTGTTGAAGTCCGTGATCGTGATGCGGCACGGCGGGTCCGGGCGGGTCCGGGGGTCCGGCGCACCGAGGTGCCCAGGTGCCTGATGAGGTCGGCGGCCCGGGAGCCCGTGTGCGGTGATCCGTCGCCGAGCGCCACGAGCGCGGCGCACTCCATGAGCAGCGTCCCCATCTCCGCCGCCCGTTCCGGTTCCAGCGGCCGTTCCGCGGGACACTCGACGCCGTCCGGCGTCCGGCACACCAGGCCGGACGCCTCCGCGAGCGTGTGGGCCCCGTGACGCAGCAGCGCCCGCCCGAGCCGGGGGTCCGCGCGCTCGGCGCGGCCGAGCACGGAGTCGAGCGCCTCCGTGTACGCGGCCATCACCTTGGCGGTGAAGGGGTCGGCGAAGGTGTGCCGACCGGTGTAGGAGAGGCCGCGCGGATCGGGGAGGCCGTGGACGGCCTCGGGTCCGGTGAGGGTGCCGTGCGGTTCCGGGGCGCCGTGCCGTGGGGCGGGCGCGGGCCGGGTGAGCCGCGTGACCGACCGGGCCAGGCCCTCGTTCAGCGCCTCGACGAACCAGGGTCCGACGAGGGGCTCCTGGGGCCAGGCCGGCTTCTGCGTGCTCGTTCCTGCGGACATGGTCCCCCCTGTTTCACTCGGGGGCGGTTCCCAGCTGCCGGAAACCGCCGTTGAAGAAGAGCAGCCCGGACGAGTCCTGCGCCGTGGCGGCGTGGACCACGTCACCGATGAAGATCGAGTGGTCGCCCGAGTCGTACGCCTCGGACAGTTCGCACTCCAGCCAGCCGACCGCGCCGTGCAGGAGCGGCGCCCCGGTGTGGGTTCCGGGATCGAAACCGAAGTCGCGGAACTGCTCGGGGCCCAGCGGCCTGGCCTTGTCGGCGAAGTGGCGGGCGACGGGCTCCTGCGCGGCTCCCAGGATCGAGACGCCGAACCCGTGTGCCGCGGTGATCGCCTTGTGCATAACGGCGCTGTGGGCCACGCAGCACAGGATTTTCGGCGGCTGCAGCGAAACCGAACTGAACGCGTTGGCGGTCATTCCGTGAATGTGCTCGCCACCCACGCTCAACACGATGACTCCGGTCGCGAAGCGCGCCATTGCCGACCGCATCGACGCCGGTTCCACCGGGATTCGGTCGACGACTTCGTTCACTGACACAGGACTCATTCCGAAACCCTCCGAAGAATCATGGGAAAAGCGTAGGGGGCCGCCCACCGCGGTCTCTCACCACGGAGTAACCGCTGTGGGGAGGCGGGCTGTTGCCTGGCGATGACCGGGAGATGGCAGGCTCGACGCCCGCGACGCGCGGGGCCCGCCGGGCCTTTTCGCGCGCTATTCCCACCGGCCCAAACAACCGAGGAGTGATGACGCCATGACGGCCATCGACGAGGAACCGACCCAGCAGGTACTGGCACGGGCGGAACTCGCCGTCCGTTCCTTCAACAGTGGCGATGTCGCCACTCTCGACCGACTTTTCGCCGCTGACGCCATCTCCGTCCAGGAGGACGGAAGTGTCCTTTCCGGGCCCGCACGGACGAAGGGACGGGCCGAGGTGCTGGCGCTGGGGCCCGTCATGACGGCGCGGGTGCTGGAGTCGTACGTGACGTCCGACACCGCGCTGCTCGTCGTGGACTGGTCGATCGAGGTGGACACGGCCGAGGGCGGCCCCGAGCGTCACTCGGGCACCGCGCTCGACGTGCTGCGCCGGCGGGGTGACGACTGGCTGTACGTCATCGACAACCCCTACGGCAAGGACATCTGAGAGACAGGGCCGCCGCCGCGGCCGGGACGCGGTTGCCGCGTCCCGGCCGCGGCGTCGTCTCACCGGGCGGCACCCGCTCCGGCGCCGCTCTCCCGCGGGGCGGGGAAGTACCCGGTGTCCGCGAAGAACTCGACGTACTTCCGGAACAGTTCACGGGTGACCGGCGGGCAGGCGATGCCGGTGCCGTCGAGCGCGGTGACGGTCCCGGTGGTGGCGATGGCCGGGTAGAAGGACTCGCTGTCCGCGACGAGCAGTTCCACCGCGTCGAGCAGCGGTGCGGCGGAGTTCTCCGGGTCGGCCCGCACCAGTTCGAACCAGGTCGCGCGGTCGAGTTCGTCCAGCGGGTAGCCGTACTCCCGCAGGTACGCGACCACCTCGGCGAACGTCACGTGGCTCTCGTTGCAGAGGTGGTAGGTGCCGCCCGCGGCGTCCCGGCTCCGGGAGACGGCGACCAGGGCGGCGCTCGCGTAGTCGACCGGCATCAGCCGGAACACACCCGGGAGTTCGGCCGGGGCCGCGCCCGCCTGGAGCATGCCCTTGATGGTCAGCCACACGAAGTCGCGGGTCTGGCAGGCGCCGTTGACCTGGTCGCCGGCGATCTGGTCGACGCGGTAGACGTTCACGGGCAGGCCGCGTTCGCGGGCGATGCCGATGATCTGCTCGGTGACCCACTTGCTCTGGGTGTAGCCGTTGGGCAGCACCTCGCCGGGCCCGGCCGGGTCGGTCACCTCCAGCGGCACGCCCCGGGTCACCGGGCCCGCGAAGACACCGGTGGTCGACACGTAGTGCAGCGGGACGGTGCGGTGCCGGGCGGCGAGCCTCAGGAGTTCCTCGGTGCCGCCGACGTTGGCGGCCCTGACCGTCGCGTAGGGGTGGATCCAGTTGACCGAGGCGCCGGGGTGGTAGACCACGTCGACGGTGTGGGCGAGGTCGTCGAACTCCTCCTCGGTCAGACCGAGCCGGGGCTCGGCGAGGTCACCGACGACGATCCGCAGGCGTGCGGGGTCGATGTCGTCCCAGAGGCGGTACCACTCCAGGTTGGCCCGCACCCGCTCCAGGGCCTGGTCCCGGTCGGCGGCGCGCACCAGGACGTGGACGCGGGCCCGTGTGGTGCGCATCAGGTCGCGCAGCACGAACGCGCCGAGGAAGCCCGTGACGCCGGTGAGCAGCGCGTCCTCGGGGTCCTCCGCCACCGGGTGGACCTCGTCGGCCGGGCGGATGTCGTCGGCGAGCCGGATCTCGGCGGCGAAGTCCACGCGCGGCTCGGCCCCGCCCTGCTCCCCGCCGGCGAACTCGGCGTGCAGGTAGGCGGCGAGGGCGGCGGGCGAGGGGTGGTCGAAGACGAGGCTGGCGGGGAGCCGGGTGCCGGCCGCCGCACCGAGCCGGTTGCGCAGTTCGACGGAGGTCAGGGAGTCGAAGCCGAGTTCGGGGAAGGGCTGGTCGGGCCGGATGCCGGAGGGGTCGAAGTGGCCGAGGACGGCGGCGACCTCGGCACGGACCAGGTCGAGGACGATGCCGAGCTGTTCGGTCTCCTCCTTGCCCTCCAGCAGGGCGGCCAGGCTGTCGGTGCCCAGCGCCGACTCGGTGACCGTGCGGCGCACCGGGGTGCGCGCCAGGGACTGGAAGACCAGCGGTACCGAGGTCCGCTGCTCGCGCAGCGCCTCCACGTCGACGGGCACGCCGACCAGGGCGGGGTCGCCCAGGGCCATGGCCGTGTCGAGGATGCCGGGTCCCGCGTCGGAGGCGACGAGCCGGAAGCCGGCCCGGACGATGCGTTCGACGTCGGCGGCGTCGAGGTTGGCGGCCATCGCGCTGAGCTGTTCCCACAGGCCCCAGGCGACGGAGGTGGCGGGCAGGCCGTGCGCGCCGCGGTGCTGGGCCAGGGCGTCCAGGAAGGAGTTGGCGGCGGCGTAGGTGGACTGGCCGGCGCCGCCGATGACGCCGGCGAGCGACGAGAAGAGGACGAACGCGGACAGGTCCAGGTCGCGGGTGAGTTCGTGCAGGTGCCAGGCGGCGTCGACCTTGGGCCGCAGGACCGCGTCGAGCCGCTCCGGGGTCTGCGCGGTGATGAGACCGTCGTCGAGCACACCGGCGGCGTGGATCACGCCGGTCAGCGGCCGGTCGGCGGGCAGGCCGGCGAGCAGTGCCTCCAGGGCGGCGCGGTCGGCGGTGTCGCAGGCGGCGATGGTCACCTCGGCGCCCAGGGCGGTGAGGGAGTCCCGCAGTTCGCCGGCGCCGGGTGCGGCGGGGCCGCTGCGGCTGGTGAGCAGCAGGTGGCGCACTCCGTGGGCGGTGACCAGGTGGTGGGCGAACAGGGCGCCCAGGGTTCCGGTGCCGCCGGTGACGAGGACGGTGCCGTCGGGGTTCCAGGTGCCGCCGGGGGTGGTGCCGGGCGCCGGGGCGCCGACCCGTGCGACGCGGGGGACGAGGGCCCGGCCCTCCCGGAGGGCGGCCTGGGCCTGTCCGGAGCGCACCAGGGCGGGCAGGGCGGCGAGGGAGGCCGGGTCGTCGTCGAGGTCGACGAGCACGAACCGGCCCGGCGACTCCGACTGGGCGGTCCGCAGCAGGCCCCAGACGGCGGCCGCGCCGAGGTCCGTGACGTCCTCGGTGCCGACCGCCACGGCGCCGCGCGTGACGCAGACGAGCGGGACGTCCTCCAGGCGGTTGTCGTCCAGCCACTCCTGGACGATGCCGAGGGCGTGGTGGGCGGCCGCGTAGACGGAGGCGATGCCCTGGCCGTCGCGGGCCGGGGTGTGCCAGGTCAGGACGGCGTCGAGGACGGCGCCCGCGTCCACGGCCTTGGCCGCCGCGGCCACGTCGGCGAGCTGGACGGCGTCGAACAGGTCGGTGCCCAGCTGGGCCAGGGCGGCGGGGCGCTCGGGCGTGGTGAGGCCGAGGGGCCGCCACTCCACGCGGAGCAGCGAGTCGTGGCTGCGGGCGTCCCCGGCGCCGACGGCGGCGGCGCTGACGGTGCTCGCGGTCAGCGAGTCGATCGTGGCGATCGGCCGTCCCGTCTGGTCGGCGAGGTCGGCGCGCACGGTGTCGCCGTCCGGGGTGAACCGGACGCGCAGCGAGGTCGCGCCGCCCGCGTAGAGCTGGTAGCCGCTCCAGTGCGTGGCGAGCCGGGCGCCGGTGCCCGCGGGGGTGCCGAGGGCGAGCGGCAGCGTGTGCAGGGCCGCCTCGAGGAGCGCCGGGTGCAGGGCGAACTCCGCCGCCTGGGCGCGCAGTTGGTCGGGGATGCGGACCTCGGCGAGGAGGGTGTCGCCGTCGCGCCACAGGCCGGTCAGGCCCTGGAAGGCGGGGCCGGTGGCGATGCCGTCCGCCGTGAGGCGGTCCCGGACGTCCGCCGGGTCGACGGGCGTGGCGCCGGCGGGCGGCCACTGGGAGAGGTCGGCGGTGGCGGCCGGGGCGCGCAGGCTGAGCCGGCCGGTGGCGACCCGGGTCCAGGGCACGTCCCCGCTGTCCGGGCGGGCGTGCACGGCGAAGGGGCGCGCGGCCGTGGTGTCGCCGGGGTCGGCGGCGTCCACGACGACCTGGATCTGGGTGCCGTCGCCGGTGGCGAGGACCAGGGGCTCGTGGACGGTCAGTTCATCGACGGCGGTCAGGCCGACCTCGTCGCCGGCGCGCACCGCCAGTTCGGCGAGGGCCGACGGGGGCAGCACGGCGGCCCCGTGGACGCGGCTGTCGGTGAGCCAGGAGTGGGTGTGGGCGGCCAGGCGGCTGGTGAACAGGGTCTGCCCGGCTCCGGCGACGGTGACGGCCGCGCCGAGCAGCGGGTGCTCCGCGGGGGCGAGGCCGAGCCGGGTAACGTCGACGCCGGTCGCGGCGTACCAGTAGCGCTCGCGCTGGAAGGCGTACGTGGGCAGCCGGACCGTGCGGACCTGGTGGCCGGTGAAGACCTTCTGCCAGTCGACGTGGCCGCCGCGGGTGTGGAGCGTGCCGAGGGAGGTCAGGAAGCGGTCCAGGCCGCCGTCGTCGCGGCGGAGCGTGCCGACCACGACGGCCCGCTCGTGGCTCTCCTCCAGGACCGGGCCGAGCACCGGGTGCGGGCCGACCTCGACGAAGGAGTTGTGGCCGCTGTCGACGAGGGCGCGGGCGGTGGCCTCGAACTCCACCGGCCGGCGCAGGTTCTGGTACCAGTACTCGGCGTCCAGGGTGGCGGTGTCGAGCGGGCCGGCGGTCACCGTGGAGTAGAACTGCACGGTGCCCTTGCGGGGGCGGATGGGCGCCAGGGCTTCGAGGAGGCGGTCGCGGATCTCCTCCACCTGGGCCGAGTGGGAGGCGAAGGCGGCGGAGAAGCTCTTGGCCCGGATGCCGTCCTCCTTGCACCGGGCGACGAACGCCTCGAGGGCTTCGCCGTCGCCGGACACCACGGTCGAGCGGGGCCCGTTGACGACGGCTATGGACAGGCGCTCGCCCCAGCCCTCCGCTGCGAGGCGGGCGGCGAGCTGGTCGCGGGAGAGGGCCACGGAGGCGATGGTGCCGCGGCCGTGCAGCACGTGCGCCACCTGGCTGCGCAGGGCGGCCACGCGGGCCGCGTCCTCCAGGGTGAGCGCCCCGGCGACGTAGGCGGCGGCGACCTCGCCCTGCGAGGAGCCGACGACGGTGTCCGGCTCCACACCGTAGGAGCGCCACAGCGCGGCCAGGGAGACGGCCACGGCGAAGGAGGCGGGCTGCAGGACGTCGACGCGGTCGAGGGAGGGCGCGCCGTCGGCCTGGCGCAGGACGTCCTCCAGCGACCAGTCGACGTACGGGGCGAGGGCCTGCTCGCAGGCGCGGATCGTCGCGGCGAACACCTCGGAGGAGTCGAGGAGTTCGACGGCCATGCCGTCCCACTGGCCGCCCTGCCCGGGGAAGACGAAGACGGTCCTGCCGCCGTCGGCGGCGGTGTTCTGCACGACGTGCGGTGATGCCTCGCCGTCGCGCAGCGCGCGCAGTCCCTCGCGCAGTTCGTCGGGGTCCGCCCCGATGACGGCGGCCCGGTGGGAGAACACCGAGCGGGTGGTGGCCAGGGAGTACGCGATGTCCAGTGCGCCGGTCCCGGGGTGCCGTTCGGTGTGCGCGAGGAGCCGTCCGGCCTGGGCGCGCAGCGCCTCGGGGGACTTCGCCGACAGGATCCAGGGGACGGCCGGGGTGGGGGTGGCGGGCGTGGCGTCGGTGTCCTCGCCGGCCGGTTCGGCGGGCTCGGGGGGCGGCGCCTGCTCCAGGATGACGTGGGCGTTGGTGCCGCTGGCGCCGAAGGCGGAGACACCGGCGCGGCGCGGGCGTCCGGTCTCGGGCCAGGGCCGTGCCTCGGTGAGCAGGTGTACGGCGCCGGCCGACCAGTCGACGACCGGGGTGGGGTTCTCGGCGTGGAGCGACCTCGGCAGGACGCCGTGCCGCAGGGCCTGGACGGTCTTGATGATGCCGCCGACGCCGGCGGCGGCCTGGGCGTGTCCGATGTTGGACTTCAACGATCCCAGGTACAGGGGCTGTTCGTCGGTGTGTTCCTGCCCGTAGGTGGTGAGCAGCGCCTGGGCCTCGATGGGGTCGCCGAGCGTGGTGCCGGTGCCGTGCGCCTCGACGGCGTCGACCTCGGTGGCGGTCAGCCGGGCGTTGCGCAGGGCCTGGCGGATGACCCGCTCCTGGGAGGGGCCGTTGGGCGCGGTGAGGCCGTTGCTCGCACCGTCCTGGTTGACGGCGATGCCCCGTACCACGGCGAGGACGTCGTGGCCGTTGCGCCGGGCGTCGGACAGCCGCTCGACGACGAGCAGGCCGACCCCCTCGGACCAGCCGATGCCGTCCGCGGAGGCGGCGAACGGCTTGCACCGGCCGTCCTGGGCCAGTCCGCGCTGCTGGGAGAAGTCGATGTGCCCGCCGGGGGTCGCGGCCACGTAGGAGGCTCCGGCGAGGGCCAGGGTGGACTCCCCCGAGCGCAGCGACTGGACGGCCAGGTGCAGGGCGACGAGCGAGGACGAGCAGGCGGTGTCGATGGAGACCGCGGGCCCTTCGAGACCGAGGGTGTACGCGATGCGTCCCGATCCCATGCTGCTGAGCTTGCTGGTCATCAGGTAGCCGTCGAACTCGCCGGGGGTGTCGAGGCCGAGGTAGCTCTGTTCGACGAGGCCGGTGAAGACGCCGGTCTTGGAGCCCTTCAGGCCGGCCGGGTCGATGCCGGCGTCCTCCAGGGCCTCCCAGGCGGTCTCCAGCAGGAGCCGCTGCTGCGGGTCCATCGCCAGGGCCTCGCGGGGGGAGATGCCGAAGAAGGCGGCGTCGAAGCGGGTGGCGTCGTCGACGAAGCCCGCCTGCCTGACGTAGGTCCGGCCGGGCTTGGCGGGGTCGGGGTCGTAGAGGTTGTCGAGGTCCCAGCCGCGGTCGGCGGGGAAGTCGGTGATGGTGTCCCGCTCGTCCATGACGAGCTGCCACAGCTCGTCCGGGGAGGAGACGCCCGGGTAGCGGCAGGCCATGCCGACGATCGCGATGGGCTCGTCCCTGCCGGACTCGAGCTCGGTCACGCGCCGGCGCGCCTTCTGGAGGTCGCCGGTCACCTTCTTGAGGTAGGCGAGCAGCTTCTCTTCGTTGGACATGCGAACCTCGGATCTCCTTGGATCGTCCGGCGGATGGGGGGAAGCGCGCTGCGGGTTCGGGGCCGGCCCGGGCGGTGCGTGTCCGCCCGGGCCGGCCCGCTTCTCAGTGGGTGGGGTCGCCGATGCCGTCGAGCTCGGTGTCGATCATCGCGAAGATCTCCTCGGCCGAGGCGGCCTCGATCCGGCTCGTCAGGTCCTCCTGCGGGTCCGTGCCGCCGGTGAGGCGGGACACGAGCGTCTGGAGGCGTACGACGAGTTCCTCACGGCCCGGGTCGTCCGCCGGGCCGTCGGCGAGCGCGGCCTCCAGGGTGTCCAGGGCGGTGAGGGCCGGGGGCCGGCCGTCCGCGCCCTCGGGGGCGAGGAGGTGAAGGAGGTGGGCGGTGAGCGCGGCGGGCGAGGGGTGGTCGAAGGCCAGCGTGGCCGGCAGCCGCACACCCACCCGTTCGCCGAGCCGGTTGCGCAGTTCGACGGCGGTCATGGAGTCGAAGCCCATCTCCTGGAAGGCGCGTTCGGCGTCGACGGCGCCGGGGTCGGCGTGTCCGAGCACGGCGGCCACCTCGGCCCGTACGAGGGTGAGGACGGCCTCCCGGCGTTCCTCGGCGTCGAGTCCGGCGAGCCGGGCGGCCATCCCGCCGTCGGCGGCGCCGGCGGCCGTGGCGCCGCGCCGGTTGACCACTCCGGCGAGGGTGGTCAGGACGGCGGGCACCATGCCGTTGGCCCGCATGACGGCGGGCTCCACGGGCAGCGCCACCAGCGCGGGGGCGCCCGTGCGCAGGGCGGCGTCCAGGAGCCTCGTGCCCTCCTGCGGTGTCACCTGGCGCAGGCCCTCGCGCAGGTACCGGTTGCGGTCCTTGGCGTCGAGGTCCGCGTTGATGTCGCCGTCGAGGTCCCACAGGCCCCACGCCACGGAGGTGGCGGGCAGGTCGTGGGCCGCCCGGTGCTGGGCGAGGCCGTCGAGGAAGGCGCCGGCCGCCGCGTAGTTGGCCTGGCCTGGCCCGCCGAGGACCCCGGTGTGGGACGAGAAGAGCACGAACGCGGTCAGGTCCCGGTCGCGGGTCAGCTCGTGCAGGTGCCAGGCGGTGTCCGCGCCGGCCCGCAGCACGTCCGTCAGCCCGTCCGGGGTCATGGTGGGCAGCAGGGCGTTGCGCACGATCCCGGCGAGGTGCACGACCGCCGTCGGCGGGTGTTCCTCGGGGATGCCGGCGAGGACGGCCGCGAGGGCGTCCCGGTCGGCCGTGTCGCACTGGGTCACGGTGACCTCGGCGCCCGACTCCCGGAGTTCCTGCGCGAGTTGCGGGTCGTACCAGGATGTCTCGTCACGCCGGTCGAGCAGGAGCAGCCGGCGCGCCCCGTGTCCGGTCACCAGGTGCCGGGTGACCTGGGCGGCCAGGGCGCCGCCCGCCCCGGTGACGAGGACGGTGCCCCGGGCGCCGATGGCGGGGGCGTCGGCCGGGGTGTGCGGCTCGACGCGGTGCAGCCGGGGCAGCAGGACCGTGCCGTCGCGCAGCGCGGCCTGCGGCTCACCGGAGGCGAGTACCGCGTCCAGGAGCGCGCCGGACGGTGTGCCGTCCGCGGCGGTGTCGACGAGGACGATCCGCCCGGGTGCCTCCGCCTGGGCGGAGCGCACCAGGCCCCAGACCGCCGCGGCGGCGGGGTCGGCGGGTTCTCCGGGGGCGGCGGCGGTGCCGCCCCGGGTGAGCAGCACCAGCCGGGTGTCGGTGAGCCGTTCGTCGGCGAGCCACCGCTGGACCAGGTCGAGGGTCTCCAGGGCGGCGCGGTGCGTCGACGCGACGACGTCCGGGGTGTCCCCGGCACCGATGCCGTCCCCGGCGCGGTCCGCGTACGGCTCGGCGAGTACGGCGTCGACCGCTGTGCCCGCCGCGACGGCGTCGCCGAGGTCGGCGAGGGTCGCGTACCGCTCGGCGTCCAGGTCGGTCCCCGGCGCGCCCAGGACGGCCCAGCGCGGCGGGGCGCCGGGGGCGGTGGCGGTGAGCGGGGTCCAGCGGAGGTGGAGCAGCGGCTGGTGCGCGCCGTCGGCCGGGGCGAACCGGTCCTCCGGCAGGTCCTCGAAGGCGAGCCGGTCGACGGTGAGGACCGGCTGACCGGCCGCGTCCGTCAACTGGACGCGGACGGCGTCGCCGTCGGCCGGGGCGACCCGGACGCGGACCGCCGAGGCGCCGGTCGCGTGCAGCCGGACGCCCTGCCAGGCGGCCGGGACCCGGACACTGCCTGCGGGGGCTTCGCCCGCGATGCCCCGCACGGCCCGCTCCAGCAGGGCGGGGTGCAGACCGTGGGCCGCGGCGTCCGGGAGCAGGCCCTCGTCGAGGTGGGCTTCGCCGGCGTCCGACAGGCCGTCGGGGACGGTCGCGGGCGCCGGGTCCGTGGCGGAGCCGAGCACGCCCTCGGCGTGCGCGGCCCGGTCGGGCTGGGCGCCGTCGGCCATGACGTGGACGGTGAAGGGGCGCCGCCCGCTGTCGTCGGGCGCGCCGACGACGGTCTGGAGCCGGGCGGTGCCGTGGTCGGTCAGGACCAGCGGCCGGTGCACCGTGAGGCTTTCCAGGTGGCCGGCGCCGACCTCGTCGGCCGCCCGGACGGCGGCCTCGACGAGGGCGGAGGCGGGCAGCACGGGGGTGCCGAGGACCGTGTGGTCGTCGAGCCACCCGTGGGTGCGTCGGGAGAGGCGGCTGGTGAACACCGTCTGTCCGGTGCCCGCGACGGGTACGGCGGTACCGAGCAGCGGGTGCCCGGTCGCGTCCGGGCCGGCTGTACCGTCCTCCGGTGCCGTGGGCTGCAGCCAGTACCGCTCGTGCTGGAAGGCGTAGGTCGGCAGGGGGACGCGGCGGGCGCCGGTGCCCTCGAAGAACGCCTCCCAGTCGATGCGGACGCCGCGGCTGTGCAGGGTGCCGAGTGCCTTGACGAGGGTCTCGGCCTCGGGGTGGTCGCGTCGGAGCAGGGTGAGGGCCTGGGCGTCGTCGCGGCCCTCGGCCTCCAGGGTCTCCTGCGCCATCGCGGCCAGGACCCCGTCGGGGCCTGCCTCCAGGAACGTCGTCACCCCCGCCTCAATGAGGTGGCGGACACCGTCGTGGAAGCGGACGGCCTGACGGATGTGCCGCGCCCAGTACTCCGGCGACGTCAACTCCTCCTCCGTCGCCAGCACACCGGTCACGTTCGACACCACCGGAATCCGCGGCGCACGGAACGTCAGCCCCCGCGCCACCTCCACGAACTCCTCCAGCACCCCGTCCATGTGGAAGGAATGGAACGCGTGGCTGACCGTCAGACGCTTGACCCGCAGCCCCTGCTCCTTCCAGGCCACCGCGAATCCGTCCACCGTGCCGGCATCACCCGAAACCACCACCGATCGAGGTCCGTTCACCGCGGCGACGTCGACCAGGTCCTCGTGCCCGGCCAGCAGCCCCCGCACCTCCTCCTCACCGGCCTGCACCGCGAGCATCGCCCCGCCCGCCACAGCCGACTGCATCAACCGGCCCCGCGCGGCCACCAACGCCGCCGCGTCCGACAGGTCCAGCACACCCGCCACATGCGCGGCCGCCAGTTCACCCACCGAGTGGCCGGCCAGGTAGTCCGGGACGATTCCCCACGACTCCAGGAGCCGGAACAGCGCCACTTCGACGGCGAACAGGGCGGCCTGGGTGTTGGCCGTGTCGTCCAGCCCCTCACCGGAGCGGATGATGTCGGCCGGTGCCCGGCCCAGATGCTTCTCCAGCGCGCCGGCCACCTCGTCGAACGCCGCCGCGAACACCGGGAACGCCGCATGGAGTTCCTGCCCCATGCCGATCCGCTGCGCGCCCTGACCGGTGAACAGAACCGCCGTACGGCCCGGCGTCCGAGAACCGGACACCACCCGCCCCGACGCGTCCCCGGACACCAACGCCCGCAGCCCCTCCACCAACGCCTCACCCTCCGCGCCCACCACCACGGCACGGTGATCGAACACGGCACGCGTGGCAGCCAGGGAGTAGGCCAGGTCCAACGGGTCGGCCAAGGCATCGCCCTCCACATGGGCGAGCAGCTTCGCCGCCTGGTCGCGCAGGGCGGCCGGCGTCCTGCCGGAGAGCGCCCACGGGACGGCGGGCAGGGACCTTGCCGGTTCCTGCGGGGTCTCGGGCTCGTCCGGTTCCACCGCCTCGATGATGACGTGGGCGTTGGTGCCACTGATCCCGAAGGAGGACACGCCGGCCCGTCGGGGACGGCCCGCAGTCGGCCATTCCCGGGCCTCGGTCAGCAGTTCCACCGCGCCCGCGTCCCAGTCCACGTGTCCCGAGGGTTCGTCCACGTGCAGGGTTCGGGGCAGGACGCCGTGGCGCATGGCCTGGATCATCTTGATGACGCCGCCGACACCGGCCGCCGCCTGGGTGTGTCCGATGTTGGACTTCAACGACCCCAGATACAGCGGCCGTTCGTCGGTGTGGTCCTGACCGTACGTGTTCAGCAGCGCCTGCGCCTCGATCGGGTCACCCAACCGGGTCCCCGTACCATGCGCCTCCACCACGTCCACGTCAGCGCCGGTCAGACCCGCGCCCGCCAGCGCCGCACGGATCACCCGCTCCTGCGACGGACCGTTCGGAGCCGTCAGCCCATTGGACGCACCGTCCTGATTGACCGCAGAACCCCGCACCACCGCCAGCACCTGATGACCCAGCCGCCGCGCATCCGACAACCGCTCCACCAACAGCAGCCCCACACCCTCGGACCACCCCGTACCATCCGCACCCGCAGCAAACGCCTTGCACCGGCCGTCCGGAGACAACCCACGCTGACGCGAGAACTCCACGAACGTCGTCGGCTGCGACATCACCGTCACACCACCGGCCAACGCCAGATCACACTCACCACTGCGCAACGCACCCGCCGCCAGATGCAACGCCACCAACGACGACGAACAGGCCGTGTCCACCGTCACCGCCGGCCCTTCCAGACCGAGGGCGTACGCGATCCGGCCGGAGGCGACGCTGCCCGCGCTGCCGCTGGCGAGGTAGCCCTCCAGCCCTTCGGGGAGCCGGTGGGTCCGGGTGCCGTAGTCGCTGTACATGACGCCGGTGAACACGCCGGTCCTGGAGCCGTGCAGAGCGGCCGGCACGATCCCGGCGTTCTCGAAGGTCTCCCACGCCGTCTCCAGCAGCAACCGCTGCTGCGGATCCGCCGCCGTCGCCTCCCTCGGCGACATCCCGAAGAACTCCGGATCGAACCGGTCCGCGTCATGCAGGAACCCGCCATGACGCGTATAACTCGTCCCCGCACGCTCCGGATCCGGATCGAACAACCCCTCCAGATCCCAGCCACGATTCGACGGGAACTCACTCACCGCGTCCACACCACCGGCCACCAGCCGCCACAGATCCTCCGGCGACGACACACCACCCGGATAACGGCACGCCATCCCCACGATCGCGATCGGCTCAGCGGTGTCACCCGCGGCGGCCGGGACGGGCGCGGCGGCCTGCTCGGGCCGGTCGTCGCCGAAGAGTTCGCGCGCCAGTTGCCGTGCGAGGGCGGTGGGGGTCGGGTGGTCGAAGACGAGGGTGGTGGGCAGCCGCAGACCGGTGGTCCGGCCGAGCTGGTTGCGCAGTTCCACCGCGGTGAGCGAGTCGAAGCCCAGTTCCTGGAAGGGCCGGTCGGCGTCGATCGCCGCCGCGTTGGCGTGCCCGAGCACCCCGGCGACCCGCCCGCACACCAGCTCGAGCAGTGCCGCGTGGCGGGCGTGGGCGTCCAGCGCGGCCAGCCGCCGCACCAGCGTCGAGCCTTCCGCGTCGGTGGGGCCGGCGGCCTTGGCGCGGGGGCCGGCCGGGGCCAGGTCGCGCAGGATCGGCAGCACCTCGTCGCCCTGGCGCCGCAGTTCCGCGGTGTCCAGGTAGGTCACGGCGAGCACGGGCTGTCCGGTCGCGAAGGCGTCGTCGAACAGGCCCATCGCCTCGTCCGACGGGAGGGCGCGCAGGCCGAGCCTGGCGATGCGGCGCAGGTCGGTGTCGGTCAGCCGGCCGCTGATGGTGCTCGCCTGCGACCACAGGCCCCACGCCAGCGACGTGGCGGGCAGCCCGAGGGCCCGGCGGTGCTGCGCCAGCGCGTCCAGGAAGGCGTTGCCCGCCGCGTAGTTCGCCTGGCCGGCGTTGCCGATCAGGCCGGCCAGCGACGAGTAGACGACGAACGCCGTCAGCGGCAGGTGGCGCGTCAGTTCGTGGAGGTTCCACGCCGCGTCGATCTTCGGCCGGACGACCGCGTCGAGGCGTTCCGCGGTCAGCCCGCTCAGCACGGTGTCGTCCAGGATGCCCGCGGTGTGCACCACCGCGGTCACCGGGAACTCGTCCGGCACCCCGGCCAGGGCGTCGGCCAGTTGCCGGCGGTCCGCCGCGTCGCACGCGGCGAACGACACCTGGGCGCCCGACTGTTCCAGCTCCGTGCGCAGTTCGTCGGCCCCGGGGGCGTCGCCGCCCCGGCGGCTCAGCAGCAGCAGGCGCCGGGCGCCGTGCTCGGTCACCAGGTGGCGGGCCAGGACGCGGCCCAGCGTGCCCGTCGCACCGGTGACGAGCACGGTGCCCTCGTCCCAGCGCGGCGCCGCCGGCTGCTCCTCCGAGGAGGCAGCCCGTGCGCGGGCCAGCCGCGGCACCAGCAGACGGCCATCCCGGACGGCCAGTTGGGCCTCGTCGGCGGCCAGGGCGAGGGGGAGCTGTTCATACCCCTCGGCGTCGGTGTCGACGAGGACGACCCGGCCGGGGTTCTCCGTCTGCACGGTGCGCAGCAGACCCCACACACCGGCGTGCACCAGGTCCGTGACCTGCTCGTCCGGCAGGGCGGCCAGCGCGCCCCGGGTGACCACGACCAGCCGCGTGTCCGTGAGCCGTTCGTCGGCGAGGAAGGCCTGCACCCGCTCCAGGACGCGGGCGAGTTCCACGCGTGCCAGCCCGGCGATGCCCTCACCGCCGACGGCGCCGTCGTCACCGTCGGCGGCCAGCGGCCAGACGACGGTGTCCGCGCCGGCCGCCGCCACCGCGTCGAGGTGCGGGTACGAGGTCGCCGAGGCCGGTGAGGGCGCGCCGAGCACGGCCCAGCCCGAGGTGTCCGCGGCCCGCTCGGGGGCCGGTACCTCGGACCACGCCACGGAGAACAGGCCGTCGCGGCCCGCTCGGGCCGCGGTGCGCACGGCGTCCTTGGACAGCGGGCGCAGTGCCAGCGAGTCCACGGTCGCCACGGGTACGCCCGTGTCGTCGGTGACGAGCAGGGAGACGGTGTCGGGGGCGTCGGCGGTCAGGCCGAAGCGGACCCGCAGCGCGGCCGCGCCCGTGGCGTGGACGCGGACCCCCGCCCAGGAGAACGGGAGGCGCGCCTCGACGTCGTCGTCGGCCACTCCGGGCAGCAGGGCGTGCAGGGCGGCGTCCAGCAGGGCCGGGTGCAGCAGGAACCGGCCCGCATCGTCGCGCGCCCCGTCCGGCAGGGTCACCTCGGCGAAGATCTCGTCCTCGCCCCGCCACACCCGGGACAGGCCCCGGAACGCCGGGCCGTAGGCGTAGCCCTGGTCGACCAGGCGCTCGTAGACGTCGTCCAGGCCGACTTCGCGCGCGTCGGCCGGGGGCCACACCACCAGGTCGGCGGCGGGCGTGCCGGGGTCGGCGGGGACCAGGGTGCCCTGTGCGTTGAGGACCCAGTCGGGCTCGTCGTCCGTGTCGGGCCGGGAGTACACCTCGATGGGCCGTGCGCCGGAGTCGTCCCTCTCCCCCACGGCCACCTGGAGGTGCACACCGCCGTCGGCGGGCAGGGTCAGGGGCGTGGCGAGGGTGAGTTCGGCCACCTGCCCGGCGCCGGCCTGTTCGCCCGCGTGGGCCGCGAGTTCGAGCAGTGCGGTGCCCGGGAGCACGACGGTCCCGGAGACGCCGTGGTCGGCGAGCCACGGGTGGGTCCGCAGGGACAGGCGCCCGGTGAAGAGCGCCTCGCCGCCCCGGGCGAGCGTGACCGAGGCGCCGAGGAGCGGGTGACCGGTCGCGCGGAGTCCGAGTTCGGTGGCGTCGCCGTGACGGGCGGGTACGTCGAGCCAGTACCGGTCGCGCTGGAAGGCGTAGGTCGGCAGGGGGACGCGGCGGGCGCCGGTGCCCTCGAAGTAGGCCTCCCAGCCCGAGTGTCCCGTCTCGGTCCTGATGCGCAGGGCGGCGAGCGCGGCCACCGCCGTCTCCGCTTCGGGCCTGCCGCGTCGGAGCAGGGTGAGGGCCTGGGCGTCGTCGCGGCCCTCGGCCTCCAGGGTCTCCTGCGCCATCGCGGCCAGGACCCCGTCGGGGCCGGCCTCCAGGAACGTCGTCACCCCCGCCTCGATGAGGTGGCGGACGCCGTCGTGGAAGCGGACGGCCTGACGGATGTGCCGCGCCCAGTACTCCGGCGACGTCAACTCCTCCTCCGTGGCCAGCACGCCGGTCACGTTCGACACGACCGGTATCCGCGGCGCACGGAACGTCAGCCCCCGCGCCACCTCCACGAACTCCTCCAGGACGCCGTCCATGTGGAAGGAGTGGAAGGCGTGGCTGACCGTCAGGCGCTTGACCCGCAGGCCCTGCTCCTTCCAGGCCACCGCGAGTCCGTCCACCGTGCCGGCATCACCCGAAACCACCACCGATCGAGGTCCGTTCACCGCGGCGACGTCGACCAGGCCCTCGTGCCCGGCCAGCAGCGCCCGCACCTCCTCCTCACCGGCCTGCACCGCGAGCATCGCCCCGCCCGGCATGGCGGACTGCATCAACCGGCCGCGCGCGGCCACCAACGCCGCCGCGTCCGACAGGTCCAGCACACCCGCCACATGCGCGGCCACCAGTTCACCCACCGAGTGGCCCATGAGGTAATCCGGCGTCACGCCCTGGGATTCCAACCACCGGTAGAGGGCGACCTCGACGGCGAACAACGCCGCCTGGGTGTTGGCCGTGTCGTCCAGCCCCTCACCGGAGCGGATGATCTCCCCCGGCGCCCGGCCCAGATGCTGCTCCAGTGCGCCGGCCACCTCGTCGAACGCCGCCGCGAACACCGGGAACGCCGCATGGAGTTCCTGCCCCATGCCGATCCGCTGCGCGCCCTGACCGGTGAACAGAACCGCCGTACGGCCCGGCACCCGAGAACCGGACACCACCCGCCCCGACGCGTCCCCGGACACCAACGCCCGCAGCCCCTCCACCAGCGCCTCACCCTCCGCGCCCACCACCACGGCACGGTGATCGAACACGGCACGCGTGGCAGCCAGGGAGTAGGCCAGGTCCAACGGGTCGACCGAGGCATCACCCTCCACATGGGCGAGCAGCCGTGCGGCCTGGTCCCTCAGCGCTTCCGGCGTCCTGCCGGAGAGCGCCCAGGGGAGAACGGCGGGAGGACGCACGGCGTCGTCGGCCCCGTCGTCGTCCTGGGCGGCCTCGTCCGGTGCGGCTTCGATGATGACGTGGGCGTTGGTGCCACTGAAGCCGAAGGAGGACACGCCGGCCCGTCGGGGACGGTCCACGGCCGGCCATTCCCGGGCCTCCGCGAGGAGTTCCACCGCACCGTCCGTCCAGTCCACGACGGGCGTCGGCTCATCGGCGTACAGGGACTTCGGCAGCACACCGTGGCGGATCGCCTGGACCATCTTGATGACACCGCCGACACCGGCCGCCGCCTGCGCGTGCCCGATGTTCGACTTCAACGACCCCAGATACAGCGGTTGTTCGTCGGTGTGGTCCTGGCCGTAGGTGTTCAGCAGCGCCTGCGCCTCGATCGGGTCACCCAGCCGGGTCCCCGTACCATGCGCCTCCACCACGTCCACATCGGCGCCGGTCAGACCCGCGCCCGCCAACGCGGCACGGATCACCCGCTCCTGCGACGGACCGTTCGGAGCCGTCAGCCCATTGGACGCACCGTCCTGATTGACCGCAGAACCCCGCACCACCGCCAGCACCTGATGACCCAGCCGCCGCGCATCCGACAACCGCTCCACCAACAGCAGCCCCACACCCTCGGACCACCCCGTACCATCCGCACCCGCAGCAAACGCCTTGCACCGGCCGTCGGCGGCGAGGCCCTGGAGGCGGGAGAACTCGATGAAGGGCATGGCGGTCGGCATGACGGTCACGCCGCCGGCGAGGGCCAGGTCGCACTCCCCGTTGCGGAGGGCGTTGGCCGCCAGGTGCAGGGCCACCAGGGACGACGAGCAGGCGGTGTCGACCGTGACGGCGGGGCCCTCCAGGCCGTACGTGTACGCGATCCGGCCGGAGGCGACGCTGCCTGCGCTGCCGCTGGCCAGGTAGCCCTCCAGCCCTTCCGGCAGTTCGCCGACGCGGGAGCCGTAGTCGCCGTACATGACGCCGGTGAACACACCGGTCCGGGAACCGTGCAGAGCGGCCGGCACGATCCCGGCGTTCTCGAAGGTCTCCCACGCCGTCTCCAGCAGCAACCGCTGCTGCGGATCCGCCGCCGTCGCCTCCCTCGGCGACATCCCGAAGAACTCCGGATCGAACCGGTCCGCGTCATGCAGGAACCCGCCATGACGCGTATAACTCGTCCCCGCACGCTCCGGATCCGGATCGAACAACCCCTCCAGATCCCAGCCACGATTCGACGGGAACTCACTCACCGCGTCCACACCACCGGCCACCAGCCGCCACAGATCCTCCGGCGACGACACACCACCCGGATAACGGCACGCCATCCCCACGATCGCGATCGGCTCGTGCTGCCTGCCTTCTACCTCGCTCAGCCGCTTACGGGCGTCGCGGGCGTCGGCGATGGCCCGCTTGAGGTAATCACGGAGCTTTCCCTCGTCCGTCACGTGCTTTCAACTCCTGAGCTTCGAATGGTGTGGTTCCGGATCGGGGCCTGTCGCCGGCCGGGCGCGGTGCGTGGGTTCACTCGAGTTCGTCGACGAGCGCGAAGAGCTCCTCGTCGCTGGCGGCGTCCAGGTCCAGGCCGTCCGCGGACGCGGCGTCGTCGCCGGGTACGGCTTCGGCCAGGAGCAGCAGGTCCCGCAGCCGGTCTGCGAGGCGTGCCCGGGACTCGTCCTCGGGCGCCAGGGACTTCAGCAGGGCCTCGGCCCGGTCGAGTTCGGCGAGTCCGGGGACGTCCGCCGGTCCCTGCCGTTCCTCGATCCGCGCGGCGACGAACCGGGCGAGGGCGGTGGGGTTGGGGTGGTCGAAGACGAGGGTGGTGGGCAGCCGCAGGCCGGTGGCCCGGCCGAGCTGGTTGCGCAGTTCGACCGCGGTGAGCGAGTCGAAGCCCAGGTCCTGGAAGGGCCGGTCGGCGTCGACGGAGTCCTGGCCGGAGTGGCCGAGGACGGCCGCGGCCTGTCCGCGCACCAGCTCGATCAGGGCGGCCTCGCGCTCGGCGGCGCCGAGCGCGCCGAGCTGATCCAGGAGCCCCGCGCCCTGTTCGGCGCCCGTCCCGGCCGCCGTGCGACGGGTGGTGCCGGCGGGTGCCAGGCCGCGCAGCAGCGGTGCCGCGTCCTCGCCCTGCCGCCGCAGCGCCGCGGTGTCGACGTACGTGGCCGCCAGCACGGGCCGCGCGAGGCGGAAGGCCGCGTCGTAGAGGCTCATCGCCTCCTGCGACGGCAGGGCCACCAGGCCCAGCCGGGCCAGCCGCCTGAGGTCCGTCTCGCTCAGGCCGCCGCTGATGGCGCTCTCCTGCTCCCACAGTCCCCACGCCAGGGAGAGGCCGGGGAGGCCCTGGGCCCTGCGGTGCTGGGCCAGTGCGTCGAGGAAGGTGTTGCCCGCCGCGTAGTTGGCCTGTCCGGCGGTGCCGAGGAGACCGGCGACGGACGAGTAGACGACGAAGGCCGACAGCGCGCTGTCCCGGGTCAGCTCGTGCAGGTTCCACGCGGCGTCCACCTTGGGCCGCAGCACCGTGTCCAACCGCTGCGGGGTGAGGTCACCGAGCACGGTGTCGTCGAGGACGCCCGCCGTGTGGACGACGGCCGCCAGCGGCCGGTCCCCGGGCACCGCCGCGAGGACGCCGGCCAGTGCCTCGCGGTCCGCGGCGTCGCAGGCGGCGAAGGTGACGTCGGCGCCGAGGCCGGTCAGTTCCTCCCGCATCTCGTCCGCCCCGGGGGCGGACGCGCCGCGGCGGCTCAGCAGCAGCAGGTGCCGGGCGCCGTGTTCGGCCACCAGGTGGCGGGCCAGGATGCGGCCCAGCGTTCCCGTGGCCCCGGTGATGAGCACGGTGCCCTCGTCCCAGCGGGGCGGGGCGGCGTCGTCGTCCGTGCCGCGCACGCGCTCCAGGCGGGGCACGAGGAACGCGTCACCGCGTACAGCCACCTGGGGCTCCCCGGTGGCGACGGCCCGGGTGACGTCGCTGTCCCCGTCCCCGTCGACGAGCACGACTCGGCCGGGGTTCTCGGTCTGCGCCGTCCGCAGCAGGCCCCACACGCCCGCGTGCACCAGGTCCGGGACGTCCTCGTCCGGCTCGGTGGCCACGGCGCCGCGGGTGACGACCACCAGCCGCGCGTCGGCCAGCCGCGGATCGGCGAGGAACGCCTGCACGGTGGTCAGCGCCTGCCCGGTGGCGCCCCGTGCCGCCTCGGCGACGGCGGGACCGTCGGCCGGGGCCGAGCCGTCGTGGCCCGGGGCCCACAGGACGGTGTCCGCCCCGCTCGCCGCCAGTTCCTCCAGGCTCTCGTACGACTTGACGGAGGCGATCGGCGAGGCGCCCAGCGCGGCCCAGGCCGAGGTGTCGGCCGTGGCCCGGGGAGCGTCGGTCGCCGCCCAGGCGACGGGGAACAGTCCGTCCCGGCCGGTGCCGGTCGCCCGCAGCGCGTCGGCGGCCAGGGGCCGCAGGACCAGTGAGTCCACCGACGCCACCGGCAGTCCCGTGCCGTCGGCGACCTGCAGTGAGGCCTCCAGGGTGTCACCGGAGTCCGAGAGGGTCAGCCGTGCCCGCAGGACGGACGCGCCGGCGGCGTGGACGCGCGCACCCGACCAGGAGAACGGCAGGCGCGGCTGCCCGTCGTCCCCGGTGACGCCGGGCAGCAGCGGGTGCAGTACGGCGTCCAGGAGGGCCGGGTGGAGCAGGAAGTGACCCGCCCGCTGTCCCGCCTCGTCCGGCAGCGCGACCTCGGCGTAGATCTCGCCGTCGCCCTGCCACACCCGGCGCAGTCCCCGGAAGGCGGGGCCGTAGGCGAAGCCGTGGTCGGCGAGGCGGTCGTAGGCGCCGTCCAGGTCGATCTCGGTGGCGCCCGCCGGAGGCCAGACCACCAGGCCGGAGCCGGTGGCGGACGGGTCGGCGGGGGCCAGCGAGCCGTGGGCGTTGAGCACCCACTCGCTGTCCCCGTCGGGTCCCTGTCCGGCGCGGCGGGAGTGGATCTCGACGGCGCGCCGTCCGTCGTCGGCCGGGTCGCCGACGGAGACCTGCACATCGACGGAGCCGTGTTCCGGCAGGACGAGGGGGGCGGCCAGGGTCAGGTCCTCGACGTCCGCGCTGCCGGCCTGCTCCCCCGCGCGCAGGGCCAGTTCGAGGAGGGCGGTGCCGGGCAGCAGTACGGTGCCGGACACGGCGTGGTCCGCGAGCCAGGGGTGGGTGCGCAGGGAGAGCCGTCCGGTGAAGAGGTGCGCGTCGCGGCCCGCCATGCTCACGGCGGCGCCGATCAGCGGGTGTTCGACCGTGCTCAGGCCGAGGCCCTCGGCGTCGACGTCGGCGGCGGGCGCGTCGAGCCAGTGGCGCCGATGCTGGAAGGCGTAGCCGGGCAGCGGGACGCGGCGGGCGCCGGGCAGTGCCGTGTCCCAGTCGGGTGCGGCGCCCCGCATCCGCAGCAGGGCGAGGGCCGACATGACGGTCTCGGGTTCGGGCCGGTCCCGGCGCAGTGCGGGGGCGAGTGCGCCCGGCTGCTCGGTGAGCGAGTCCTCCACCATGGAGGTCAGGACTCCGTCGGGCCCCAGTTCCACGTACTGCCGGGCGCCCAGCTGCTCCAGGTGACGCACCCCGTCGTGGAAGCGGACGGCCTGGCGGATGTGCCGCGCCCAGTACTCCGGCGACGTCAACTCCTCCTCCGTCGCCAGCACACCGGTCACGTTCGACACCACGGGAATCCGCGGCGCACGGAACGTCAGCCCCCGCGCCACCTCGACGAACTCCTCCAGGACGCCGTCCATGTGGAAGGAGTGGAAGGCGTGGCTGACCGTCAGGCGCTTGACCCGCAGGCCCTGCTCCTTCCAGGCCACCGCGAGTCCGTCCACCGTGCCGGCATCACCCGAAACCACCACCGATCGAGGTCCGTTCACCGCGGCGACGTCGACCAGGTCCTCGTGCCCGGCCAGCAGCGCCCGCACCTCCTCCTCACCGGCCTGCACCGCGAGCATCGCCCCGCCCGGCATGGCGGACTGCATCAACCGGCCGCGCGCAGCCACCAACGCCGCCGCGTCCGACAGGTCCAGCACACCCGCCACATGCGCGGCCACCACCTCGCCCACCGAGTGGCCCAGCAGGTAGTCCGGTGTGACCCCGTGGGACTCGTACCACCGGTAGAGGGCGACCTCGACGGCGAACAACGCCGCCTGGGTGAAGACGGTCTGGTCCAGCAGCCCGGCCTCCTCGGAGCCCGGCTCGGCGAACAGGACGTCCTTGAGGGGGTGACTGAGCCCGGTGTCGAGGTGCGCGCACACCTCGTCGAGGGCGCGGGCGAACTGCGGTGAGCGGGCGTGGAGTTCGCGTCCCATGCCGAGCCGCTGACTGCCCTGTCCGGTGAAGAGGAAGGCGGTCTTGCCGGGCCGGTCGGCGGTGGCCCGTACCACGGAGGGCGCGGAGCCGTCCTCGGCCAGCGTGTCGAGGCCGGCGAGGAGCGCGTCCCGGTCGGCGGCGACGACGGCCGCGCTGTGTTCCAGTACGGCGCGCGTGGTCGCCAGCGAGTAGGCGATGTCGCCGGGGGCCAGGTCCGGGTTGCGGGTCACGTGGGCGTGCAGTCGCCGGGCCTGGTCGCGCAGGGCCTCCTCGCCGCGGGCGGAGACGATCCAGGGGATCGCGGGGTGGTCGTGGTCGCGGGTCGACTCGGTGCGGGACGGTTCGTCCGGTGCGGCTTCGATGATGACGTGGGCGTTGGTGCCGCTGATCCCGAAGGAGGACACGCCGGCCCGTCGGGGACGGTCCACGGCCGGCCATTCCCGGGCTTCGGCGAGGAGTTCCACCGCACCGTCGGTCCAGTCCACGACCTGCGTGGGCTCATCGGCGTACAGGGACTTGGGCAGGACGCCGTGGCGCATGGCCTGGATCATCTTGATGACGCCGCCGACACCGGCCGCCGCCTGCGCGTGTCCGATGTTGGACTTCAACGACCCGAGGTACAGCGGTTGTTCGTCGGTGTGGTCCTGGCCGTAGGTGTTCAGCAGGGCCTGCGCCTCGATCGGGTCACCCAGCCGGGTCCCCGTACCATGCGCCTCCACCACGTCCACGTCGGCGCCGGTCAGACCCGCGCCCGCCAGCGCGGCACGGATCACCCGCTCCTGCGACGGACCGTTCGGAGCCGTCAGCCCATTGGACGCACCGTCCTGATTGACCGCAGAACCCCGCACCACCGCCAGCACCTGATGACCCAGCCGCCGCGCATCCGACAACCGCTCCACCAACAGCAGCCCCACACCCTCGGACCACCCCGTACCGTCCGCACCCGCCGCAAACGCCTTGCACCGGCCGTCCGGAGACAACCCACGCTGACGCGAGAACTCCACGAACGTCGTCGGCTGCGACATCACCGTCACACCACCGGCCAACGCCAGATCACACTCACCACTGCGCAACGCACCCGCCGCCAGATGCAACGCCACCAACGACGACGAACAGGCCGTGTCCACCGTGACGGCGGGGCCCTCCAGGCCGTACGTGTAGGCGATGCGGCCGGAGATGACGCTGGAGAGGTTGCCCGCGAGCAGGAATCCCTCGTACTCGCCGGGGCGGGCGACCACGCGGGCCGCGTAGTCGTCGTACATGGCGCCGGTGAAGACGCCCGTGGTGGTGCCGCGCAGCGAGGTGGGGTCGATGCCGGCGTTCTCGAAGGTCTCCCACGCCGTCTCCAGCAGCAACCGCTGCTGCGGATCCGCCGCCGTCGCCTCCCTCGGCGACATCCCGAAGAACTCCGGATCGAACCGGTCCGCGTCATGCAGGAACCCGCCATGACGCGTATAACTCGTCCCCGCACGCTCCGGATCCGGATCGAACAACCCCTCCAGATCCCAGCCACGATTCGACGGGAACTCACTCACCGCGTCCACACCACCGGCCACCAGCCGCCACAGATCCTCCGGCGACGACACACCACCCGGATAACGGCACGCCATCCCCACGATCGCGATCGGCTCGTCCGCCCTGGCCGTGCGGCGGGTCACCGCGGCCGGGGCCTCCTGGGTGACGGCGCGGCCGAGCAGGTAGGCGGCGAGCGGGGCCGGGGCGGGGTGGTCGAAGACGAGGGTGGTGGGCAGCCGCAGACCGGTGGCGCGGGCCAGTTCGTTGCGCAGCTCCACGCCGCTCATCGAGTCGAAGCCCATGTCGTTGAAGGCGCGGTCGGGCGCGACGGCGGTGGCTCCGGAGTGGCCGAGGACCGCGGCCACCTTGGTGCGCACCAGGTCGAGCACGGTCTCCTGCCGCTTGTCCTCGGGGAGCGCGGCGATCTGCCGGGCCCAGGAGGACTCCGTGGCGGCGTCCGGGCCCGAGGCCCCGGCGACGCGGCGCAGGCGGGCGGGGACGAGGCCCTTGAGCAGCGGGTGCGGCTCGGCGGCACCGGCCCGGGACAGCCGTAGCGGCACCGGGACCAGCAGCGGGGTGTCCGAGCGCAGGGCCCTGTCGAAGAGGGCGAGGCCCTGTTCGGGGGTGAGCGGCGGCATCCCGGCCCGCTCCCAGCGGGCGATCTCGGCGGGCGTCAGCGTGGCGCCCATGCCGTGCGTGGCGTCCCACAGGCCCCAGGCGAGGGAGGTGGCGGGCAGTCCCTGGGCGCGGCGATGCTGCGCCAGCGCGTCCAGGTAGGTGTTGGCCGCCGCGTAGTTGCCCTGGCCGGCGGTGCCGACCAGGCCGGACACCGAGGAGAACAGGACGAACGCGCGCAGGTCGAGTCCGCCGGTCAGTTCGTGCAGGTGCCGGGCCGCGTCCGCCTTGGGACCGAGGACGGTGTGCAGGTGGTCCGGGGTGAGCGACAGGGTGGTCGCGTCGTCCAGGACGCCGGCGGTGTGCACCACCGCGGTGAGCGGGTGGTCGCCGGACACGGAGCCGAGGAGGGCGGCGACGGCCTCCCGGTCGGCGACGTCGGCGGCCTCGACACGGACGGTCGCGCCCTGTGCGGTGAGGTCGGCGGCGAGTTCGGCCGCGCCGGGCGCGTCGGGGCCGCGGCGGCTGACCAGCAGCAGGTGCCGGGCGCCGTGTTCGGCCACCAGGTGGCGGGCGAAGAGGGCGCCGAGCCCTCCGGTGCCGCCGGTGACGAGGACGGTGCCGTCGGGGTCGAACGCGGGGTGTTCGCCGTCGGTGCCGGCGGTGTCCGCGGTGGCCAGCCGGGGCGCGTGGAGCGTCCCGTCGCGCAGCGCGAGCTGCGGCTCCCCGGTGGCGAGGGCGGCGGTGAGGAGACCGGTGGTGCCGGTCCCGCTGTCCGCGGCGGCGGCTGCGTCGAGGTCGACCAGGACCACCCGGTCCGGGTGCTCGGACTGCACCGAGCGGACCAGGCCCCATACGGGGGCCGCGTCGAGGTCGGTGACGTCCTCGCCGGGCAGGACGCCGACCGCGCCCGACGTCAGCACGGCGAGGCGGGCGGTGGCGAACCGCTCGTCGGCCAGGAACTCCTGGACCAGCCGCAGCACGCGCAGGGTCGGTGTGTGGCGGCCGTCCGCCTCGCTGGTGCCGTGCGTCCCGTACTGCCGGACGACGACGACGTCGGCGGGTTCCACGCCGGTGAGACCGTCTTGCGCCTCGGTGAGGACGGGCTCCGGAGCGCCGGTGTCCCCGCGGGGCACGGTGAGGGCCGGCCAGCGCAGGTCGTACAGCGTGTCGGCCGCCGTGGCGCGGCTCGTCGCGGCCAGCTTCCGCCGGTCGACCGGGCGCAGGGTGAGGGACTCGACCTCGGCAACCGGGGCGCCGGTGCCGGAGGCCAGCGTCATGCGGTAGGTGTCGGTGCCGCGCGGGCTGATCCGGACGCGCAGGGCGGCGGCGCCGACGGCGTGCAGGGTGACTCCGGACCAGGCGAACGGCAGGCGGATGCTGTCGTCGTCGGTGCCGTCGGCCGCCGCGAGGACCAGCGGGTGCAGGGCGGCGTCCAGGAGCGCGGGGTGCAGGCCGTAGTGTTCCGCCGCCTCGGCGGGGCCTTCGGGCAGGCGTATCTCCGCGTAGAGGTCGTCGCCGTCGCGCCAGGCCGCGGTGAGGCCCTGGAAGGCGGGACCGTAGTCGTAGCCGAGGCCGGTGAGGCGGTCGTAGGCGTCGGCGAGCGATTCGGGCCGGGCGCCTGCGGGCGGCCAGGCGGTCAGGTCCTCGCCGTCCGCCGGGGCGGGGGCCGGCGGGGTGAGGGTGCCGGAGGCGTGCCGGGTCCACGGGCGTGTGTCGTCGTCGGAGGTGTCCGGGCCGGCGTGGATGGTGAACGGCCGGGCGCCGGCGGGGCCGGGTGCGCCGACGGCGATCTGGACGCGGACCGCCCCGCTCTCCGGGAGCACGAGGGGTGCTTCCAGGGTGAGTTCGTCGACCTGCGGGGCGCCGAGGTGTCCGCCGGCGGCGACGGCCAATTCGAGGAAGGCCGTGGCGGGCAGCAGGACGGTGCCGGTGATGGCGTGGTCGGCGAGCCAGGGGTGGTCGCGCAGCGACAGCCGGCTGGTGAGGAGGGTGCCCTCGCTCTCCGCCAGTTCGACCACGGTGGCGAGCAGCGGGTGGTCGGCGGTGTCCAGGCCCAGTCCGCGCGCGTCGGCGGGCGCCTCGGGGGCGAGCCAGTAGTGCTCCCGCTGGAAGGCGTACGTCGGCGGTTCGAACACGGTGGGGCCGGCCGGGTGGAGGGTCGCGCCGTCCAGGGGGGCGCCGGCGGTGTGGGCGCGGGCGAGGCCCCGGGCGAAGGTGTCGGTCTCGGGGCGGCCCGGCCGCAGCAGCGTGACGTGGGTGGCGGAGGAGGTGTCGGCGAGGGCCTCCTGGGCCAGGGCGGTGAGGACGGCGTCGGGGCCGACCTCCACCAGGACGGTGGCGCCCTGGCGGTCCAGTTCGCGCACGGCGTCGAGGAAGCGGACGGTGGCCCGGATCTGCCCGGCCCAGTAGTCGGGCGAGGCCAGTTCGTCGGCCGTGGCGGGCGCGCCGGTCACCGTGGAGATCAGGGGGACGGCGGGGGGACGGAAGGTCAGGCCCGCCGCGGTCGCGCGGAACTCGTCGAGGACGTCGTCCATGTGCGGTGAGTGGAAGGCGTGGCTCACCTTCAGCCGGCTGGTCTTGCGGCCCTCGGCGCGCCAGCCGGCGGCGATCTCCTCGGCGGCGTCGGCGTCACCGGAGATCACCACCGAACGGGGGCCGTTGACGGCGGCGATGCCCACCGCGCCCTCGTGGCCCCGCAGGGACCGCAGGACCTCGTCCTCCTCGGCCTGTACGGCGATCATGGCGCCGCCGGTGCGGGCGGACTGCATGAGCCGGGCGCGGGCGGCGACGAGGGTGGCGGCGTCGTCGAGCGAGAGCACGTCCGCGGCGTGGGCGGCGGCGAGTTCGCCGATGGAGTGCCCGGCGACCAGGTCGGGGGTGGTGCCGTGGTGGGCCAGCAGCCGGAACAGGGCGGTCTCGGTGGCGAACAGCGCGGGCTGGGTGAAGCTGGTGCGGTGGATCAGCTCGGCGTCGGGGCCGTCGGGGTCGGCGAACACGACCTCGCGCAGCGGGCGGTCCAGCTTGCCGTCGAAGGCCGCGCACACGGCGTCGAAGGCGGCGGCGTACACCGGTGAGGCCGCGTACAGTTCCCGTCCCATGCCGATCCGCTGGGCGCCCTGCCCGGTGAACAGGAAGGCGGTGCGGCCGGCGCCGGCGGCGCTGCCGGTGACGGCGTCCGGGACGTCCGCGTAGGGGGTGCCGGCTGCCAGGGCCTCCAGTGCGGCGAGCCGGTCGGCGACGGTGGTGCCGAAGACGGCGGCCCGTTCCTCGAAGGCGGTGCGGCGGGTGGCGAGGGCGCGGCCCACGGCGGCGGTGCCGGTGTCGTCGGCCAGGCCGGCCGCGGTGACGCGGTCGCGCAGCCGGGCGGCCTGGGCGCGCAGCGCGTTCTCGTCGCGGCCGGACAGCAGCCACGGCGCGGGCAGGCCCCCGGTCCTGGCGTCGGCCTGCGTGTCGCCGGTGGCGGCGGGGGCGGGCGGGGTGGCGTCGGCGGGGTCGTGTTCGAGGATGACGTGGGCGTTGGTGCCGCTGATGCCGAAGGACGACACGGCGGCGCGCCGGGGGCGGTCGACGGTGGGCCAGTCGCGGGGCTCGGTGAGGAGTTCCACGGCGCCCGCGGACCACTCCACGTGCGGCGAGGGCTCGTCGACGTGCAGGGTCCGGGGCAGCGTCGCGTGGCGCATCGCCTCGACCATCTTGATGACCCCGCCGACGCCGGCCGCGGCCTGCGCGTGTCCGATGTTGGACTTCAGCGACCCCAGGTACACCGGCTCCGCGCCGTCGCGGTCGCTGCCGTAGGTGGCGAGGATCGCCTCGGCCTCGATGGGGTCGCCCAGCTTGGTGCCGGTGCCGTGGGCCTCGACGGCGTCGACGTCCGCGGCGGTCAGCCGGGCGTCGGCGAGCGCCTGGCGGATGACCCGCTGCTGCGCGAGTCCGCTGGGGGCGGTGAGGCCGTTGCTGGCGCCGTCCTGGTTGATCGCGGAGCCGCGGACGACGGCGAGGACGCGGTGGCCGTTGCGGCGGGCGTCGGAGAGCCGCTCCACGAGGAGCATGCCGACGCCCTCGCCCCAGCCGGTGCCGTCGGCGCCGGCGGCGAACGACTTGCAGCGGCCGTCGGGGGCCAGGCCGCGCTGCCGGGAGAACTCCACGAACATGCCGGGCGACGACATCACCGCGGCGCCGCCGGCCAGGGCCAGGGTCGTCTCGCCGGACCGCAGGGAGCGGATGGCCAGGTGCAGGGCGGTGAGGGAGGAGGAGCAGGCGGTGTCGACGGTGACGGCGGGGCCGATGAGCCCGAGTTGGTAGGCGACGCGGCCCGACATGACGCTGGAGGTGGAGCCGGTCAGCACGTTGCCCTGCACGTTCCGCGGCGCGTCCTGCATGCGCGGTCCGTACTCCAGTGCCGTGGCGCCCACGAACACGCCGGTCCGGGTGCCGTGGAGCGAGGCGGGCAGCACACCGGCGCGTTCGATGGCCTCCCAGGAGGTCTCCAGCAGCAGCCGCTGCTGGGGGTCCATGGCGAGGGCCTCGCGCGGTGAGATGCCGAAGAAGGCGGCGTCGAACTCACCGGCGTCGTGCAGGAATCCGCCGTGGCGGACGGAGCTGGTGCCCTGCCGGTCCGGGTCGGGGTCGTACAGGTCGTCGGACCAGCCGCGGCCGTCCGGGAAGGCGGAGACGGCGTCGGTGCCCTCGGCGACCAGGCGCCACAGGTCCTCGGGGGAGGACACTCCTCCCGGGAAGCGGCAGGCCATGCCGATGATGGCGATCGGCTCGCCGTCGTCGGCCGCGGTGGCCGTGTCGGCGCTCTCCGCGGCGTCGCCGAGCAGTTCGGCCTCGATGAAGCCGGCCAGCCTGCGGGGCGTGGGGTGGTCGAAGAGCAGGCTCGTGGGCAGGCGCAGTCCGGTCGCCCGGGCGAGGGCCGAGCGGAGTTCGGTGGTCATCAGGGAGCTGAAGCCCAGCTCCTGGAACGGGGTGAGCGCGTCGACGCGTTCGCCGTCCGTGTGGCCGAGGACGGCGGCGATGTGCTCGTCGACCAGTTCGCGGACGGCCTGCCGGCGGGCGGTGCCGGACAGTGCGGCCAGGCGTGCGCCGAGGGCGCCGCGCGGCTCCGCCGGGACCTCCTGCCGTGCGTCGTCCTCGTGCGCGGCGACGGGGTCCGGGCCGGGGGCGGTGGTGCGGGCCGGTCCGTCGAGCCAGTACCGCCTGCGCTGGAAGGCGTAGGTGGGAAGGTCGACGCGTCGGGTGCCGGGTCCGCCGGTCAGCGCGGCCCAGTCGACGTCGGCGCCCCGGGTGAAGGCGGTCGCGAGCGCGGTGAGCAGCGTCTGCGCCTCGGGCCGTTCGCGGCGCAGCGTGCCGACGGCCACGACGGCGCCGGGGTCCTCCACGGTGTCCTCGGCGAGGGCGGACAGGACGCTGTCCGGGCCGGCCTCGACCAGGGTGGTGACGCCCTCGGCCTCCAGGCGGCGCACGCAGTCGGCGAAGCGGACGGCCTGACGGATCTGGCGGGTCCAGTAGTCGGGCGAGGACAGTTCCTCGTCGGTGGCGAGGTCGCCGGTGACGTTGGAGACGACGGGGATGCGCGCCGGGTGGTAGGTGAGCTGCTCCGCGACGTGGCGGAACTCCTCGAGCACACCGTCCATGTGCGGGGAGTGGAAGGCGTGGCTGACGGTGAGCCGCCTGGTCTTGCGGCCGCGCTCGCGCAGCCGCCGCGCGACCTCCTCCACGACGTCGGCGTCGCCCGAGATCACGGTGGAGGAGGGGGAGTTGAAGGCCGCGATGGAGACCCGGTCCTCCAGACCGGCGAGTTCCGCCGCGACCTCCTCCTCGCCCGCCTGTACGGAGACCATGGCGCCGTCGTCGCGGGCCTGCTGCATGAGCCGGCCCCGGGCCGCGACCAGCCGGGCGGCGTCGGCGAGGTCGAGGACGCCGGCGACGTGGGCGGCGGCCAGCTCGCCGACGGAGTGCCCGGCCACGTAGTCGGGCCGTACACCGAGGGATTCGAGGAGCCGGTACAGGGCGACTTCGACGGCGAACAGCGCGGGCTGGGCCCGGGCCGTCTCGTCCAGTCCCTCTCCGGTGGTGACGGTCGGCGCGAGCGGCCGGTCCAGGTGCGGGTCGAGGGCCGCCGCGACCTCGTCGAAGGCGGCCGCGTAGGCGGGGAACGTCTCGTAGAGCTCCTGGCCCATGCCGGTGCGCTGGGCGCCCTGGCCGGTGAAGAGGACGGCGGTGCGGCCTCCTTCGGCGGTCCCGGTGACCAGGTTCGGCGCGGGGCGGCCCGCGGCGAGGGCAGCGGTGCCGTCGAGCAGGCCCGTCGGGTCGGCGGCGAGGACCACGGCCCGGTGCCGGAAGACCGTGCGGGACGTGGCCAGGGACCAGCCGACGTCGCGGGCGGAGGGCCCCGTGGCGGTCACGTGGGCGTGCAGCCGCCCGGCCTGGGCGCGCAGCGCGGCGTCGCCGGCGGCGGAGACGACCCAGGGCAGCACGGCGGACGGGCCGGCGGGCGTGCCGTCGGGGTCCTGGGTGTCCGGGGTGGCGGGGGCTTCGGCGAGCACGACGTGGCAGTTGGTGCCGCCCATGCCGAAGGAGCTGACGCCGGCCACCAGCGGGCGGTCGGGGCGCGGCCACGCGGCCGGTTCGCGGTGCACGTCGAGGCCGAGGTCGGCCAGCGGGATCGCGGGGTTCGGCGTCTCGAAGTTGAGGCTGGGCGGGAGGTGCCGGTGGTGCAGGGCGAGGAGGGTCTTGATCAGCCCGGCGATGCCCGCCGCGCCCTCCAGGTGGCCGATGTTGGTCTTCACCGAGCCGACCAGCAGCGGCTCCTGCCCGGGGCGTCCGGCGCCGAGGACGGCGCCGAGCGCGGCGGCCTCGATGGGGTCGCCGACGGGGGTGCCGGTGCCGTGCAGTTCCACGTACTGCACCTCGGCGGGGGCGGTCTCGGCCCGCTGGTAGGCGGCGCGCAGGACCTGTTCCTGGGCGGCGCGGCTGGGCACGGTGAGCCCGTCCGTGGCTCCGTCGTTGTTGACCGCGCTGCCCCGGATGACGCCGTAGACGCGGTTGCCGTCGGCGAGGGCCTGCCGCAGCGGCTTGAGCAGGACGACACCGCCGCCCTCGCCGGGCACGAAGCCGTTGGCGCGGGCGTCGAAGGTGTAGGTGACGCCGTCGGGCGACAGGGCCCCGAACCGCTGCTCGGTGACGGTGTTCTCGGCGAGGAGGTTGAGGTTGACGCCGGCGGCGATCGCGGTGGTGGACTCGCCGCTGCGCAGGCTCTCGCAGGCCAGGTGCACGGCGACCAGGGAGGAGGACTGGGCGGCGTCCACGGTGAGGCTCGGGCCGTGCAGTCCGAGGTGGTACGAGATGCGGTTGGCGATGACGCCGCGGTTCACTCCGGTCATGGTGTGCTGGCCGATGGCGTCGGTGCCCCGCTGGTAGAGCAGGTTGGTGTAGTCGTCCCGGAGGGTGCCGACGAACACCGAGGTGGGGGTCGAGCGCAGGGCGGCGGGCAGGATGCCCGCGTCCTCGAGGGCCTCCCACACCAGTTCAAGGACGAGCCGCTGCTGGGGGTCCATCGCGGCGGCCTCACGGGGGGAGACCGCGAAGAAGGAGGCGTCGAAGTCGGCGACGCCGTCGAGGAATCCGCCGCGCCGGACGGCGGCGGGTGCTCCCGCCCCCCACCGGTCCTCCGGCACATCGGTGATCGCGCTGGTGCCGCCGCCGAGCAGCTCCCAGAAGGCGGCGGGGCTGTCCGCCCCCGGCAGCCGGCAGGCGAGTCCCACGACAGCGATCGGCTCGTTGTCCCCGGTGTGACGGTCGACCGCCGGAGCATGCTCATTCATCATGAACTTCCGCTGCCCTTCCATAACCGAATTCCCATGGCGTAGCCCGTCGGCGTCCCGTGGCGTGTGTCACGCATTTCGTCGGGGCCGGTCGTATACGCGTGTCGCGGCGGGAAATGTGACGCGATCCCAGTAAGTCGACCCTACGTGCGTGACGGCATTCCCTCCCCAATGGGCGGCCACGGCCGGGTAATTGGTGCGGAGGCAGGCCGCGCTCGGCCCTTTTTTTGGCCGGAGAGCACGCTGCCCGGCCCGTCGACGGGGACGGGCCGGGCAGGGTGTCCGGGGCGGGGGGACGCCGCCGGAGCGAGGCGAACGGGGTGGGGCGGGTGGGGTCAGGAGGACGACAGGACCAGCCGCTCCCCGGCCTGTTCCCGGAGGATGACGCAGACGTCGGTGAGGGCCTCCTCCAGCCGTCCGATCTCCTCGTCGGTGAGCAGCACCGACGGCTCGAAGCGCAGGGTGTTGACGGCGCTCGCGGTGGGGAACGTGCGGATGGAGTGCCGGTTCAGCAGGTGACCGGCGATGACGTAGCCGAAGAGTCCGCCGCCGGCCGCCTCCCGGATCGCCGGGTGCTCGGCCTCCGACTGGTCGTGGAACTCGAAGCCGAGCATCAGGCCCCGGCCCCGCACCTCCTTGACCACGTCCGGGAACGAGGTGCGGACCTTCTCCAGCATGGTCTGCAGCGCGGTGCCGCGCTCGGTGGCCTGCCGGAAGGCCCGGCCGCCGTCCCGGTCCAGCATCTCGAGGACCTTGAGCGCGATGTGGCAGGAGAAGGCGTCCTTGGCGAAGGTCGAGCTGTGCACCAGCTCGAACTGCGCACGGTAGCGGGTCTCGCGCACGAGCATCACGGAGGCCTTGGCGAGACCACCGCCCAGGGACTTGGCGAGCGCGAAGTAGTCGCCGCGCAGGCCCATCTGCGAGCTGGCGAGGAGGCTGCCGGTGCGGCCGAGGCCGCTCTGGATCTCGTCGATGACGAGCGGGCAGTCGTGGGCGTCGGCGAACTCCTGGATGATCCGGGCGTCCTGGTCGGACAGCGGCTGGATGCCGCCCTCGCCCTGGACCGGCTCCAGCAGGAAGGCGCCGAAGACGGGGTGTTCGCGCTCGACGACACGGACCTCCCCGTTGTCGACGTCGAGGCCCAGCAGCACGCCGCGCTCCTCCGCCCGGACCCGCTCCAGCGCCTCGGCGCTGCCCCGCGGCACGAACCGGGCCCGGACGCCGAGGGCGGCGAACGGGGTGCGGTAGGCCTCGTTGTGGGTGAGCTGGACGCTGCCCATGAGCTTGCCGTGGAAGCCGCCCTCCAGGGCGAGGAACACCGGCTCCCTGGCGGCGCGTTCCCCGTTCCTGCGGGTGATCTCCTCGATCACGGGCGCCAGCGGGTCGCCCGCCGGGCGCGCGGTCCCCAGGTGCGCGTACACGGCGTCGGGGACGGTCGCGGAGCCGTCGGCCACGGCGGCGCGGGCCCGCTCCGTCCCGCCCGCGAGCTCCTCCAGGGCTTCGCCCTGGCGCAGTACGCGGTCCAGTTCGGCGTGCTTGACCGCGGCCTCGATCGCCTCCGCGCCGCTGTTGGCGAAGGTGGCGTAGTACGGCTCGTCGACGCCGAGTTCCCGGTGGATGATCCGGTTGAGCTCGGCGGCGAGCCGGGTGGCGTAGGGGTGGGCGGAGAACTGGGCGTGCACCGGCACGCTCCCGTCCAGCAGTTCCCTGGCCCGGGCCACGATCTCGGGGTTGTTGTGTCCGAAGATCAGCGAACCGTATCCGCCGGCGTAGTCGAGGACGGGGGTCTCCCGCCCGTTCGCGTCGCGGCGATAGAGCGTGTTTCCTTCACCCCGTACGTACTCGACATCGAGGCCGGCCGAGGCCAGCAGGCCGCGCAGATACGGCTCGGCGAGCTCCACGACCGCGGATTCGGGATTCATGTCCAGCTCCTTTTCAGCGCGGAATGCGCGTTCACCGGCAGACCGTGCCGATATTCTCTTCCGGGTGTTCCAGCGGTCGGTCACGCCATGGCCATCCCATGAATTGCGGAAATGATGGGCGGCCGGTTACCCGCTGGTGAGTTCCGGGGTGTGGGGCTCCCTGGTCCCAGGTCCCGGGTCTCACCTCTCGGGTCCCGGGTCCCAGGTCTCGGGTCTCAGGTCTCGGGTCTCAGGTGAGGGTCCGCGCGTCCTCGCTTCCGTCGGCCGACAGCAGCAGGCGGACGAGCTGCTCGTTGGTGACGCGTTCGGGGCGGTCCAGGGTGACCGTCGTGGCGTGGCTCTTGCCCCCGGCCCAGCCCGGCCTTCTCAGCAGGAGTTCCGGACCGGCGCCGACGACCACGCACAGCGGACCCGATCCGGCGGTCTCCGCCAGTTTCTCCACGGCGTCGAGTACGGCGTCGGGCGCGCGGTGGAGGTCGTCGATGCACAGGACGAGCGGTTCCTCGCAGGCCGCCTGCTGGAACAGCTGGGCCCAGGCGCTCATGGTCTCGGTGAGGGGCGGCCCTCCGAAGCGGTCGTCGACACCGATGCCGGCGGTGGTCACCAGCGGGCGGAGCCGGGAGACCAGCAGGGCGCAGGCCCGTTCGCTGGGGAAGAGCCTCCTGACCGTGCGGGTGAGGGCGGCCGTCGCGTCCTCCCCGGGGGCCGCGCCGCAGTAGGCGGCGAGGATCTGGGCGGCCAGCCGGAGCCGGTGGCCGTCCTCGCCCGCCGCCGGGATCCGTCCGGTCAGGATGCGCGGCGCGTCGGCCTGGGCCGCCACCCAGCGCTCGAAGTCGCGCAGCAGCCGGGTCTTGCCGGTGCCGCGCTCCCCCAGCACCGTGACCAGGTGGGGTACGCCCCGGTGCCGGGTGCGCCGGACCAGCCCGCGCAGGATGTCCTGCTCGTACATCTCGGCGCCGCCTTCCTCGGCGTACCCCTCGTCGCGTGCCTCCAGCGCCTCCCAGCTGCCGGAGGCGGGGTCGGGCAGGCGGTAGCGCACGGCGTGCTCGCTGGCCCGCCGGACGGGGTCGGTGACCCGCACCTGCCCGGCCGGGACCTCGGAGAGCTGCGCCTGGGATTCGTCCAGGACGGCACCGATGACCTTGGGGGTGTCCTCGTTGCTGCGGTGGCGCAGCAGGACCTCTCCGGTGGTGACGGCGCACTGCACGGCCAGCCGTGGCGCGTCCGGGTCGCCGTCGGCCGGGGCGTCGAGGAGGTCGCGGATGGCGAGTGCCGCGAGGACGGCCTGCCGGGCGTCGTCGTCGCCGGGCCCGTCCAGTCCGAACACGGCCAGGGACATCGAGCCGATGGAGGCCGTCACGGTGCCGCCGAACCGCTCGACCTGTTCCGTGACCAGGTGGCAGGCGCTTTCCAGGAGGGCGTCGACGTCCTTGGCGGCCACGTCGGCGAGGGTCGGGGCGAGCCGGGCGCGCACGGACATCGCGCAGACCTTGCGGCGCGTGGAGTCGGGGCGCCGTTCGAATCCGGCCGGTTCGGAGGTGCGCTGTTCCGGCATGGTGATGCCGTCCGCCGGGGCGACCCGGGGCTCGTAGGACCGCGGGTCCCGGGGTTCCGGGGACATGGCGGGAGCGGGGGCGACGGCGGGGGCGACGGGGTGGGCAGGGGCGGCCGGCACGGTGGGGCCGACGCGGATCTCGGGCCGTGCGGTGAACGGGTCGGGCGTTCCGGGGCGGGCGAGGGACAGGGCCGGGTCCTGGACGAGGATGGCCTGCTGGAGCTGCTGCAGGCCCCGGCCGGGCTCCAGGCCCAGGCTTTCGACGAGCACGGCCCGGACCCGGCTGTAGACGTTGAGGGCGTCCACCTGGCGTCCGCAGCGGTACAGGGCCAGCATGAGCTGGCCGCACGACCGCTCGCGCAGCGGTTCGTTCTGCACCATCCGTTCCAGTTCGGCGAGGACCAGGTGGTGGTTGCCGCAGGCGAGCTGCGCGTCGAAGTAGTCCTCCATGACGTCGAGCCGGGTGTTCTCGATCGTGGCCAGTTCGGGCCACTGGATGCCGCCCTCCACCAGGTCCGCGAGGGCCGGTCCGCGCCACAGCGCGAGGGCGTCGCGCAGGAGCGCGGAGGCGGACTCCGCGGCGCCGCGCGCGAGTTGTTCCCTGCCCTGCATGACCCACTTGTGGAACAGCTGGAGGTCGACCCGTTCGGGGTCCACCCGCATCATGTAGCCGGGCGGCTGGGTGAGCAGGGCGGCGGCGCCCGGGTCTCCCTCGGCCCGTCCGGCGGCCAGGATGTTGCGCAGGCCGTAGACCGCGTTCTGGAGAATCTTGCGTGCCGTGGCGGGGACGTCGTCGTAACCCCACAGCGCGTTCATGAGGTGGCTGGTGGCCACCACCTTGTTCGTCTGGAGCAGGAGGAAACCGAGAGTGGCGCGCTGTTTGGTGCCGCCGAGGGGCATCTGCTCGCCATGGTCGACAACTTCTATCGGACCCAGCATTCGGAACTGCATGACTCGCCCAACTCCATCCCCGTAAAGGCGGGATACACGGGCGGACGCGGAGTGGTCGATCCACGGGAACCGCCCGGATCCGTCAAGATCCGTCACCATCGTGCAGGGCCGTGGTCCAAGATCACACAAATCTCGGGCACATGCCTCCGGCCCGTGCCACACCGTTGTGGGAGGGAGCCGCGTTCGCGTTCACGAAGGTCACCGCCTGTTCGTGTACCGGTGTGACAACGCCCGGCGGTTCCGGCGTTCACCGTGTGTGTGGTCGGCAGGGAGACGCGTCACCACCGCCGCCGAGCCGTCGTCGCGGGCCGGCGCGGCGGATGCGTTGTGACGCCCGGTGCGGTCAGCCGAAGCAGGCGGCCGCGGTCGGACGCGGCCTCTTCGACGGGACGGGCGACAGGCGCCGCCGCGTCGTCTCCGGTGTCTCCAGGCGGCGGTGGGGCCCGGACGGTTCCTCGCCGCCGGACGAGCCGAGGATCTCGGCCTGGAGCCGCCGCAGATCCTCGGACGGTTCCAGTCCGAGTTCCTTCTGGAGGATGCCGTAGAGCGCGTGGTACGCCTGGAGCGCCTCGCTTCTGCGGCCCGCGTGGTGCAGGGCCGAGATGAGCTGCCCGTGGAACCACTCGTGCAGCGGGAACTCCTCGACCAGGGCCCGTAGATCGGGCAGCAGGTCGCGTTGTCTGCCGAGTCTGCTCTCGATCTCGATGCGCAGTTCGAGGGCGTTGATCCGCAGTTCCTCGACGCGGGCGATCCGGCCGGCGAGCACGGTGCCGACCGGCACGCCGCTCAGGACCGGGCCGCGCCACAGGGCGAGGGCGCGGTTCACCTCGTGGGCCGCTCGCTCCAGTTGGCCGCTCCGGGATTCCCAGCGTGCCTGCCGCAGGTGCTGTTCGAAACTGCTGACGTCGACCTCGTCGTCGTTGACCCGGAACTCGTACCCGGGTGCTCTGGCGACCAGCAGGTTCCGGCCGGCGGCGGTGACTCTCTCCTCCTGGAACATGCGGCGGGCGTGGTAGACGTGCGTCTGCAGTGTCTTGGCCGCGCTGCGCGGGGGGTTCTGCCCCCACAGTTCCTGTATCAGTACGGTGGTGGGCACGGCCTCGCGCGGCTGGAGCGCGAGGACCGCGAGCATCCGGCCGATCTTCGGTGCGTTGGGGGCGTGTTCCCTGCCGTCGTCGGTGATGACTTGGAGCGGGCCGATCAGGTTCAACCGCACTGTGCGTACTCCTGTTCCAGGCGTTCGAGCTCGCGTTGGTGCGTCGCCCACCGTGGTCGTGGAGGGGTGGGCGGCGTTCGTGGACAGCCCGCGGACGTCGCGGGGACGTCGTGCCCCCGCGATGCGCCACGCGGACCAGTCGGCCGGGGAGGTCAGTCCCCGGTTCGCGCACGTGGTCGGCGGGTGGACTGGGGTGGTGGCGCGTCGGGCACCGTGTCACGCGGCCTTGCAGGCAGCGGTGGCACAGGGTGAGGGCTCGGTGGCGAGCACGGTGGCGAAGTGGGCGATCGAGGCGAGGGTGATGTGCCGGTGCCAGCCGGAGAAGGAGCGCCCGGCGAAGTCCCGCAGCCCGACCCGGTCGCCGATGTCGACGGCGTCCCGGGCGACGAGGTCGCTGAGCCGCGTCAGCCGCAGGAGCGCGGACGCGGCGACGCCGGTGGCGTTGGTCAGCCACAGCCGGTCCGCACCGCCGCCCGGCGCGCCCCCCTCCCCCATCAGGCGCAGGCCGCGCAGCGCGCCGCCGTGTACGGAGGCGGGGGCCACCACCGGGATCACCGAGGCGGTGGGCCGGTCCGGTCCCGGACCGGCGGGGGTGCGCATCCGGCCGAGGTGGGCGACCAGTTCGCCGGCGCCACGTTCACGTGCGCCGTACGCGGGCAGGACGGACCTGTCGACGCTCAGCCGGGTGGCCGGTTCGGTGCGGATGACGAACTGGTGCCCGTCGGCCCCCAGGCGGCGGGCGATCGCCACGGCGTCCGCTCCCCGCGCGTCGACGATCACTGGCCTGTTCCGCGGGCCGGCGCCCCGGGCCGCCTGGGCCGTCGCCTCGCGGACGCACTCCTCCAGACAGTCCGCCCGGACGCCGGCGGGGATGCGGGCCCTGCTCCGGAGGGGTTCCTCCCGCCACCGCCGGGGCAGGACGAGCTGCCATTCGACCGGTACGGCGGATCGCTCGGAGGCCAGCCAAACCCCCACCGCCTGCTGGCCGTTGACGGCCCGTCCCAGGTGTGGCACGAACTGGAGGTCGACTCCGATCGAGTGGGCCCCGGCCTTGGGAATGACCATGGGCCGGACGACCCACGCGTCGTGTCCGAGCAGCATCCGCGCCTGCCGGGCGAGGGCGTGGCGGAGCGGTGCCCACTCCCACAGGGATTCGCTGATGAAGTGGTGCAGGCTCTGCTGTGCCGCGGGGCCGCCCAGGTGTGCCGCGATGTGCCCCAGCGTCTTGCGGCCGGGCGTTTCGAGCAGCCCCTTCACATAGTGTTCCGCCTTCTGCCGCTGGCCACTGCGGCGCAGCGAGGCGAAGAGTTCCGATTCGGCCTCCGGGACGAGACCGTATGGGCACTCGTCGGCGTCCCCCCTCGACGATCGACGCTGCTCTACGTCTGCTTCCACCGACTTCCCCCCTGGCGACAAGCCCTCTGCTCACTCCAAAATAAACCAATCGATCGGTTTTTTCAGCAGAACCAGAGGTGACGCCGCCTCAACTTCCGTTCGACACTTATGAACGTCCGTCCTGGCGCGAGGCGGACCCGTCCACTCCTGCCGTGCGGCCGTCAGGTCCGGACCATGCGCCCGTCGCAACCATACCAACCGTTCGATTTTTCAACAGTGGACCAGAGGTCTGCCCCGATCGGTGGTGACGGGGTGAACGCAAGCAGGCCGAAGGGCCGCTGCGGACGGGGGCGTTCGTCCGCGCGAGAAGGTGAAGTCGCTGGTCAGCAAGGGCGCCGGGGGCCTGGAGCGCTCCCGGGGGCGCGCGGTGACGGTCCTGCCGACGGCCGCGGCGGGCATGGCGACGGGGGGCATACCGAGGGGTGGAATCAACGTGCCTGCGGTCAAGCCGGGTTGACGGCTCCGCGTGGGCCCGCGGGCCGGGTCACGGCTCCGGGTGTCACGGCAGGGGTGGACACGGGCGGGCGGGCGCGCCGGCCCGTACCGGCCGGCGCGCCCGCTGCGTCGGGACCGTGCGGAGGGACCGGCGGGCCGTGTCGCCCCCGCACGGCGCGGTCAGCCCACGGCCGCCGCGTTCCGCTTCCCGTCCCGGCCCAGGGCGGCGGTGACCACGCGGGCCACCTCCTTGGTCCTGGCGTCGAGATAGAAGTGACCGCCTTCGAACACCTCCATGTCGGTGGGGGCCGTGGTGAACCCCTTCCACCCCGCCGCCGCGGTGACCGGCACCACCGGGTCGGCGTCGCCGATCAGCACCGTGAAGGGGACGTCCAGGGCGGGGCGCGGCGTCCAGACGTACGAGCCGAGCGCACGGTAGTCGGCCCGGAGGGTGGGCATCACCATGGCCAGGACGTCCGGGTCGTCGAAGACCCCGTTGGCCGTTCCGCCCAGTTTGCGGACCATGGCCAGGACGTCGGCGTCGGTGCGCAGCCGGTCGTGCGCGTACGGCGTCGTCGAGGGGGCGCCGCGGCCGGACAGGAAGAGCCGCTCCGGGCCCGGCTCCCCCCGCTCGGCCAGGCGCAGGGCGACCTCGTGCGCGATGATCGCCCCCATGCTGTGCCCGAAGAACGCGTAGGGCGCCTTCACTTCGCGCCGCACCTCGTCCGCGAGGGCGTCCGCGAGGAGCCCGATACCGGCCAGCGGCTCCTCGTTGCGACGGTCCTGACGGCCGGGGTACTGCACCGCCACGACCTCGATCCCGGGCATGGCCTCGCGCGCCAGCCGGAGGAACGCGCTGGCGGCGCCGCCCGCGTGCGGGAAGCAGACCAGTCTCAGCGCACCTCCGGCGGCGGGAGCCCCCTGGGAGTCGGGGACGAACCTGCGGAACCACTCACCACTCATGTCGCTCCTCCACTCGGCGCCCCGGCGGTTCCCGTGAACCGCTGCGGGGCGGGGACGTCGCCATGATGGGGCGGGGCGGTCAAAGCTCGCCCAAACACCCGCTGCCACGGCGTCAGCTCCGTCCGCGGGCGGCCCGGACGGCGGAGATCATGCGATTACCGCCCAGTGACAGCGTGTTACCCGGCTGCCGCCGGACGGGCGTTACGGTCGGCCGCGCACCGTTCCGACGGTGAAGAGCAGGCACACGATCGACGCCAGGAGGCGCCATGTCCCCGCATGAACCCGATTTCGACTCCGTACTGGAGGCGGTGCGAGTGATCGTGCCCACGCTCCGGGAGAACGGGCTGGAGGCCGAGGACCGGCGCTGGATCCCGGACGAGAACATCGAACTGCTGGAGAAGGCGGGCGTCTTCCGGATCGCCGTGCCGCGCAGGTTCGGCGGGCTCGACCTGTCCCTGCCGCAGCAGTACGCGATCCTCTCCGAGATCGCCCGGGGCTGCGCCTCGACCGGCTGGGTGGCCGTGGCCTGGGTCTCCACCGCCTGGCTGGCCACGCTCTACCCGGACGTGACGCAGGAGGAGATCTTCGCCACCGGGCAGGTCCGGATCTCCGGCGCCTTCACCGCGGGCAACAGCACGCTGGTCGCCACCGAGGGCGGTTACCTCCTCAACGGCACCTGGCGGTTCAACACCGGCTGCCGCGGCGCGGACTGGGACCTGGTCGCCGCCACGGTGACGCTGCCCGACGGAACCGTCGACGAGGCGTACGCCCTCGTCCCGATGTCGGAACTGTCGATCGCGGACGACTGGCACGTCTCCGCCACCATCGGCACCGGCAGCTCCACGACGACCGCCCGTGACGTGTTCGTGCCCGCGCACCGGCTGGTCACCGTGGGCGAGGCGCTCACCGGCACCGCCGAGGGCCGCTCCAACTCCGGTGCCACCGGCCGTGACTACGGTCTGCTGAGCATGGTCATCTCCGAGTCGGTGGCGATCTACCTCGGTGCCGCCAAGGGGGCCTACGAGACGTTCGTCGAGGGCCTGCGCCGGCCCATCGCCTACACCACCTGGGAGGACCAGCGCGAACACCCGCTCACGCAGCACCAGGTGGCCGTGGCGGAGAACCGGATCGCCGCCGCGGAGGCCCTGTTCGAGGGTCAGCTGACGCTGCTGCAGGAGCGCGCCGACGTCGGTGAGCCGCTCACCGACACGGAGAAGGCGACGGTGCGCGGCCGGGCCGGTCACGCGATCCAGCTGGTGAACGAGGCCGTCGACGCGCTCAACTCGGTCAGCTCCGCGTCCTCCCTGGCCCGCAAGGGTCACTTCCGGCGCTACCGCCGCGACATCGAGGCGCTGTCCCTCCACGGTCTGATGAACCCGAACATGAGCCTGGAGGTGCACGGCAGGGTCCTGGTGGGGCTCGACCCCGGGACGCCCTACCTCTAGACCCTCGAACGGCCCCCGCGCGGCCTTCGACCGGGACCCTCCACTGGGCCCCGTACCGGTTCGCTCCACGCCGGTGCGGGGCCCAGTTGTGTACGGTCCGGATGTCCTCCGTCCTCTTTGCTCGGCTCCCCGACGCCTCGCCTCCGGTGCGGTGGCAGCCGTTCCACCACCGGACTTCCCGGGGCGCGGTCCGTTCTTTGCCCTTCGCAAAAGCAGCGTATGACGCGGTCTTTGACATTCCTTGATAAAAGAACCGATGGATCGGTATGTTCATCCAGTCGAGCGCGAGTTCGACGATGGCTAAGCCGACCACTGAGTCATCTGGGGGTTCCGTGTCCGATACCACCGCACGCCCGCGTACCGCGGGCCGCCGCCACGTCGACGCCCCTCCCGGCGCCGACCACCACAGACGGGTGGCCAAGGAGCTCGTTCATCTGAGAGACCCGCAGCGCGTACTGATCACCGACTGGAGGCACACCGGCCCCGACACCTTCCTCCTGCGTGCCCAGTGGCCCACCCACTCGGGCTCCTGGGCGTACGACCCCCGTCTCCTCACCCAGACGATCCGGCAGGCCGGGCTGACCATCGCGCACGCCGAGTACCAGGTGCCGCTCACGCACCAGACGACGCTGCGGGAGTTCCACTACACCGTGGACCCGGATTTCCGGGTCCACCCGGGCGAGGCCCCCCTCTTCGAGGTGGAGGTCGCGATTCCGGGTCATGGACAAACCGGTCGGACGGCACGTTCATTACCGATGACCATGCGGATCTTCCGTGAGGGGGTCCCGGTGGCCGGCTCCCAGTCGGACTTCGGCTGGATATCCCCGGCCGCGTACCGCCGGCTGCGCGGTGAGCACCTCACCGTCGACTGGGGGAACTGGCCACTGCCGGCGCCGGTCGACCCGGCGTCGGTCGGCCGCGCCGCCGCCTCGGACGTCGTGCTCTGCCCGACCGGTGACCCCCTGCGCTGGCTCCTGCGCAGCGACATCGCCAACACCCACCTCCTGGACCACCCCGTCGACCACGTGCCCGGCCTCGGCCTGATCGAGGCCGCCGTCCAGGCCGCCGAAGCCACCGTCCGGCCGGGCATTCTCCACCTCACCGCCCTCGACGCCGAGTTCGAACGTTACGTCGAGTTCGACACGGTGTGCCGGATCGAGGCCGAGCCACTGCGGAAGGGCCCCGACACCGTGCTCGTCCGGGTCACCGGGACCCAGTCCGGACACACCGCCTTCCGCAGCGAACTCACCGGCACCCTTCGGTGACCATCCGGCTGCATGCCACGGCCGCACCGGCCTGAAACATATTCAGCGATATTTTCCGGGGTCGACGCCCTCCTCGCACACGGCCACCCGCACGCCGTCATGACGGGCGACAGGACCATCCCTTCCGCCCGCCCGCCGGCCTCGGTGTGGCAGTCCCGCCCATGTCGAGGCCCGGCACTCGCAGGAGTGCCGGGCCTCGACCGGCAGGCTGCCCCCGAGGCGAACTCACCGACCCGTCGGCCGAGTTGGCCGCCGCCACCCCCGCCGCCCTGAGCACCCCGCTCCCCGCCCGGCCCTCGCGCGGCCCCGGGCAACGGGCGCCGGAAGTCTCCGCGCGCCCATCGCGGGGTAACTCCTGCGGACCGGTGATCCGGGCGCGAAACACCGGTCCGCCCGCGGCGCCCACCCCTGCGGAACGAGGGCGTCCGGCTCGATCACCGGCCGGAAACATATCGAAAAGGCATCACTGCTCAGGGGATCAGGACCACCTTGCCGGTGGTGCGCCGCGCCAGCAGGTCCTCGTGTGCGCGCCGCGCCTCGGCCAGCGGGTAACTGGCGCCCGTGACGGGCCTCAGACGTCCCTCGGCGACCATCGTGAACAGTTCCTTCAGCGGGCCGCTCGTCGCGCCGGGTGCCGTCAGCGCGTGCCGCAGCCGGAAGCCGACGACGGACGCGCCGAGCCGGTGGAGCAGTGCGGGATCGACCGGCGGGAAGTCCTCACGTGAGGCGTTGCCATAGGTGACCAGCCGGCCGAAGGGGGCCAGCGAGCCCAGCGCGGCCGCGAAGAGGGGCCCGCCGCCCGCGTCGAGGACCACGTCGGCCCCGCGCTCCAGGGGGTATGCGACGACCGCGTCCGCGCCGAGCCGCAGGGCGAGTTCCGCCTTGTCCGGGGAGGACGCCTGGGCGAGCACCAGGCCCGCGCCGAACTCCCTGGCCAGCTGGACGGCGAGACTGCCGACGCCGCCCGCCGCGGCGTGCACGACGACGGTCTCGCCCTCCCGCAGCCGGGCCGCGGTCCGCAGCAGGTGCCAGGCCGTGAGCCCCTGCATCGGCAGCGCCAGGGCCTCGGCCGCCGGTACCTCCTCGGTAATTTCCACCACCGCGGACTGTCTGGCGGCCACCTGCTGGGCGTACCCTCCGGTCACCCGGGCCAGCACCCGCCTCCCGTCGGGGGTGCGCCCGACGACCTCGGAGCCCGGGACGAACGGAAGGCTGTCGGCGATCGGATAGGAACCGTCGGTCTGGTGTGTGTCGGCGAAGTTGACGCCTGCCGCCTCCACCGTGATCAGAACTTCCTCCGGTCCCGGGACCGGAGGGGGAAGCTCGACGGGGGTGAGAACCTCGGGACCACCGAAACAATCGAACTGGATAGCGAGCATGAGGCATGGTATCCTCCCCGCCCTTTGTGATCCAGTGAGCAATGGACCAGCAAATCCGCCCCGGTTCGGGACTGTTACGGAGTCAACTGGGGCCGAAGAAGAAACCTTACGTTCGGTTTGTTAGCGTGACCCAGTGTGTGCGCATGCATGCATCGGGCTCACCATTCATCACCCGGAGCTGCGAGGATGGCCAAGCAGGACCGTGCGGTACGCACGAGGCAGGAGCTGATCTGTTCGGCGGCCGAGGTCTTCGACCGACGAGGATTCATGTCCGCGTCCCTCGCGGACATCAGCACCGGGGCCGGCGTGAGTACCGGCGCGCTCAACTTCCACTTCAGCAGTAAGAAGGAGCTGGGGGAGACCGTACAGGCGGCGGCCGAGGAGAGCCTGCGGTACATCACGACCGCCTGCACCGAATCGCGGCCCGCCCCCCTGCAGACCCTCATCGACGCCACGCACGTCCTGGCCACGCAGTTCGAGGAGAACGTGGTGCTGCGCGCCGGACTCGGCCTCGACAACGACGCGGCCTGGGACGGCGGCGCCGAGCTGTGGCTCAAGTGGCGCGGCTGGGTACGGGGCATGCTGACCATCGCCGAGTACGAGGGGAACCTGGCCCCCGGGGTGCTGCCGGACGACGCCTGCGCCACCATCATGGCGATCGTCATGGGCCTGGAGACCCTCGGGCGCAAGGACCACGCCCTGTGTTCCCGGCGCGTGGTGACACGTTTCTGGAAGATGATGCTGCCCGGCCTCGCCTCGGAGGAGACGCGGGCCAAGCTCGAGGCCGGAGGGTCCGAGAGCGTGGCCCGCTGGGACGAGCACATGCGGAACGCGGACGGCGTGGTGGGGCGCCTGACCGTGAAGGGCTGCACCGGCTGCACCGGCTGCGCCGAGGAGCCGTGACCGCCCGGGAGGACCGCGGGACCGGGTGCGGACGCGCCGGTGGGCGGGATTATTCTGAAGCTTCACATACCGATCCGTTGGTCCTTTCACCTCGAAGGAGACCCCTGGAAAACAAGGAGTCACGTGGCGAAGCAGGAGAGGGCGGTCCGGACACGCCGGATCTTCCTGGAGGCCGCGGCAGAGGTCTTCGACGAGTACGGCTACGACGCCGCGTCCATCTCCGTGATCCTCGAACGCGCGCAACTCACCCGGGGCGCGCTGTACTTCCACTTCACGTCGAAGGAGGCGCTCGCCCAGGGCGTGCTCGACGAGGCGGTGACCACACTGGGGTTCAGCCCGCAGACGTACAAGGTGCAGGAGTGGATCGACCTCGCGCTGCTCCTGGCCTACCGTCTCCCCCGTGAGCCCCTGCTGAGCGCGTCGATCCGGCTCTCCGTCGACCCCAAGTCCCGGTCGCTGTTCAGCACGCGCTGGCCCGACTGGATCCAGCTGAGTCTGGACCTGCTCGCCACCGCCAAGGAGCGGGGCGAACTCCAGCAGCACGCCGACCCCGCCACCATCGCCCGGCTGCTCGTCGGGGCGTGGACGGGCGTTCAACTGGTGAGCAGTTCCCTGCCGCAGCAACCGGACCTGGTGGGCGAGGTCTCGGAGCTCTTCGCCCTGATCCTGCCCGGCATCACCGTTCCCGCGGTGCTGACGAAGCTGGACATCTCACCGCGGCGGCCCGAGCGGCTGCTGGCCGAAGCGCGCCCCGAGCAGGACTCCCCCGCGCTCCACGAGGGCTCCGCTCCCCGGTCCTGAGCAGGCGGCGGCGGCCGGCCCGTCCTCGTCGCCGAGGCCGCCGAACCCCGACCTCCCGGTACAGCGGTGCGCCCTTGACCGGACGCAGCCTCGCCGTGCGGCCTGCGTCCAGCCGAAGTCCCCCGTGCGCGTCGGTTCCGCTACGCCGGCACGAGTTCCGCCGCGTCCGCGGTCTGCAGCACGGGGTGGCCCTCCAGCAGTTCCTCCGGTACGTCGAACCCCGCCACCAGCGTCAGTGCGTGGGGCTCCAGTGCCATGACTACGTTGTCAATGGCGTCGGGCAGGTGCTGCACCTGTTCGGCGGTGATCCGCCCCTGGGCCAGCAGGTCACCGCTGTGCGCGGCGATCCGGCGCAGGGCGAACAGCCGGTGCAGGTCGGTGAGCAGACTCCGGCTCTGCGCGCCGCCGGCCTCGGCGGCCGCCGCGGACAGTGCCTGGCCGGCCAGGCGGTGGGCGTGCGCGTCGACGAGCTGGAGTGCGGGGGTCACGGTCGCGTTCCAGCGCGCCAGGGGTGAGGGTGCCCGGCCGGTGCGCAGGCGGGCACGGGCCCGCTCGTGCCATATCCGCTCGATGTCCCCGAGGAGGTCCTGCACGTACCGCGGATCGTCCAGCAGGCGCTGCTCGGGCGGGAGTTCGCTGACGGGCTGCGGTGTGAAACCTCCCAGAAGCATCTCCCCGGCGGCCTTGACCCAGATCACCTTGTTGTCGCCCTCGGCGGTGATGGTGCCCTCGTTGGCGGCGAGCTGGCCGGCGATGCCGTTGGCCAGGATCAGGCCCTGGGCGCCGCAGCGTTCGCGGCACTCGGTCATGATGGCCCGGGCCTGCCAGGTGATCCATCCCTTGGCGACGGCGACGAGCCGTTCGTGGTGCTCCCGGTCGTCGTCCGTGGCGTCGGCCCACTGCCGGGTCACGTCGCGCTGGAGCAGGGTGGCCGCGTAGGCCGTGGCCGTGGCCTCCAGGAGCGGGGCGTGGTGGCTGCGGTGGGCGAACAGGGGGACCCTTTGACCGCCGGTCATGCCGGAGGTGTGGCGGTTGTGGGCGTGGCGGACGGCGACGGTCAGGGCGTGCCGGGTGGCGCCGAGGCTGTAGGCGCTCATGCAGAGCTTGCCCATGGTGACGCGGCCGATGGAGCGCAGGAACCGTTTGCGGGGGCTGCCGAGGTCGCTGGTGAACCGGCCGTCACGGGTGAGGCGTCCGTGCTCGCCCTGCAGCAGTGCGCCGTAGGGCAGGGGGACCTGGTGGAAGCTGGTGGCGCAGTGGTCGACGGGGCTGCTGGCGGTCTGCGGGAGCCTGCGTATCTCCACGCCGGGCAGCGGTGTGCCGTGGGCGTCGCTCAGGGGTGTCAGGAACAGGAACACGCCCAGGTCGCGGTCGTCGACGCGGAGGCGTGCGGCGACGACCGCGCTCTTCGCGCCGCCCACCGAACTGGTGTTGGGCATCCACTTGCAGGCGTCCGGGGTGGGGGTGTCGAGGACGAAGCCGCCGGTGTTTCGGTCGAAGGTGCAGGTGGTCTCCATCTGGGCGGCGTCGTTGCCGTGGCCGAGCTCCGTGCACAGGAACGTCCCGACGCGGGACATGTCGAGGTACTCGGTGAGGTCCCGGTCCTGGTGGTCGTGGTCGAGGAGGCTGCCGAGGAACAGGTTGTAGTGGATGCTCGCGCAGGTCGCCATGCCGGCGTCGACGACGCCGGCCCACTCGTGCATCGCGCTGAGCGCCGCCGGATCACCGGCGAACGCCGCGGGGTCGTCGACGGCGTCGTTGACCAGGCGCAGCCGCTCGTACGACAGTTGGATGCGCTCCTCGTGCGTGAGTCCCTCCCGGTAGGAGAACGGTGAGGAGCCGAACAGCCGCTTCCAGGGCTGGTGGAACGTCGCCGCGCGGCTGCCGAACAGGGCGGTGGTCAGGTCGTTCGATAAGCCCTGCTGGGGAGTGGGGAGGTGGTTGTCGATCATAGACGCACAAGCTACCGGCCATGATCACTTCACCACACCATGATCATTGCCACGATTGAGAAGGCCACCGGCGTGGAAAGGGGGCCGTCACCGGCCGCGTGCCGAGGGCACAGGTGTCGCGCGGGCCCGGCGGGAACCGGACGAAAAGGGGCCGGGGCGCACCCGCTTCGGTGCGCCCCGGCGACGGACCCGTGACGGATGTCAGGGCAGGGTCCACTTCTGGTTGGATCCGGTGTGGCAGGTCCACAGGTGGACCGGCGTGCCGTCCTCCCACGTACCGCCCGAGGCGTCCAGGCACTTGCCCGACTGCGGGTTACGCACCGTGCCGTCCGACTGGGCCGCCCACTTCTGCGCCCCCGTCCCGTTGCACGTCCACAACTGCACCCGCGTCCCGTCCGCACTCCCGCCACCGGACACGTCCAGACACTTGCCCAACGCCCTCAACGAACCGTCGTCCGCCACCGTCCACCGCTGCGCCGACGTCCCGTTGCACGTCCAGATCTGCACCTCCGTCCCATCCGCCGTGCCCGCGTTGTCCACGTCCAGACACTTGCCGTTCACGCCCTTCACCTCACCGGTGCGAGTGCCGGACGGGGGGCCGGCCTGCTTGATCCGGATGTTGCGGAAGGCCACCTCGTCGCCGTCACCGTGGTTCTGCAGGCCGATGTGGCCCTGCTGGAGGCTGCGCGCCGGGTCGGTGTTGGTGAAGTCGTTGATCTTCCTGCCGTTGAGGAAGATCTCCAGCCGCTCGCCGGTGACGCGCAGCTCGTAGGTGTTCCACTCCCCCGGCGGGTTCAGCGCGGCGTCGCGGGCGGCGAGGTCGGCGGACTTGAATCCGTAGACGGCTCCCGTGGTGCGGTCGGCCGCGTCGGTGGCGTCGATCTGGATCTCGTAGCCGTGGTCCACCGCCGACCAGGGGTCGTCGGACGCCGGGAAGCCGAGGAAGACACCGGAGTTGTCGTCGCCGCTCGCCTTCCAGTCCAGCTTCAGGGAGTAGTCGCCGGTGAACTCCTTGCCCTGGTACCAGAACAGGCCCAGTCCGCCGTGCGAGGTGAGCGTGCCGTCGGCCAGGGTGAAGCCGCCGGGTCCCGCCTGATTCCAGCCGGTCGTGCCGGTGCCGTCGAACAGGGGCGTGTAGCCGGTCTCCGGGCGGCAGTCGGCCTTGGTCGTGCCGGCCGCCCAGCGGATGCCGCCGAGCAGGTGCCGGCGGAAGGCGGGGTCCGCGTAGGACTCCTCCGTGTGGCCGCCGCCGGTGTAGAAGGCCCGGCCGCCGGCGTAGTCCTTGCACCAGGCGATCGGGTGGTCGCCGGACATGGAGCCGCCGGAGTAGCTGGACTCGTCCAGCGAGGCCAGCACGTGGGCGGTGGTGCGGGGGTTGGTGCGGTAGTTGTACCACTCGTCGGTGCGCTGCCAGGTGGTGCCCAGGTGCGCGGTGGCGTCGTGCCCCCGGTCCTCGACCTTGACGGTCGCGGGCTGGATGGCGGGGTGGGAGTGGAAGAGGGCGCCGGCCAGTCCCTCGTAGAAGGGCCAGTCGTACTCGGTGTCGGCGGCGGCGTGGATGCCGACGTATCCGCCACCGGCGCCCAGGTACTGCTCGAAGGCCGTCTGCTGGGCGGGGCCGAGTACGTCGCCCGTGGTCGACAGGAAGACCACGGCCCGGTACTGGGCCAGGTTGCCGGTGGTGAAGGCCTGCGGGTCCTCGGTGGCGTCGACGGTGAAGTTGTTCGCCGCCCCGAGGTCGCGCAGGGCCGTGACGCCCTCGTCGATCGAGGAGTGGCGGAAGCCCGCCGTCCGGGAGAAGACGAGGATCTCGTACGCCGGGTCGGCCGCCGCGCGCTCCGCGGCGGGTACGGACCGCGGGGCGTCGTGGGCCGTCGGTGCGGCGTCGGGCAGGGCTGCGGCCTGGGGGGTCAGGCAGAGCGCGGCGCCGGCGCACAGGGTGAGCGCTGTCTTGAGCAGGGTACGCATGGTCGTTCGCCTCCTTTCTACGGCAGGGTCCACTTCTGGTTGGCCGCGGTGTGGCAGGTCCACAGGTGGACCGGCGTGCCGTCCTCCCACGTACCGCCCGAGGCGTCCAGGCACTTGCCCGACTGCGGGTTACGCACCGTGCCGTCCGACTGGGCCGCCCACTTCTGCGCCCCCGTCCCGTTGCACGTCCACAACTGCACCCGCGTCCCGTCCGCACTCCCGCCACCGGACACGTCCAGACACTTGCCCAACGCCCTCAACGAACCGTCGTCCGCCACCGTCCACCGCTGCGCCGACGTCCCGTTGCACGTCCAGATCTGCACCTCCGTCCCATCCGCCGTGCCCGCGTTGTCCACGTCCAGACACTTGCCGTTCACGCCCTTCACCTCACCGGTGCGAGTGCCGCCGGCGGAGGTGGTGAAGGAGAACTCGTCGACGTCGAACAGGGCGCCACTGCCGCCCTTGAAGACGAGGTGGAGGGTGGTGGTGCCGGCCGGCTGGTTGCTCAGTGGGGCCGTGACGTCCTGGAAGGTCTCCCAGCCGCCGGTGACGGGCACGGTGGCCGTGCCGAGCAGGGTGCCGGTCGGGGATCCGGCGCGGACTTCGAGGGTGCCTCCGCTGCCCGCCGAGGAGACGCGGGCGGTGAAGCCGGTGGTGTTGTCGAGGCTGTAGGGCGTGAAGGAGATCCAGTCACCGTTCTCGATGTTGCCGACCGTCCTGCCGCCGTGGGCGGGTGCGTGGTTCATGACCTGGACGCCGGAGGAGTCGCCGTAGTGCTCGGCCTGCCGGTGGCTGGGCTGGGTGATGTGCTGGTCGTGGGCGGTGAGCGCGGGCTGGCCGCCGGCGCCCTTGTCGGTGTACTCGGCGTCGATGACGCCGAAGATGTTGGCGTTGGGGTCGTGTTCGCCGTCCGCCAGGGTGTGCAGGGTGCCGGTGCAGCCGGTGGCCGAGGTCTGCGGGTGTCCGTGGCTGTCGTGACCGACGATGAAGGTGACCTTCACCTTGGTGCAGTCGATCGTGCCGTCCTCCGGGTCGGTGACCGTCACCTTGAACGGGATGGCGGCGCCGAAGTCGTAGATCCGTCCGTCGGCGGGTGTGTCGAGCCGCACGGTGGGGGCGGTGTTGCCGACGGTGATCTGTACGGAGGCGGTGGCGGACTTGCCGGTGGGGTCGGTGACCTTCAGCGTCGCCGTGTACTGCCCGTTGGCGGTGTAGGTGTGGGACGGGTCGGCTGCGGTGGAGGTGGCGCCGTCGCCGAAGGTCCAGGCGTGCCGGAGCGCTTCTCCGTCGGGGTCGGAGCTGCCGGCCGAGGAGAAGGCGACGGTCAGGGGTGCCGTGCCGGAGGTGGTGTTCGCCTTGGCCTGGGCCACCGGGGCCCGTCCGCCGGTGACGTGCTCGATCCGGTACAGGGCCGAGTTGGCGTCGCCGTTGAAGTATCCGGTGCCGTAGTCGAGGACGTAGAGGGCGCCGTCCGGCCCGAAGGCCATGTCCATCACCTGGGTGCCGGTCCAGGGGAAGGAGTTGATGGACTGCACGGTCCCGTCGCCGCCGGTCTCGATCCGCTTGATCCAGCGGCGGCCGAACTCGCCGGCGAAGAAGTCGCCGTCGTACTCGGCGGGGAACTTCACCTCGGAGGTGGAGTTCGCGTCGTACCGGTAGACGGGGCCGCCCATGGGCGACTCGGATCCGTTGCCGAACTCGGGCACGGAGGCGCCGTCGTAGGGGATCCAGGCGGGCTGGGCGGGCGGCAGGTCGGTCAGGCCGGTGTTGCGCGGCGAAGTGTTCCTCGGTGCGGCGCAGTTGAAGGCGGAGCCGGAGGTGCCGGTGCCGAAGTCGTGGTCGACGTAGGCGTTGTTCTTCCCCGTGCAGTAGGGCCAGCCGAAGTTGCCGGCCTTGGTGATCCGGTTGAACTCGACCTGTCCGCCGGGGCCGCGGGAGGCGCTGGCGGTGCCCGCGTCGGGGCCGTAGTCACCGACGTAGACGGTGCCGGTGGCCTTGTCGACGCTCATCCGGAAGGGGTTGCGGAAGCCCATGGCATAGATCTCGGGCCGGGTCCTTGCGGTGCCGGGGGCGAAGAGGTTGCCCGCCGGGATGCTGTACGTGGCGTCGGCGTTCACCTTGACGCGCAGGATCTTGCCGCGCAGGTCGTTGGTGTTGCCCGAGGAACGCTGGGCGTCGTAGGCGGGGTTGCGCGAGGCGCGCTCGTCGATCGGGGTGTAGCCGTCCGAGGCGAAGGGGTTGGTGTCGTCGCCCGTCGACAGGTACAGGTTGCCGGCCGCGTCGAAGTCGATGTCGCCGCCGACGTGACAGCACAGGCCGCGGGAGGCGGGCACGTCGAGGATCTTCTTCTCGCTCCCCGTGTCCAGGGTGCCGTCGGTCCGCAGCACGAACCGGGACAGCCGGTTGACGCCGTCGAACGGGGTGAAGTCGGATGCCGTGCCGTCGGCGGGGGCGTCGCCGGCCGGGGTGGTCAGCTTGGGGGCGTAGTACAGGTAGACGAAGCGGTTGGTGGCGAAGCCGGGGTCGGCGGCGACGCCCTGCAGGCCCTCCTCGTCGTGGCTGTAGACGTCCAGTCTGCCCGCCACGGTGGTGGTGCCCGCGGCGTCGGTCAGCCGCAGGGTGCCGTCACGCGACGTGTGCAGGACCGAGCGGTCCGGCAGGACGGCCAGGGTCATGGGCTCGCCCGTCTCGGCCACGCCCTTGGCGAGGGTGACCTGCTGGAAGTCCTCGGCCGCGGCGGCTTCGGCCGGGCCTGCCGGTGCGGTGGTGGTGGCCGCGGCGGCCGGCCCCGCCGGCAGTGCCAGGGCCAGGGCACACGCCACGGCTGTCAGCAGTGTGCGGACACGTCTGTGTCCGAGCGGTCTCGTGCGCACGGAAGTCTCCAGGAATATGGGGGGTGGCGGCAGGCCGTGCGGGGTCTGCCGTGCAGGAGTGCGGGCGCGCGCCGTCGCGCCGTGGAACACCGGCCCTCGCCCCGAGCAGGCTCATGACCGGTTCATTTCAAGGAAGTTAGCGGCCCTCGCGCGAACGCGTAACCCCTTTCGCGCACGGTCCCGCATCTTCTTCCTCCCGTGGGACAAAGTGCCGGCGGCACGCGGTGGCCCCGGCCCGCGCGGGGCCCGGCCGTCCCGCCGGCAGCCCGCTCGGGCGCTGTCCGCCCCGTCGCCGACGGGTCAGGTGAGCGTGCGGCAGTACAGCGCGTCCGGGGTCCCCCGGGATCCGATGCGGCCGGTGTAGGCGATCCCGGCGGCGTACTCGTCGTCCGCGCACTGGCCCTTGTAGTGCCCGTGGGCGAAGTCGCCGCCCTTCGGCCCGGCGCCCCGGTTGTCGCTCCGGTCGAACCAGACCGTACGGCCGCTCGTGCCGGTGATCCCGCCGGGTGGGGCCTTCGCGCACAGAGCGGAGGAGACGGCGGCACCGCGCACGCCGTAGCCGGTGAGGAAGTGGCCGTCGGGGCACTGGAGTTTGGTGTGGCCCGACGCCCAGTCACCGCCCGGCGGGACGTGCCGTTCGTCCCTGACCACCTCGTGCCCGCCGGACGGGTCCCCCAGGGGCCCGGCCGTCACGTCGGAGCACAGGCCCCGGTTGCCGGTGTGGCCGAGGCCCACGAGCCGCTGCCCGTCGGGACATACGGCCTTGCGCGCGCCGGGGTCCCAGTCGGGCAGCGCGCGCATGCGGCGCGAGGCGACGAAGTCGGCGTGGTCGGGGCTCAGCATCGACCAGTCGGCCACGGGGGCGACCCGGCCGGCGCGTCCGGTGGCCTCCACCAGTCGGGTCCAGGCCCCGGCCCGCCAGTCGTCGCCGTCGTAGGGCCCCATGCGGTGGCCCGCGGCGTCCCAGTGCAGCAGCGCCCAGCCGTTGCCGCGGCCGTTCTCGTGCCAGCCGACGAGCGGCCAGTACGCGAAGTCGGCGTCCGTACGGACCAGATGGTCGACGAAGCGCTCGAACCAGGCGCGCTGCGCGGCGCCCGTCTCGCCCCGGCCGCCGACCCCGAACTCGCTGATCCAGACGGGGGCGGTGAAGTGCCGGTCCGGCTCGGCGGTGACGAAGAAGGCCTGGCGGTCCAGGACGTCGGTCAGTTCGGCCGGGGTGAGGTCCTGGTAACGGGGGTCGGTGGTCTCGCCGATTCCGGTGGCGCCGCTGTGACGCGGGCCGGTGTAGCCGTAGAAGTGGGCGGAGTACACGAGTTTGCCCGAGTCGACGAGGGTGTGCGAGAGGTGGCGTACGGGCTCCAGGGTGGGGCGCCCGTGCGGGAACCCGTCGACGGGGATACCGGTCCAGTTGATGCCCTCGACGATGACGAGGAGGTCGGGGTTGGCCTCCGTCAGGATGCGGTCGCCGACGCGCTGGGAGGCGGCGAACCAGTCGTGGTCGTCGCCGAGGCCCCAGTTGGGGTCGTCCCAGACGTCGCGGCGGACCTCGTTGTAGAGGTCCGCGCCCACGACGCGCCCGTTGTCCCGGTAGCGGCGGGCCATGAACAGCCAGTCGTTCTCCCAGGCCCCGGTGGACCGGCTCGCGTTCCAGCGTTCGTTGCCGTCGACCCCGCAGCACCAACGGGTGGTGTTGGTGTGGTTGTTGAGGATCACCGCGAGGCCGGCTCCGGTGAGTTCGCGGACCACGGCGTCGTACACCTGGAGCGGGGTCGAGCCTCTCAGGGCGGGGTTGGCGGCGACGGCGTCGTCCGTGACGGGGCGGGTGTCGTGGATCATCTCGTTGGAGAAGGGCAGCCGGACGCTGTTGATGCCGATCTCCTCGAAACCGGCGATGATCTCGGCCATGGGGGCCCTGTCGAGGCCGAGCGGGATCCGGCCGGAGTTCTCCCCCGCGTGGTGACGGGCGTCCTCGTCCGGGCTGCCGGTGCCGGTCCAGGTGCCGCTGGCTCCGTGCCAGTTGCCGGACCGCAGCTTGAACCGGTCGCCGTCGGCGTCGACGATCCAGCGGCCGCGCGTGCTGAGCGGCGGACTCCAGTCGGCGGCCGCGGAGACGGCGGCGGACTCCACGCCGGAGACGGTCCCGTCCGGGACCGCCGCCGCGGGAGCGGGCGCCGCGAGCGCCGGCAGGAGGAGAGCGGTCAGGACCGAGATGATCCGTGCGGCGCGCATCGTCGGCATTCCGGACGTCCCTCCGCCAGCGGTTGTCATGACATCGTCATGATGCGCCAGGCGTGCCGAGGTGGTCCAGACCTGGAGACCCGCGGCGGCCGGGGCCCGGCCCGCGCGCCGCGAGCGGACGGCCGCCCGTCGGGCAGGGCCCCTTCAGCGGCCGAGGCGCCCCAGCTCCCCGTTCATCTCGGTGAGGAAGCGCGCGACCACCGCCAGTTCGTCCCGGGTGAAGCGGTCGCGCGCCGCCGCGGTGCCGTGGGCCAGCGGCCTGAAGTACTCCCGGGCGACCTGCCGGCCGGCCTCCGCGTAGTGCAGGTGCACCACGCGGCGGTCGTCGAGCGCCCGGACGCGCCGGATGTGGCCCGCCTTCTCCAGCCGGTCGATGCACGCGGTCACGGCGCCGGAGGTGAGCTGGAGCTGCTTGCGCAGCCGTCCGGGGGTCATGGGGCCGTCCGCGGCATCGGCGTCCAGCAGCGCGATCAGGGCGAGCACATCCGTGAGGTGCAGCCCCTGCGCCTGGGCGAATTCCTGGGCTATGCGGTTGAACTCGCCGTTCATCCGGCGCAGCAGGACCGCGAAGGACTGCAACCCGGTGAGGTCGTCCGCGGGAAGGGAAGGCGAAGGGCCGTCGGTACCGCTCATTCCCTCAGTATAGGTTTAACTCAATCATTGAGATAGTCGATAACTGAGACATCTTGGTGACACCTGTCGACACCACCCGAGGAATCACGTGAAGATCACACCGCGCTCGGCCCGGTGGCTCATCCCTGTCGTCCTGCTGCTCGCCTGGTTGGGCATCGGGGGCACGCTCGGCCCGTACGCGGGCAAGCTGGGCGAAGTGGCCACGAACGACCAGGCGGCGTTCCTGCCGCGGAGCGCCGAGTCCACCCGGGCTCTCGAAGCCGGTGAGGCGTTCGCCCGGTCCGACGCCCTGCCCGCCATCGTCGTCTGGACGACCGACGGGGAGCCGGTCACCCAGGCGCAGCGGACCGCGGCCACCCGTGCCGTGGAGGCCCTCGCCGGACAGCCCGGGGTCGTCGGCCGTCCGTCGGCCGCGCTGGTCTCCGACGACCGTCTCGCCCTGCAGGCCGTCGTCCGGTTGCAGCCCGGTCTCGGCGACGAACTGCCCACGGTGCTGGACGAGGTGCGTCGCGCGGCGGACGGCGTCCCCGGCACGACGGCCCTGATCGCCGGCCCGGCGGCGAGCCAGGCCGACCTGTCCGACGCGTTCTCGGGCATCGACGGGCTGCTGCTGGGCGTGGCGCTCGGGGCCGTGCTGCTGATCCTGCTGCTCGTCTACCGCAGCGTCCTGCTGCCCTTCCTCATCATCCTCGGCTCCGTGTTCGCCCTGGGCCTGGCGTGCGCCGTCGTCTACGCCCTGGCGGACCGGGACGTCGTCCGGGTGGACGGCCAGGTGCAGGGCATCCTCTCCATCCTGGTGATCGGTGCCGCCACGGACTACGCGCTGCTGGTGGCCGCCCGCTTCCGCGAGGAGATCGCCCTCGGCGCGGACCGGGCCGCGGCGGCGCTCGCCGCGGTGCGCCGTTCGTTCGGCGCCATCATCGCCAGCGCCGCCACCGTGGCGCTCGGGCTGCTGGTCCTGCTGGCCAGCGACCTCACGAACAACCGCGCCCTCGGGCCGGTCGGTGCGATCGGCATCGTGTGCGCGGTCCTCTCCACGCTCACCTTCCTGCCGGCCGCGCTGGCGCTGCTGGGCCGTGCGGCGTACTGGCCCTCCCGGCCGAAGTCCTCGGACGCCTCCGTGGAGGGACACGGCGTCTGGCGTCGTGTCGCCGCGACGGTGGACCGGCGTCCCCGCAGGACGTGGGTGCTGACCGCGCTGGTCCTGGCGGTGTTCGCGGCGTTCTCCCCGTCGCTGTCCGCCAAGGGCGTGCCGCTCGACGAGATCTTCGTGGGTGACGCGCCCTCGGTGAGCGCGCAGGAGACGCTCGGCCGGCACTTCCCCGGCGGCTCCGGCAACCCCGCCGTGATCATCGCCGATGCCGGCCGCGCGGCCGAGGTGACCCGTGCCGCGCGGGAGACCGAAGGGGTGGCCGCCGCCGGTACCGTCTCCGCGTCGGGACGGCCGGGAGCCGGTGCGCCGCTCGTCGTCGACGGCCGCGTCCGCATCGACGCCACGCTGGAGTCCGCCGCCGACAGCGACGCCGCCAAGGCCACCGTCGAGCGGCTGCGGGACAACGTGCACGCGGTGTCCGGCGCGCGGGCGCTGGTCGGCGGGTACACGGCGCAGCAGTACGACACCCAGCAGACCGCGGCGCGCGACCGCACCCTCATCGTGCCGCTGGTGCTGGCCATCATCCTGCTGATCCTGGTGCTGCTGCTGCGCTCCGTGCTGGTCCCGGTGCTGCTGGTGGCGACCGTGGCGCTGAACTTCCTGGCGACGCTCGGGGTGTCGGTGCTCGTCTTCGAGCACCTGCTCGGCTTCAGCGGGACCGACGCCTCGGTGCCGCTGTACGGCTTCGTGTTCCTCGTGGCGCTGGGCGTCGACTACAACATCTTCCTGATGTCCCGGGTCCGGGAGGAAGCGCTCACCCACGGCAGCCGCCGGGGCGTCCTGCGCGGGCTGACCACCACCGGAGGCGTGATCACCTCGGCCGGCGTCGTGCTCGCCGCCACGTTCGCGGCGCTGATGGTCATCCCCCTGGCCTTCCTGGTGCAGATCGCGTTCATCGTGGCGTTCGGCGTCCTGCTCGACACCCTCGTGGTCCGCTCGCTGCTGGTGCCCGCGCTGGTGATCGACCTCGGCCCGCGGGCCTGGTGGCCCAGCTCGCCGGCCGCGGGGGACTCCGGACCGGCGCCGACGGCGAAGCCGCACACGGGCGGGTGAGGGCCGCGTCGCGCGGCCGGTGATCCGGGCACCGGCCGGCGGCGGGGTCCGGGGTTCGCGCCCGGCGGCGGGCGGGTCATCCGCGGTCGCGGAGGTACGCCTCCAGCTCCGCGGCCCCGCTCAGCAGCGCCCGCCCGCGGGCGGCCAGCCGGCCGTGCCAGTCGTGGAGCGCGGCCTCGAGCGGTTCCAGCCCGCCGGCCGCCCGCACCTGGTCGATCAACGGAGCGATCTGCTCCAACAGGTAGCCGCCGCGCCGGAGTTGGTGGGCGAGCCGGGCGTCCCGGACGTCGGCCTCGTCGTAGACGCGGTACCCGGTCCTCGCATCCCGGCGCGGGCGCACCAGCCCGGCGCGCTCCCACTTGCGCAGCGTGGCGGGCCGGATGCCGAGTCTCCCCGCCAGCGGCCCGATGAAGGTGGTGCCGCCCGGCCCGGACGGCACGCCCGGCCCGGACGGCGCGGCGGGATGGGGCGCGGTGGTGGGCTCGGAGGCCGTGGTGGGCCCCAGGTCCTTCAGGGCGCCCTCCACGGCCCGCAGGGTCCGCCGGTCTTCGAGGAGTTGGGCGTGGCTCTCGTCGATGAGCCGGAACGCCTCGTCGGCCGCGCCCTCGTTCACCGCCCGCATGATCGACGTCGCCGTCCGGTGGCCGTGGCCGGGGACCAGGGCGAGGAACGTGCGCAGGGCCCGTGCGTGCAGCGGCGTGTAGGTGCGGTAGCCGTGGGGGGTGCGATCGGCGGCCGGGAGGATGCCGGCCTCCTCGTAGTTCCTGACCGCCTGGGTGGACAGGCCGTGCCCGCGCGCCAGGTCGACCGGCCGCAGCCGCTCACCGCTTTGAAGGTCTCTCCCCATGAAGCCGAGGATAGCGCGGAGCATTTCCGTGAAAGTCTCCACCGAAGGTTCAACGATACCGTTGAGGCCATGGTTGCTGACTTCCAGGACACCGCCCCTGCCGCTCCCGACATCGAGGACACCGTCCGTGCCGTCGAGGCCACCGCCGTCATGGGGCTGCTGCCGGGCCGGCCCCGGCTGCTCGCCCTGGGCGAGCCGACCCACGGCGAGGACGCCCTGCTCGACCTGCGCAACGAGCTCTTCCGGCAACTCGTCGAGCAGGAGGGTTACGTGACGGTCGCGATCGAGAGCGACTGTCTGAAGGGCCTGGCCGTGGACGACCACGTCACCTCGGGCACGGGCACGCTCGACGAGGTCGTGGAGCACGGCATCAGCCACGGCTGGGGCGCCTCCGCGGCCAACCGCGAGCTGGTGCGCTGGATGCGCGCCCACAACGACGGCCGGCCCGCGTCCGAACGGCTCCGCTTCGCCGGTTTCGACGGCCCGCTGGAGATCACCGGCGCCGCGAGTCCGCGGCAGGCCCTCACCGCGCTGCACGGCTACCTCGCGGCGCGGGTGGACGCGGACCTGCTCCCCTGCACCGCGGACACCCTCGACGGCCTGCTCGGCGCCGACGAACGGTGGAGCGATCCCGCCGCGATGCGGGACCCGGCCCGGTCCGTGGGCCGGTCCGCCGAGGCGGGTCGGCTGCGGCTGCTCGCCGGCGAACTGGCGGCGCTGCTCGACGAACAGACACCGCACCTGATCGGGGCCACCCCGGGGGAGGACTGGGAGCGAGCGTGCCTGTACGCGCGCACCGCGACCGGCCTGCTGCGCTACCACTACTGGACGGCCGACCCCTCACCGGCCCGTCTGACCCGGCTGGCGGGCGTGCGGGACCAGATGATGGCCCACAACCTCCTCGCCCTGGCGGCCCGGGGCCCGGTACTGGTCCACGCCCACAACTCCCATCTGCAGCGGGGCAAGAGCACGATGCGGATGGGCGGGATGCCGCTGGAGTGGTGGGGCGCCGGTGCGCTGGTGAGCGCCCGGCTCGGCGCGGAGTACGCCTTCGTGGCGACGGCCCTCGGGACGATCCGGCACCAGGGAGTGGACACGCCGCCCCCGGACAGCGTCGAGGGGATGCTGTACGCGCTCCCGGAGGACCGCTGTGTCGTCGACGCCCGCCGGCTGGCCGCCGTCCTCGGTGACACGCCGCCCCCACCCCGGGTGTCCCCGTGGTTCGGTTACGCCCCGCTCGACCCGGCCCGCCTGGCGGACAGCGACGGCATCGTGTTCGTCAGGGACGTACCGCGCCGTTAGTCCCGGCGTCACCGCCGATGGACCGGCCGGCGGGGCTTCGGCATAGGCTTCGCTCGGCACGGACACGGCTGCGGTGGGGGGCACATTGGCGACGGGAACGGTCCAGGGGTGGGCGTCGGCACTCGACGCGGTGGTGGTGTACGCGCAGGGCGCGCTCTGCCGCCGGCTCGCCCGGGGCACTGTGCCGGCGGACGGGCGCGTGCGGGTGACGGGCCTGCCCCGCTCGCTGGACCGGGGGTCGCTCAGGGCGCGCGTCCTCGGCGCTCCCGGGCTACGCGTCACCGAGGCCCGGGTGGAGGTCGGCGCCGAGCCGTCCGGCGCGGACGGCCCGTCCGACGCGCTGCTGCGCGAGGTGGAGCGGCTGCGCGACGAGCGTGCGGCGGCGCAGGGCCGCCGGGACCGGCACCTGGGCCTGATCGACGAGGTCAAGGCGCTGCGTCCGGTGCCGCCGGCCCGCAGGCGGGACGACCCGCACCGCCGGACCCCGGTGGACGCGTGGCTGGAGCTGACCGACTTCGTCGACGAGCGCCTGACCGGATTGCACGGCCGGCTCCGCGCGCTGGAGGAGGACCTGCGCCGGGCCGAGCACGAACTCGCGATCGGCGAGGACCGACTGGCCCGCGCCTCGACCGATGCCCCGGCGGCCCGCGTGGAGACCTCGGTGAGTGCGGTGCTGGTCCTCGACGGCGCGGGGGACGCGGAGGTCGAGGTGGAGGTCGAGTACGGGGTGCCCGGCGCGGTCTGGGTGCCGGCCTATCACCTGACCTACCGTCAAGGGGACGACGAGGGGAGCCTGTTGTTGCGTGCTTCGGTGGCGCAGCGCACGGGCGAGGACTGGTCCGGCGTGCGCATCGCCCTGGCCACCGCCGACCTGCGTCGCCGCACCGACCTGCCACGGCTGCGCTCCGTCCGGATCGGGCGCGGCCAGCCCGCCCCCGCCCCGTCGGGCTGGCGTGCGCACCCGGCCGGACTGACCGGTCTCTTCGCCGGTTACGACGCGGCGGGCCCCCGCCCCGGCACGTACACCGCGCCCGTGCCGCCCGGGGCCGGCTTCGTGGGCGGGGCCGCCCGGTCCGCCCCCGTGGCCGCTCCCCTGCCCCCGCCGGCCGCACCGCCGGCCTACGGCGGCGCCCCCGCCGCGCTGCCCGTACCCGGTGGGCCGCCGGCCCCCTCCCCCCAGGCCTTCGGCGGTGACCCCGCGCCGTCCGCCCCTCCCCGGCCGCGCGGCAGGTCACGTACCGGCGGCGGGCCCGCCGCGCCGGGCGCCGCACCCGCCCCCGCGGCTCCCGGCCGGGCCGCACCGGCACCGCCCCCGCTCTCCGGGGCCCTGGCCGGGTCCGCGCCGCCGGCCGGACCGCTCCAGCCGAACGGCGACGCGCTCGACTACGCCGCGCTCGTCCTGCGCGGCCCGGACGAGCCGGACGGTCACCGGGGCCGGCTGTTCCCCGGTGCGTCCGCCGACCCGGTGACCGCCGAGCACCGCCGCCGCGCGGAAGGGGTGGCCGCGCTGCCCCTGCCCGGGCACGCCGTGCGGCCCCGCGAGTCGGCTGGTTCCTTCGACCACCGGTTCGACGCCGCCGCCCCCGCGGACGTGCCCTCGGACGGCACCTGGCACACCGTCACCGTCGGGGAGATCCCGGTCGGTCTGCGCACCGAGTACGTGTGCGTCCCGTCCGTGGAGCAGACCGTCTACGCGACGCTCGTCCTCTCCAACGCCACGGACCGGGCCGTGCTGGCCGGTCCGGTGGACGTCACCGTGGACGGGTCGTTCCTGCTGACCGCCTCCTTGCCCACGCTCGCCCCGGGCGGGGTGTGCCGGGTGGGGCTCGGGCCGGCCGAGGCCGTCGCGGTCACCCGCCGGACGAACCTGCACGAGTCGGCCTCGGGGCTGCGCAACCACATCACCGTGCTGAACCACCAGGTCCATGTGGAGCTGGCCAACCGGCTGCCGGTGCCCGTCCCGGTGGAGGTGCGCGAGCGGGTGCCGGTCACCTCCGACCCGGACGTCCGGATCGAGGAGCGGGCCGACTGGACGGCGCCCGACGACGGCGCCGGCCCGGACGACCACGTGCCGGGCACCCGGGTGTGGCGGCTCGAGCTGCCCGCCGGCGGGACCGCCGCCCTCGACGGCGGCTACGACATCCGGATCCCGGCCGGCAAGGCCCTGACCGGCGGCAACCGCAGGAGCTGACACCCTCATGTCCACGTCTTCGGGATCGATCCCCCTCCCCGTCACCGCCGTCACCTGTACGGAGGACCGCGCCCACGTCGAGCGCGCCACCGTCGTCGATCTCGACGCCGGCACCCAACGGCTGTGGCTGGGACCGGTCAGCGCCCTGGCCGTCGACCGCACCCTGCACGCCGAGCTGACCGCCGGCCACCCGGCGAGCGTGCTCGACGCGCGGATCGTCCGCAGCTGGACACCGCGCGGACCACGGCCCACCGGCGACGACTCCGCCCTGCGTCACCACGTGAGTGCCCTGGAGGAGGAGCGGGCGGGTCTGGAGCAGCGGCGCGACCGGCTGCGCACCCGCCTCGACCTGCTCGGCGTCCTCGCCGCCGATCTGCTGCGGGAGATCGGCGAGGGCGCCGGCTCGGGGGAGGCCGACAGGGCCCGCTGGACGCGGGAACTGGACCGGGTGGACGCCGAACGCGACGCCCACGGCGAGCGACTGCGCACGGTGGAGGCCCGGCTGGCCGCCGTCGCCGCCGAACTCGCCGAGGCGGAGCGGGCGAGGCTGCTGGCCGAGACGGAACCCGCCGAGCTGGTCGGTCACATCGAGCTGACCGTGCACGCCCCGGCCGCCGGGCGGGCGGAGCTGCGGCTGAGCCACCTCGTCCCGTGCGCGCTGTGGCGTCCCGCCTACCGGGCCGTGCTCGACGGGGACTCCCTCACCCTGGACACCGACGCGGTGGTGTGGCAGCGCACCGGTGAGGACTGGACGAACGTACGCCTGACCCTGTCGACGGCCCGCTCCGCGACGGCCGGTGAACCGCCCCGGCTCGGCACGGACCGGCTGACGCTCACCGACCGCTCCCCCGAGGAGCGCCGCACGGTCCACGTCGACCTGCGCGAGGAGGAGATCGCCGACCTCGGCCCCGCCCCCGAGACCGGGCTGCCGGGGGTCGACGACGATGGTGAGGTACGGGTGCTCCGCTCCCCCGCGCCGGTCTCGGTGCCCGCGGACGGCCGCGCCCACCGTGTTCCGGTCTCCTCCTTCACCACGCCCGCCAGGAGCGAGTACGCCTGTTCGCCCGAACTGTCGCCCTTGGTCACTCACATGGTGCGGGGCGACAACCGGTCAGGGCACGCGCTGCTCGCCGGGCCCGTCGACCTCGTCCGGGGCAGCGGTTTCAGCGGGCGCGGCACCCTGGACTTCACCGCGCCCGGCGCCCCCGTCGAGCTCGCCTTCGGCAGCCGGGACGACCACCGGGTCCTGCGGCGGACCGAGGAGAGTCGTGACACCGCGGGAATCACCCAGCGGACCGTGGTCACCCGGACCGTGCGGCTGCACCTCTCCCGGTTCTCCTCCCCCGCCGAGCACGACGACCGGACGGTCGTCGTGCGGGAGCGCGTCCCGGTGTCCGAGGTCTCGGCGGTGGAGGTGCGCCTGCGCCGGGACGCCTGCTCCCCCGTGCCCGACGCCGTCGACGCGGACGGCATCGTCCGCTGGGACGTCCCGTTGGCGCCCGGCGCCCGGCGGACCGTCACCCTGGTCTACGAGGTCTCGGCGAGCAGCAAGGTCACCGGCCTGTGATGCCGGGGTTCCGCTGCGGTCACTTGCCCAGCGGCGGCTCGTGCGCGCACACGGTCCCGGGGGCGGGGCGTTTCCCTTCGAGGAGGTAGGTGTCGACCACCTTCCGGACGCAGGAGTTCCCGGAGTCGTAGGCGCCGTGGCCCTCGCCCTCGTAGGTGAGTTGGACACCGACGCCCTTGCCGAGCCGCTCGGCCATCCGGGCGGTGCCCGCGTAGGGGGTGGCGGGGTCGCCGGTGGTGCCGACGAGCAGGATGGGGGGCGCGCCCGGGGCCCGGACGTCGGGGTGTGCGGCCTTGCCGGGCACCGGCCAGCCGGTGCATCGCAGCGCTCCCCAGAGCATGGTGTCGCCGAAGAGCGGTGAGGCCTCCTCGAACCGGGGGGCCATCTCCAGCAGGTCGTCCACGGTGTAGCGGTCGCTGCGGTCGCCGCAGGTGATCGCCGCCTGAGCGTCCTGCTGGTCGCTGTAGGACCCGCCGTGGCGGTCCCCGAGGGCGTCGGCCAGGTTCAGCAGCGTCCGGCCGTCGCCGCCGGCCGCCTGTTCCAGACCGACGGCGAGGGCGGGCCAGGCCGTTTCCCGGTAGAGGGCCTGGATCACCGCGTCGAGGAGGAGGGAGCCGGTGAGCGTCCGGTCGTCGCCGACGGACAGCGGGGTGTCGTCCAGTTCCGCCTCCAGTGCCGTCACGGCCGCCTGCACCGCCTCGGCGCTGTCCCCCAGCGAGCACCCGGTCCGCGCGCACCACGCGGCGAAGTGTTCGAAGGCGAGCTGGAAGCCGCCGGCCTGCGCCAGCGCCTCCCGCAGTGGGTCGAGGGTGGGGTCGACGACACCGTCCAGGACCGCACGGCCGACGGTGCGGGGGAACAAGTGGGCGTAGACGGCACCGAGTTCGGTGCCGTAGGAGATGCCGAAGTAGTGCAGCTTGTCGTCGCCGAGCACGTGCCGCATCAGGTCCATGTCGCGGGCGGCGTCCTCGGTGCCCACGTGCGCGAGGAGACGGCCCGATTCCCGCCGGCAGGCCGCCGCGTACTCCTGTGCGCTCTTCAGGAGTGCTTCGACCTCGTCGTCGCCGTCGTCCGGGGTGTCGTCCCGCTCGGACATGGCCTGCGTCGCCCGGGCGTCCAGGCAGGTGACTCCGTCGCTGCCGCCGACACCGCGCGGATCGAACCCGACCAGGTCGTAGCGGACACGGAGCTTCTCGTAGTCGGGGGCGAGGGCGGGCAGGGTGGCGACTCCGGACTCGCCGGGGCCGCCGAAATTGAACAGCAGCGAACCGATCCGGTCTGCGGCGTCCGCACGGGAGCGGGCCCGGATCAGGGCGATGTCCATCGTCTCGCCCTCGGGTGCGCTCCAGTCCAGCGGGGTCCGCAGGGTGGCGCACTGCCACCGGGTACCGTCCGGCAACGGCTCCGGGGCGTCCCCGCCGCCCTGGAGGGGGGAGGGGGCGGGGCAGTCCTTCCAGTCCAGGGACTGTGCCCACACCCGTCCGCGGTCGTTCTCCTCGCCGCCGCCCCCGGCTCCGCCGCCGGTGCCCGCCGCTCCGCCCCGCCCGCAGGCGGACACGGAGGCGGAGAGCAGGACGGCGCTGGAGAGGAGGGCAGCGGCGGCTGTCACAGGTCTCTTCGGCATGCGCCCAGCCTCCGGCGGGCCCTCCCGCTCCGCACGACCTCCCGTCCATCCGGGGGAACGGGTGCCCTCCCCCGGCGCGGACCGGAACCGCCGGGCCGTCAGGGACAGCCGGACGGCCGGCGCGGCGGGCCGGAATCCGGTGGCGTCCGCGGCACAACCCTCCGCGGGTCCCGCGGGTCACACCAGGCAGGAGCAAGTACTCGAAGAGTCGCAAGGGGGAAATATGAGATTCACCCGTTCCGCCCTGTCCGTCTCCGCGCTGGCCGCCCTGTCGGTGGGGGCCGTGACCGCCCTCGCGGCGCCGGCCTCGGCGGCGCCCAACACCACTCCGCAGAAGGTGTGCGGGAGCGGCTACAAGACCGTCAACTCGGCGTCGGTCGCCTCCCTGGGCACCGTCTACCTGACGTACAACTCCGCCAACGGCCGCAACTGCGTCGCGACGATCCGCAACAACCCGGGCACCGCCCTGGACATGTCCGCGTGGGTCTACGTCCCCGACACCGAGGAGGCCGACCAGGACGGCGGGATGTACACGTCGTACGCGGGTCCGACCTACGTCTACGGCAAGGGCCACTGCGTGGACTGGGGCGGCAGCATCGACAACGTGTACGTCCAGGTCTACGGCTCCAACTGCGGTGCCCTGAAGGAGCAGCGGGTCACCTTCACCCGCTGACCGCCCACTCGGGCGAGGGCCCGCCCCGCGCACGGCCGGGGCGGGCCCTCGCCCCCGGTCCGGGGGCGGCGGAGCGCGGCTTCCCCGCGGGGGCCCTACGGTGGCGGAGGGGGCCGATCCGTCCGGCGAGGAGCGAGGATGTCCGACGTGGCGACCGACGTGGTCGAAGCCGCCTTCCGGTACTACAGGGCGCAGGACCGCGACGCCGCGTTCGCGCTCTACGCCGACGACTTCTCGTTCACCAGCCCCTATGACGACCACATCGACAGGACGGCGTTCTTCGAGCGGTGCTTTCCCACAGCCGGCCGGATGACCGGGCAGCGGTTGCTGCACGTGACCCCGGCGGACGAGGAACTGGTCCTCGTCCTCTACGAGTACGAGCTCGTGACGGGCGGCCGGTACCGCAACGTGGAGGCGATCAGGGTGCGTGACGGGCTCATCCGGGAGGTGCAGGTCTTCTTCGGGGGCGCGGTGTGAGGTGACGGTGCGCGCCGGACCGCTCCTCGGGTGCCGGCTGCCGGGGGCGGGTCGGTCAGCCGACCGGTGCGCCGCGCAGGCTTTCCCGGTAGGCCCGGGCGCCGTTCATCAGCTCGTCGAGCGCGTCCCGGGTGCGTACGAGGTCGGCGATGTGCTCGGAGAGCCGGTCGCGTTCCTCGGCCATCCGCTCCAGTGCGGCGTCGGAGTTGTCCTCACTGGGCGCGTCGACACAGGGCAGCAACTCGACGATGGTGCGGCTGGACAGGCCCGCGGCGTAGAGCCGCTGGATGAACGCGACGCGCTCCACGTCGTGGTCCGTGTAGTGCCGCTGCCCGCCGGCGCTGCGGGTGCTGGCGAGCAGTCCCTGTTCCTCGTAGTAGCGCAGGGACCGGACGCTGACGCCCGACCGTGCCGCCAGTTCCCCTATCCGCATGCCGCCCTCCCGACCGTGCACCGCGCGGCGCCCGTCCGACCTCTGCCACGATGCGAGGGTACGTCGGACGGCTCCCGGGCGCACGGCCCCCGGACGGTGGGCGGGGCCGGTCGGCGCCCTCCCGGCGGGCCCGCGGGCCCGCGCCTCACTCCTTCAGGGCGTAGAAGCCCATCGGGGAGTTCGGCTCGAAGCCGATCCGTGGATACACGGGTGCCCCGGCCTCCGTCGCGTGCAGGGTCGCGCGGGTGGTCCCGGTGGCTCGCGCCCCCTCGTACAGCGCCTTCCGCGTCACCGCCTCCCCGTAGCCGCGTCGCTGCCACGCGGGGTCGGTGGCGACGAGCAGGACGAAGAGGCGGCCCTGCGCCTCCACCGTGGCGGCGCAGCTCACGGGTACGCCCTCCCGCACGCCCAGGTAGGCGTGCACCCGGCTCTTCCACAGGGTGGAGCGGGCCAGTCCGTCACGGCCGTCCTCCACCGGGAACCCGTAGGCGCGCGCGTTGAGGTCCGCGAAGTCCCGCAGTCGGTCGTCGGTGGTCACGCGGACGAAGGTCAGGTCGGCGTGGGCCGGTTCGGGGATGGGCAGCAGGTCGCCCGCCATGCCCGTACCGGGAAAGGCGTGCACCAGGCCAGCCTGCTCGGCCGCCGTCCCCAGCACGGCCCGCGCCTCGTCGTCGAGGAGGTCCTCGAAGACCCACAGGAACCCGGGGTGCCGCTTCGACCGCATGATCTCCGCCGCCTGGTGCAGGCGCCGCCGTACGAGTCCGGCACCGGCGCCGTCCTCGGTCAGCGTGAGGCAGTTCCAGAAGGGGAACCGGCAGTCGGCCCAGCGGACGGCGATGCCCGGAAGGTCGCGGACATCCGCGTCCGGGTCCCGGTCGAGCACCATGACCCGCCAGACGGCGGCGAGTTGTTCCCTCGATTCGATCGAGTCGGCCAGATCGTGCACGAGAACCCCTGGTGTCGTCGCGTGGGCGGTCCGGTGAGCAGTACACACCCTTCCGGCCCGTGGCGGGAGCCCGCCGGGCCGCACGGGCGGACGTGTCGCCCGGCCCGGCAGCGGTGTCCATGCAGCCGGTGTTCAGGTCCGCGCAACCGGGCGGCCAGCGCGGGTGAGCAACATTCGGGCTGATCCCAGCCCACCACCCGGTCCGTGGAGCCCTGATGAGCACAGACAGACAGACCAGTCACCAGCAGTCCCTGCACAGACGCTCGCTGCTGCGCGCGGCGGTCGTCGTACCGGCCGCCGGTGCCGTGGCCGCCGGCCTGGACGCCGCCCCCGCCGAGGCGGCCGGGGACGGCGCCGGGGCGGCCGGCGGACGGTTCGACGCCGAGAGTCCGCGGTTCGCGCTGGCGGTGCTGCCCGACACCCAGTACCTCTTCGACGCCGACAGCGCCGACCCCGCCCCGCTGCGGGCGACGTTCCGGTACCTCGCCGCCGAGCGGTCGGCGGCCAACATCGCGTTCATGACGCACCTCGGCGACGTCACCGAGCACGGCACCGAGGACGAGATCGGCCTCGCCGCCGACACCTTCGGCGTGCTGGACGGCCGGGTTCCCTACAGCGTGCTGGCGGGCAACCACGACATCAAGTCGTCCACCGACGACCAGCGCGGTGACTCCGCCTACCTCGCCGCGTTCGGGCCCGACCGCTACCGGTCCATGCCGACGTTCGGGGGCGCCTCGCCCGACGGCTACAACAGCTACCACGTCCTGCGGGCGGCCGGCCGGCGATGGCTGGTGCTCGCCCTGGACTGGCGGGTCTCCGACCGGGGACTGGAGTGGGCGCAGGGGGGGCTCGACGCGCACCCCACCCTGCCGGCGGTGCTGACCACCCATGACATCGCCTGGTCCGGCGACGACGGCGAGGCCCGGCTGTCGGGCAACGGACAGCGGCTGTGGGACCGCCTGATCAAGGGCAACGACCAGATCTTCCTCGCGCTGGGCGGACACTACTGGCCGCCCGGCCGCACGGTGCTGACCAACGACGCCGACAACGATGTCCACATCCACATCACCAACTACCAGGACCGCTACTACGGCGGCGCCGGGATGATCCGCACCTACGGTTTCGACCTGGTGCGCAACGTCATCGACGTCGAGACGTTCTCGCCCTGGTTCCTGGCCAGGGACCCCGAGCAGCGCTCCCCGCTGGCCGCCGAGACCGTCGAACTCACCGGCCCCACCGACCGGTTCAGCCTGTCCGTGGACTTCGAGGCGCGGTTCGCCGGTTTCGCCCCCGTCACGCCCGCGAAGCCCCGGCCCGCCCGGGCGGTGATGCCCCGCGGCACCCTCGCCTACTGGCGGTTCGACGCCTCCGGAACCGACGCGGCCGGCACCCCCGGCGCCGCCGTCGCCGACGGCACCGTCGTCAGGGACCTGACCGGCAACGGCAACGACCTGACGGTGCGCCGGCTCCACTCCAGTGCCGCCGACGCGCTCACCTGGTCGGCGGACCACCACCGCGGGCAGCCCGCGCACGCCAGCCTGCGCTTCGACGGCGGGAAGAACCCCGACCGGGGCGCCATCCTCACCACCGGCGCGCGGGCGGCCCTGAACAGCGAGAAGTTCCTCCGCGGCTACACCATCGAGACCTTCGTCCGGCTGCCCGAGCCCTTCGAGGGCGACCACAGCTGGATGGGGATCCTGAGCTGGGAGGGCCGCAACGCGGAGGCGGGCAAGACGACGGGCTGGTCGCCGCTGGAACCGACCTGCAGTCTCAACCTGTCGCCCGAGCGGTTCCTGCAGTTCGTGGTCTACCCGCACCGGCAGGACGCCGACCCCACGTCGTGGAGCCACGCCGTACCGGTCGGACGCTGGATGCACATCGCCGTCGTCAACGACGGCCGCCGCACCGTGATGTACGTGGACGGTTCGAGGATCGCCCGGAACCCGGCGCAGGCGTCGACCGGCATCGCCACCCTCGGCAAGCCGTTCGTACTGGGCGCGACACAGTTCGACGAGGCCTTCGGCCAGGGCTTCTACGGCTGGATGGGCGACACTCGGATCGTCGGACGGCCCCTGCCGGTCGAGGAGTTCCTCGCCCCCGTCGACTGAGCCGCACCGCGCGCCGGCGGCCGCACCGCGACGGCCGGAGTCGCCGCCCGGGGTGCCGCCGGGCCTCCCGGCATCATCCGAAGGTCCGTCCCGCCGCCCGCCTCCGCGTGCGGCGGGACGGGCCGCGGCGCACCGCTCCGGGTTGGTGGTGTACGCCGCACCCCTTGTGACCTGCGACACACCTCTTGCCTCTGACATCCATGTGAGGTTCTAGCGTGGTCGCGTGCTCGGCCAAGCACCAAGCACCAAGCACCAAGCACCAAGCACCAAGCACCAAGCACCAAGCACCAAGGATCATAAGGGAGTCCGATATGACGAGCCTCTTCGACAGCCATCAGCTCGGTGGACTGACGCTGCCCAACCGCGTGGTGATGGCCCCGATGTCGCGGGTACGGGCTGCCCCCGGCGGTCTGGCGACCCCCTCGATGGCGGCCCACTACGCCCAGCGCGCGACGGCCGGGCTGATCGTCACGGAAGGTGTGCAGCCCAGTCCGGTCGGCCAGTCCAATCCCGGGACGCCGGGGCTGCACACCGATGAGCAGGTGGCCTCCTGGCGCCAGGTGACCGGTGCTGTGCACACCAACGGCGGCCGTCTCTTCGCCCAGCTCATGCACGGCGGGCGCGTGTCGCATCCCGACACCACGGGGATGCTGCCCGTCGGGCCCTCGGCCGTCCCCGCCGTCGGTGAGGTGTTCACACCGTCGGGCCCCCAGGCCCCGCCGACTCCGCGGGCCCTGGAGACCGCCGAGGTCCCCGAACACGCCGAGGCGTTCGGCCGGGCCGCCCGCCGGGCCGTCGACGCCGGCTTCGACGGCGTGGAGCTGCACGGCGCCAACGGTTATCTGATCTCGCAGTTCCTGTCGTCCAACGCCAACCTGCGCACGGACCGCTACGGCGGCTCCCCGACCGGCCGGGTCCGGTTCGCGGTCGAGGCGGTGGCCGCGACCGTCGACGCCGTCGGCGCGGACCGCACCGGCATCCGCCTCTCCCCCGGCGGGACCTTCTGGGGCGTCGAAGAGGCCGACGTCCCCGAGCTGTACGCCCTGCTCCTGGGCGAGCTGGCCCGCCTCTCGGTGGCGTACGTCCATCTCGAGGCCACCGCCGACGAGGAGGTGCTGATCGGTCTGCGCCGCGCGTGGCCGGGCACCCTCATCATGAATCCGGTGCTTCCGATGGGCCCCAAGCAGACCGGCCGCGCCGAGGCGGACCACTGGCTGGGGCTGGGAGCCGACCTCATCTCCTTCGGCCGCGCGTTCATCTCCAACCCCGACCTGGTCGAGCGGCTGCGCACCGGACTCCCGCTCGCTCCCGTCGACGAGGCCACCTATTACCAGGGCGGTGACGCGGGCTATCTGACCTACCCCGCCTACCAGTACACGGCCTGATCCCGGTGAACGCGGCTCGCCCCCGCCCCCGCACGGGGAGGCGGGGGCGAGCCCGTGGTGCGGCGCCCGTGCGGGACGGGCGCCGGGTGCTCCGCCTGGCCCGCTCAGGCTCCAGGCAGGACACCGGTGCGCACGACGTCCGCGTACCAGCGGGCACTGGCCTTGGGGATGCGCGTGCCGGTCGGGTAGTCCACGTACACGGCACCGAAGCGCTTGCTGTAGCCGTGCGCCCACTCGAAGTTGTCCAGCAGCGACCACAGGAAGTAGCCGCGCACGTCCGAGCCGTCCACGACGGCCTGATGGACGGCGGCCAGGTGTCCGCGGAGGTAGGCGATCCGGGCGGGGTCGTTGACCTGTCCGGCGGGGTCGGCGTAGTCGTCGAACGCGGCGCCGTTCTCCGTGATGACCAGCGGCAGCCTGGGGAACTCCGACGACAGGCGGCGCAGCAGCTCGTACAGGCCGCTCGGGTCGACGGCCCAGCCCATGGCGGTGGTCTCGCCGGGCGGCTGGTGGAAGGAGACCCGGTCGGAGCCGGGCCAGGGGCTGTGCGTGCTCCGGCCGTGACCGTCGGCGTTGTGGGTGCCGGTGCCGTCGGACTCCGAGACGAGCGTCGGGCTGTAGTAGTTGACGCCGAGGAAGTCCAGCGGCTGCTGGATCTGCCGCAGGTCGCCGTCGTGCACGAACGACCAGTCGGTCAGCTCGGCGGTGTCCTTGAACAGGTCCTCCGGGTAGGCGCCGCGCAGCATCGGGCCGGTGAAGACCCGGTTGGCGAGCGCGTCGATCCGGCGGACCGCGTCGGCGTCGCCGTCGCTGCCGGTGAGCGGGCGGACGTGGTGGATGTTGAGGGTGACCGAGCACTGGGCGTCGGCGCGGATCCGGTCGCGCAGCGCCTGCACGGCGAGGCCGTGGCCGAGGTTGAGGTGATGGGCGGCGCGCAGCGCGGCGACCGGGTCGGTGCGGCCGGGGGCGTGCACGCCGGAGCCGTAGCCGAGGAAGGCGCTGCACCAGGGCTCGTTGAGGGTGGTCCAGGTCTTCACCCGGTCACCGAGGGCGTCCGCGGCGAGGGCCGCGTACTCCGCGAACCGCTCGGCCGTGGCCCGCTCGGGCCAGCCCCCGGCGTCCTCCAGCTCCTGCGGCAGGTCCCAGTGGTAGAGGGTGGCGACGGGCTGGATGCCCTTGTCCAGCAGTTCGTCGACGAGGCGCCGGTAGAAGTCCAGGCCCTTCTGGACGGCGGGGCCGCGGCCGGTGGGCTGGATCCGGGGCCAGGCCAGGGAGAACCGGTAGGCGCGCAGGCCGAGTTCGGCCATGAGGGCGACGTCCTCGCGCCAGCGGTGGTAATGGTCGGTGGCGACGTCACCGGTGTCGCCGTTGCGGACCCGGCCGGGTGTGCGGGCGTAGGTGTCCCAGATGGACGGTGTGCGGCCGTCCTCGGCGGCGGCCCCCTCGATCTGGTAGGAGGCTGTCGCTGAACCCCAGAGGAAGCCCTTGGGGAAGGTGCGGGCGGCGTCCGGGGCGGACGCGGTCTGCTGTGCTGCGGTGACCACGTAAGTCCTTTCGGAGAGAGCGGAGCGGGAGGGTTTCGCGGGCCGTGGGGGTGCGGCAGGGGGGTCAGCCCTTGACGGCGCCCGCCATGATGCCGCTGACGATCTGGCGGCCGAAGACGACGAACATCGCCAGCAGCGGCAGCGTGCCGAGCAGCGCGCCCGCCATGATCAGCGACTGGTCGCGGACGTAGCCGGCGCTGAGCTGGGTGAGGGCGACGGGGACGGTCGGGTTGGTCATGTCGAGCACCACGAACGGCCAGAAGAAGTCGTTCCAGGCGTGCACGAACGTGATCATGAACAGGACGGCCATCGCGGGCCGCGCCACGGGCAGCACGATGCTCCAGAAGATCCGCAGCGAGTGCGCCCCGTCGACGCGTCCGGCCTCGACGAGTTCGTCGGGCAGCGCCTCGGACAGGTACTGCCGCATGAAGAACACGCCGACGGCGCTGACCAGCGTGGGGAAGATGACGGCGGGCAGCTGCTGCGACCAGCCCAGCTCCGACATCATCATGAACAGCGGTACGACGCCGAGCTGGGGCGGCACCATCATGGTGCCGATGACCAGCATCAGCAGGACGTTGCGCCCCTTGAACCGCAGTTTGGCGAAGGCGAACCCGGCCAGCGTCGCGAACATCACCGTGGACAGGGCGATCACGCCGGCCACGATCAGGCTGTTGATCATGGCCTTGCCCATGGCCGCCTCGTCCCAGGCGCGGGCGAGGTTGCTGAACAGGTTCGGGCCGGGCAGGAACGGCGGCGGGGTCTGGCTGACCCGGGTGTTGTCGGTGGAGGCCGCCACCATCGTCCAGTACAGCGGGAAGATGGAGAGCACCGCCATGACGACGAGCAGGACGTAGGCGAGCGGGCCGGCGTGGTGCTGGCGGCCGGCGCCCTGGCGCAGCAGCCGGCGGCCGCCGCGGCCGGCCGGCTTCTCGACGGGGGTCCGGACCGGGGTGTCCGTCCGGACCGGGAGACTGTTGGTGGTCATGGTGACTCCAGGTCAGGACGTGCGGGAACGCAGGCGCTTGATCAGGCGCTGCGCCGCGAAGACGAGGACGAGCAGCATGAACATCGCCCAGGCGACGGTCGCCGAGCGGCCCATCTGGTAGTTCTTCCAGCCCTCCTCGTACAGCAGCAGGCCCAGCGTCTGGTACTGGTTGTCGGCGCCGCCGGTGACGCCGTTGGGCCCCTGGCCGAAGATCAGCGGCTCACCGAACAGCTGGGTGGCGCCGATGGTGGAGAGCACGATGGTGAAGACGATGGTGGACCGGATGCCGGGGACGGTGACGTGGGTGAACTGCTTCCACCGGGACGCTCCGTCGAGGGACGCCGCCTCGTACCGCTCGGCCGGGATGGCCTGCATGGCGGCCAGGTAGAGCAGCGCGTTGTAGCCGGTCCAGCGCCAGATGACGATGGTGGAGATCGCCACCTGGGCGGGCCACTTGTCGGCCTCCCAGTCCACCGGGTCGATGCCGACCGAGCCGAGCGCCCAGTTGATCATGCCGAAGTCGCGCTCGAAGATCATGGTGAACACCAGGGCCGCGGCGGCGACCGAGGTGGCGTACGGCACGAGTGAGGCGACGCGGAAGAACAGCGAGGCGCGCATCCGGTAGTTGAGCAGGTGCGCCAGGCCGAGTGCCATCATCAGCTGCGGCACCGTGGAGATGACCCCGATGGTGACGGTGTTCCACAGCGCGTTCCAGAACCGCGAGTCGCCCCAGAGTTCGACGTAGTTGTCGAACGCCACCCACTCCATGACGTCGAGGGTGGCCAGTTCCACGTCGTGCAGCGAGATCCACGACGTGTAGACGAGGGGGTAGAAGCTGAACGCGGCGAAGACGATGAAGAAGGGTGCGACGAACGCGAAGGGCGCGCCCTTGACGTCCAGCCGGTGCAGCAACGCGCTGCGCCGCCGGGCGGTCTTCCCGCCGTCCGCCGTGCCGGGCGGGGCCGGCGGCTCCTCGCCGGTCAGGGCCTTGGTGGTGGAGGTGGCCACCGGACTTTCCTTCCTGAGAGCGGATGGGTGAGCCGGGCCCCGGGCCCGTCGGCGCGATGCCGAGCGGGCCCGGGCGGCTGCGGGGGCGTCGGGTCAGCCGACCGCCTTCTCGATGCGCTCCGTGGTGGTCTTCCACGCGTCGTCGCGCGAGGTGCCCTGCTCGACCAGGGCCAGGCCCTGGGAGAAGGTGTCCTTGATCGTGCCGTCCTTGCGGCCGAGGACCTGCTTGTCCGGGATCTCCTGTGCCGCGGCGCCGAAGATCCGGCCGATCGGCGCGTTGTCGAAGTACTCCGACGTCGCGTTCTTCACGGCGGGGTCCTCCAGGGCCTTCGCGGAGGACGGGATGTTGCCGATCTCCTTGAAGATGTGGGCCTGCTGCTCCGGCGCGGTCAGCCAGGCGACGAGCTTCTTGGCCTCCTCCTTCACCGGGCTCTTCTCGATCACGCCGAGGAAGGAACCGCCCCAGTTGGCGCCCTGGGGCGCCCGGGCGACGTCCCACTTGCCCTTGTTGGCCTCACCGGCCTTCTCGCTGATGTGGCTGAGCATCCAGGCCGGGCACACGGCGGTGGCGAACGTGCCGTTGGCCAGGCCGGGGTCCCAGCCCGGCTGGAACTGGCGGAGCTTGGCGGTCAGCCCCTCCTCCGCGGCGTCGGAGGCGAGGGCCCAGGCCTCCTGGACGGCCGGGTTGCTGTCGTAGATCAGCTCACCCTTCTCGTCGTAGTACTGCTCGGGGTGGCCGTAGACCATGGCGTTGAACAGGCCGCTGGCGGAGTCCGTGAACGCCACCTTGTCGCCCTTGAAGTCCTTCTTGAAGGTGCGGCCGACCTCGACGTACTTCGTCCAGTCGCCCTCCCACAGCTTGCCGACCTCTTCGCGGTCGGTGGGCAGACCGGCCTGCTCGAAGTAGTCCTTGCGGTAGCAGACGGCCATGGGGCCGATGTCGGTGCCCAGGCCCAGCACCTTGCCGTCCCCGGTGCTGATCTGGGACTCCTTCCAGGGCAGGAAGTGGTCGGTGCCCGCCGTGCCGGCGAAGTCCGCGAACTTGTCCGCCTGGGTCTCGGTGATCTCCTTGGCCCGGCCGATCTCGATGCCCTGGATGTCCTTCAGACCGTTGCCCGCGGCGAGCCTGGTCTGCAGCGCGGTGTAGTAGGTCTGCTCGTCGCCGGCGATCTCGGCCTTGATGTCGACCTCGGGGTTCTCCTTCTCGTACTGCTCCAGCAGGCCGGTCTCCTTGAGGCCCATCACGCCGTACAGGCCCATGGTGATGGTGACCTTGCCGTCCTTCTTGCCACCGCCGGTGACCGAGTCGTCGCTGCCGCCGCAGCCGACGACCAGCGCCAGCGCGCCGACGGCCGCGACGGTCGCCACCGCCCTCGTGCGCAACGAACCGAACGTGCCCATGGATCTCCTCCTAGCGACGACGCTGACACATCGGAGTGACGAGTTCTGCGATGACTACAGCGGCTCTGACAGACGGTGGGAACGTGCCCACTGAACGGTGGGAACGTTCCCACCGGCGCAACGAAGACTCGTGGCCGGGAGCCGATCTGTCAATAACTTGAAACCAACTCCTCGCCGGTCGCCGCCGCCCGGCCCACGGCCCGAAGACGCGGGGGTGCTCCGCTCACGGCCGCGTCTGCAACAATTGCCGCTGGTCACCCCCGCGGCCGGCACCGCCGCGGCTGCCGAGGGAGGGGAGCGCATGGCTGGGAATCGCCGGCCCACGATCAAAACGGTCGCCGCCCGCGCCGGCGTCGGCCGCACCACGGTCTCCCGCGTCGTCAACGGCTCCGATCTGGTCAGCGCGGACGCCCGCTCCAGGGTCCTGGCCGCGATCAAGGAGCTGAACTACGTCCCCAACTCGGTCGCCCGCGGCCTGGTCACCAACCGCACCGACGCCGTCGCCCTGGTGATCCCGGAGTCGGAGAGCCGGCTCGGCTCGGAGCCGTTCTTCGCCGCGCTGATCCGGGGCGTCAGCGGCGCCCTCGCCGAGACCCGCACCCAGTTGCAGCTCATGCTGGTGCGCGACCAGGCCGAACGGGACCAGCTGACCGAATCGGTGGCGACGCGCCGCGTGGACGGCGTCCTCCTGGTCTCCGTCCACTCCGAGGACCGGCTGCCCGGCATGCTGGAGGAGATGGGCCTGCCCACCGTACTGGCCGGCCGCCGGGACGCGGGCGAACAGCTCAGCTACGTCAACTCCGACAACGCCGGAGGGGCCGCCGAGGCCGTACGGCACCTGCTGGGCAACGGCAGGGCGAGGATCGCCACGATCACCGGCCCGCAGGACATGGACGTCGGCCGCAGCCGGCTCGCCGGCTGGCGCACGGCCCACGAGGAGGCGGGTGTGCCGGCCGACGAACTCCTGGTGGAGGCGGGGGACTTCACCGAGGAGGGCGGGAGCCGCGCCATGCGTTTGCTTCTTGAACGCGCCCCGGACCTGGACGCCGTCTTCGCCGCCTCCGACCTGATGGCGGTCGGCGCCCTGGCCGAACTGCGCCGCCACAAGCGGCAGGTGCCCGGCGATGTCGCCGTCGTCGGATTCGAGGATTCCGTCCTCGCCCGCCACACCGACCCGCCCCTGACGACGGTGCGTCAGCCGGTGGAGGAACTGGGCCGGACGATGGCCCGGATCCTCACCGACATCACCCGGCACGGGGCACCCCGGCAGCAGCTGACGCTGCCGACGGAGCTGGTGGTGCGCGAGTCGTCCTGAGACCTGCCCGGTGGACGGGCTCCCGGGTCGGTCGCCTCAGCCGAGCCGGAGGCGCGGGCACCCCTCCGAGTGGCCGGACCGGCCCACCCGCACCACCGCCCCCCGCTGAGCCGTGCGGTCGCGACCGCACGGAGAAGGGCAGGTCACCGGAGTGACCCGCCCCTGTGCCGCATGCGCCGTCGTCCGACGGTCCTCGTCCCTCAGCCCTCGTCCCTCGGCCAGGGGTCACCGGGTGCCGCCGCCGCGCGGGCCGGCGGGAGTGATCACCCCGGCGTCAGGGCGTCAGGGCGTCAGGGCGTCACGCAGCCGATCGTGCCCACTGGGAAGTCGTTGCCCGACGAGGTGGCCGTGAAGCCGAACGTCACGCTGCCGTCGGCGGCGATCACCCGGTTGTGGTCGACGTTCCTGACCGTCACCGTGCCGTCGGACCCGGTGGTCAAGGAGCCGTTCCACGCACTGCCGACGCGTGTGCCGACGCCCGGCTTCCACTGCACGGCCCAGCCGTTGAGCGGTGACGTCCCGTGGTTCATCACCTCGACCGAGCCCTGGAAGCCGCCGTCCCAGGAGTTGACCACGTTGTAGACGGCCATGCAGTTGCCGGTGTGCGTCGGCGGGTCCGTCGGGGTCGGCGTCGGGGTGGGCGTGCTCCCGGAGCCGCGGATGCCGGTCACCTCCCCGTTGCCGCCGTCGAAGACGACGTCGGAGCAGGAGAAGAAGTTCTCCTGGCTGTCCGAACGCACCCACTGCATGAAGATCACCGCGTCGCCGGACCGGCCGGAGGGCAGCTTCAGGTCCCAGTAGTAGTGGCCGCCGTTGGTGCCGGGCGAGCCCTGCTGGGGCGGGTTGGTGACGGTCTGGACGAGCTCCAGGTCGTTCCAGCCCAGCTGGGACGTGGGCGACCAGCCGGGCTTGGTGACGTAGACCCGGAAGTCACCCGGGTGGGCGGCCCAGTTGCTGTACTGCACCTTGACCGTCCCACCGGACGTCAGGTGCGTGCGCGGCCAGTCCGCGCGGGCCGCGTTGTAGGCCGAGAAGTCGTACGGGGAGCGGTCGCCGGCGCTGCACAGCGTGCCGTCCGGCACATAACCGGCGCCCCTGCCCGCGGCCTTGGAGTCGAGGACGGCGAACCAGTTGTAGAGCGCCGACGAACCGCTCTTCGCCAGCGCGTCCTTGCACGCGGGGTTGGTCGGGTCCAGTCCGCCGGTGCCGGTGACGGCGTCCAGCTGGCACAGGTAGGTGCGCGAGCCGGGCATCATCGCGACGCCGTGCGCCTGCGCGTCCTTCTGCCACAGGAAGCTCAGCCCGAGCCCGCCGAGCAGCGTGGCGAACACCGCTGCCAGCGTGAGGATTCTGCTGCGTAAGGCCATGGGATCTCCAGTTCCGGTCATGGATCTGTGCGAGGTCGGAAGGGGTGGCTGGAGCCCCCGCCCGTCCGGGGGAAGGGCGTCGACCGGGCGGGCGGGGGAGTTCGTGGTGGTGCCGTTGGCACTGGTGGTGCGGGTGTCCGGGCGGGGGTTCGCCCCGGGGCCCGTCCTGTCGGCGCAGGGAGAAGAGCGGGCCCCGGGGCAGGGGACGCGGCGGGCGTGCGGCCCGCCGGCCGCGTCAGGCGGTCGTACAGGCGGTGCCGTTCAGGCTGAAGCCGCCGGGCCGGGCGAAGGTGCCGCTGTAGGTTCCCTGGAAGCCGAAGTTCTGGCTGGCGCCGGACGCGATCTGCGTGTTGTTGTTCAGACCGCTCGCCGTGACCGCTCCCGAGGAGGGGGTGACGGACGCGTTCCAGGCCTGGGTGATGCGCTGTCCGGAGGGCAGGGTGAAGGCCAGCTTCCACGCGTCGACGGCGGTCGGACCGGCGTTCTTCACCGTGACGTCGGCGGTGAAGCCGCCCGGCCACACGTTGGTGTTGTACGACACCGTGCACGCCGCGGGCCCACCGGTGCCGGGCCCGCCCGGGGTGCCGCCGCCGGTGGTGACGGTCGAGGAGAAGGAGTTCACCGCGAGCCCCGCACCGTTCTGCCAGGGCTCGAAACCGGCCTGGATGCTCGTCAGGTACCAGTCGTTCTGCGCCATGCCGCGCGCGACGGTCTCGCGGACGAAGTCCATGACGTCGAAGCTCCAGCTGCCGATCGCGGACGGCGCGACGAACGACAGCACGTCATTGGAGCCGTTGCTGCCGGACCACACCTGCCAGCTGCGCCCGCCGACGGTGGCCGTGCCGACCTGGGAGCCGATCGGCTGGATGGGACCGACCTTGTTGAACCAGATCATGATCTCGGTCCGGTTGACGCCGTCGGTCCGGGGCGTCGGGTCCAGCCAGATGTCGTACGAGGCGTTGTAGACGGCGTCGTTGACGTAGCCGTAGGAGATGCTGCTGGGCGCGGCCGAGATGCCGCTGATCCGGGCCGGGAGGTTGGTGCCCGGTGAACAGTTGGTGTAGTGGCAGCCGTTGAAGACCGAGGGGTAGGACTTGGGGGCGCCGTCGGTCGGCACCGAGCCGTCGGCCTGGGCGACCCGGAACCCGGTGTCGGTGGCGGTGACGCACTGGGTGGCGCTGGTGCCCCAGCGGTTGTTCTGGACGACGTAGCGCCCCTGGATGGTGGTCGATCCGTACTGCTCGCAGAGCGTGGTGTCGGCCTGGGCGGGAGCCGTCGCGGTCACCAGCGCCGCGACCACGGTGAGGGCGGTGAGCAGCGTCGCGAACAGGCCGCGCAGGGCGCGGGTTTGGTGCCGTAACCGTCGCATGGGGGGACCTCTCCGAGAGGGTGCGGGGGCCGACCGACAGGGAGCGCTCCCCTCTCCCCAACGATGGGAGCGCTCCCATAACTCGGTTCGGACGGGACTGTAGAAGCTTCACATGTTCCTGACAAGACTGTGCGCAGGGAACCGTCGAATTGTTTTCGAAGCCGCAGGTCAGCGGTGGTGATCCAGATCGGTGGTTCCGCTTCGGGAGCGCTCCCGAAAACGTTCGATGACGGGCGGCTCGGGAACGGGACGGAGAACACATCCGGTGACGGGGCGTGGGGCGAGCGGGAAACTCAGGCGACGAGGCGTCGAGGCGTCGAGGCGTCGAGCAGGCCGGGACGGCTCAGGCGACGGGGCCTCGGGCGAACTACGGCGGCTCCGGTGACGGGCGTCAGGCATCGGGCGAACCACAACGGCTCCGCCGACGGGCGTCAGGCATCGAGCAGGGCGGGGCGGGCGAGGACCCCTCCGGTGTCGATCCCAGGGCGAGCCGGGCCGGCTCAGGCCGAGTCGCGGAGCACCAGTTCCGTACGGAGGATGACGTGCCGCCAGGCCACCGCCGAGTCCTCCATCTCCTCCAGCAGCAGCCGCACCATGGCGCGGCCGATCTGCTCCAGCGGCTGGCGGACCGTCGTCAGCTGCGGCTCCGTGCGCCGGGCGAGCGGGAAGTCGTCGAACCCGATCACCGCGACGTCCTCCGGGACCCGGCGGCCCGCCGCGCGCAGGGCGGTCAGGGCCCCTGCGGCCATGGTGTCCGACGCGGCGAAGACGGCGTCGACCTCCGGGGCCCGCTCGATGAGTTCGGCCATCGCCCGGCGTCCGCTGTCCTCCGAGAAGTCGCCCTGGACGATCCAGGAGGGCCTGCCCTCGACATCCGCCCGCTCCAGCGCCTCGCGGTAACCGCGCAGCCGGCACTGGGCCACGTACATGTCGAGCGGCCCGGTGATGGCCGCGACGGCGCGGCGGCCGCGGCCGAGCAGGTGCGCCACCGCGCTGCGCGCTCCCCCGACGTTGTCCGCGTCGACGTAGGTCACGCTCTCGTCGCCGGAGCGGCGCCCCAGCAGGACCGTCGGCAGTCCCACCTCGGCCAGCATGTCGGGCAGCGCGTCCTCGGCGTGCACGGACATCAGCATGACGCCGTCGACCCGGCCGCCGCGCGCGTACTCCACCAGGCGCTGCCGTTCGGCATCCGTGCGGACCAGGGTGAGCAGCAGCTGCACCTTGGTGTCGGTCAGGGCGTCGCCGACGGACCGGACGATCTCCGAGAAGAACGGCTCACCGAACTGGCGCCAGTCCGGCTCCGTCATGACCAGTGCCACGGCGTCCGCGCGCCGGCCCGCCAGCGAACGGGCCGCCAGGTTGGGGACGTACCCCAGTTCGGCGATGGCCCGCTGCACGGCGCGGCGCGTCGAATCCTTCACGCCCGCCGCGTTGTTGATGACGCGGGATACGGTGCCCCGCCCCACACCGGCGAGCGCGGCCACCTCCTCCAGCGTCGGTACGCCGGGACGCTGCCTGCCCATGACCACCCCCCACGAGATCACTAGATCTTACGGCCCGGGTCGGCGGCGGGGCGCGGATTCCTCCTTCCGGGCGGCGCGACGGTCTTCGTCATGGCCCTGGACACCACCCGCGGTCCCGTGCTGTCATCCCGACTGAGCCTTCCAACGTTGTAGAGACCGAGCAACGAGCCACCACCCGTCCTCGAAGGAGACGGTTCGTGCGCAGCAGCGGACCCGGAGACCGGCACGTCCCCCGCACCGCCGGTCCGGACGGCCCGGCTCGCCCGCACCCGTGGCGCGCCGTGCGGGCGGACGTGCGCACGGGACGAGCCGGCGGGGTGCGCCCGGCGGTCGGCCCCGGCCCCGGCCCCGCCGCACGGACGTCTCCCGGCCCGGAACAGGAGCATCCGCATGCCTGTCGACAGACGCACCCTCCTCGGTGCCGGTGCCCTGGGCATCGGCGCCGCCGCGCTGGGCGGTCCGCTCGCCCCGTCCGCGTCGGCCGCGCCCCGGCGGCCGGCCGCCGCACCCCTGCCCGACGCCTTCCGCAAACTGCCCGCCGGCAGCGTCACCGCGCGCGGCTGGCTGGCCGGCCAGCTCGGGCTCCAACTCGACGGTCTGTGCGGCCGGTACGAGAGCGTGTCGCACTTCCTCGACTTCTCGGCCACCGGGTGGGTGCATCCGGAGCGCGGCGGGTGGGAGGAGGTGCCGTACTGGCTGCGCGGCTACGTGCCGCTGGCCGTCGCCACCGGTGACGCCTCCGCCCTGGCCCGCTCGCGGGAGTGGATCGACGCGATCCTCGCCACCCAGCAGGGCGACGGCTTCTTCGGACCGCGCGCCCTGCGCACGTCGCTGGGCGGCGGACCGGACTTCTGGCCCTTCCTGCCCCTGCTCCAGGCGCTGCGCACCCACGAGGAGTTCACGGGGGACACCCGCGTCGTGCCCTTCCTCGTCCGCTTCCTGCGGTTCATGAACGCCCAGGGGCCCGGCGCCTTCGACAGCAGCTGGATCTCCTACCGCTGGGGGGACGGGCTCGACATCGCCGTGTGGCTGCACCGCCGCACCGGGGAGCCGTTCCTGCTCGACCTGGCCGCCAAGATGCACACACTGGGTGCGGACTGGACGGGCGCCACCCCCTCCCGGCACAACGTCAACATCGCGCAGGGGTTCCGTGAACCCGCCCAGTACGCGCAGGTCACCGGCTCCGCGGAGCTGACCCGGGCCACCTACCGCGCCTACGACCGCGTCATGGACGTCTACGGGCGGTTCCCCGGCGGCGGCATGGCGGGGGACGAGAACTACCGGCCCGGCTTCACGGACCCCCGGCAGGGGTTCGAGACCTGCGGCATCGTCGAGTTCATGGCGAGCCACGAACTGCTCACGAGGATCACCGGCGACCCGGTGTGGGCGGACCGCTGCGAGGACCTGGCGTTCAACATGCTGCCCGCCTCCCTCGATCCGCGGGGCAGGTCCATCCACTACGTCACCAGCGCCAACAGCGTCGACCTGGACAACAGGACCAAGACACAGGGCCAGTTCCAGAACGGCTTCGCCATGCAGGCCTTCCACCCGGGCGTCGACCAGTACCGCTGCTGCCCGCACAACTACGGCATGGGCTGGCCGTACTTCACCGAGGAGCTCTGGCTGGGCAGTCCCGACGGGGGCCTGGCCGCCGCGATGTACGCGCCGTGCACGGTGCGTGCCCGGGTCGCGGGAGGCACCGAGGTGACGGTCACCGAGGACACCGGCTATCCCTTCACCGAGACCGTCACGCTGACCGTCTCGCCCTCCCGTCCGGTGCGCTTCCCGCTCCGGCTGCGGGTGCCCGGTTGGTGCAGCGGACCGGAACTGCGGGTCAACGGCCGCCCGGTGACCGTCGCGGACGGACCGGCCTGGGCCTCCGTCGAGCGCACGTGGCACGACGGCGACGTGGTGACCCTGCGGCTCCCGCAGCGGACCACGCTGCGCCACTGGCCGGACCAGCACGACGCCGTGAGCGTCCAGCACGGCCCCCTGACGTACTCCCTGCGGATCGGGGAGCGTTACGACCGGTACGCGGGCGACGACGCCTTCCCCTCGTACGAGGTGCACGCCACCACCCCCTGGAACTACGGCCTGACCCCGTCGCCCCGGCTGCGCCTGACCCGCGACGCCGGGCCGGTCCCCGACAACCCCTTCACCCACGACACCGTCCCGGTCCGCATCACCGCCGAGTCCCGGCGCATCGAGGAGTGGGGCGCGGACGACGAGCACGTGGTCGCGCCGCTGCAGAGCGGTCCGGCCCGCAGCGTCGCGCCCGTGGAGACCGTGACGCTGATACCGATGGGGGCGGCGCGGCTGCGCGTCACGGCCTTCCCCACCGCCTCGCCCGACGGTCGGCCCTGGACGCCGGAACCGCCGTTCCGCCGGATCGCGAACCGGCACAGCGGCAAGGTCCTCGCCGTCGACGGCATGTCCCTGGAGAACAGCGCGCGCGTCGTCCAGTTCGACAACACCGGTACGGGCGACCACGCCTGGCAGCTCCTGGACCGGGGCGAGGGCTGGTACGTGATCCGCAACGGCCACAGCGGCAAGGTGCTGGGGGTCGACGGCATGTCGACCGCGAACAGCGCACGCGTCGTGCAGTACGAGGACAACGGCACCGCCGACCACCTGTGGACGCTCGTCGACGACGGGGACGGCTGGTTCCGCGTCCGCAACCGGCACAGCGGCAAGGTGCTGGGCGTGGACGGCATGTCGACCGCGAACAGCGCACAGGTCGTCCAGTACGACGACAACGGCACCGCCGACCACCTGTGGCGCCTGGTGTGATCCGGTGAGGGCCCGTTCACGCGAGGCCGGAGGCGCTGCGTGCGCTTCCGACCTCTGGTCGGACGTCAGGGGCGGCGACGGGGGCGGGGATACGCCCGCCCCCGTCGCCGGGCCCCGGAAGCCCTGCGTACGGCACGGGTGAACCCCGTCTGCCGGAAATACGCCGGAAGTGGGCAGGGACGCGCCATGTCCGGTCGCGTCCGTACGGGCCCTGGCCAGTCGCGGGGACCCGGCTGGACACTGGGCGGGCTGGTGACCGCTTGGCTCAGGCCGGAGAGGACACACCCATGAGGTTCAGTTACGCGCTGTTACCCGACTACCCGCTGCAGGACTCGCTGGCCTCCATCAGACTCGCCGACGAGCTGGGCTTCTACGCCTGTTACGCCGCGGACGAGACCTGGCACAAGGACCTGTGGCTGCTGTTCGCCGTGGCCGCCGGCCAGACGCGCACCATCCGCCTGGGCCCGAGCGTCTCCCCGGTCACCCTGCGCGAACCGACACTGATCGCCCAGGCCCTCGCCACGCTCGACGAACTCTCCGACGGGCGGGCCGAAGCCGTGCTGTCCAGCGGCAACTTCGGCCTGCTGGCGCAGTACGGCATCGACTGGACCCGCACCCGGCCCCTCTCCCGGGTCAAGGAGGCGCTGCACGTGGTGCGGACGCTGCTGGACGAGGGCACGCTCACGCACCGCGGCGAGTTCTACTCCTACGACGGGCTGTTCACCTTCGCCCGCCCGGTCCAGCCGCGCGTGCCCCTCAAGCTCGGAGCCATGCGGGGCCCCAAGTCCTTCGAGGCGGCCGGGGAGTTGTCCGACGGGTGCCACCACGCCCTGAGCTACACCGCGGAGGCCTACGACTACGCGGTCCGCCACATCAGGGCGGGCGCGGAGCGGGCGGGCAAGGACTGGCGCTCGCTGGACATCGCGGCGTGGGTGGTGTTCGCCACCGGGCACGACTCCCGGCGGGCCAAGGAGGCGGCCCGCAGCATGGTGGGCATCTACGCCTCCTCCATGCCGGAGGAGCAAGTGCGCCGCAACGGGGTCGACCCCGCCGAGCTGAAACCGGTGATCGAAGCGATCGCGGCCGGCGACCTGGCGAGGGGCATCGAACTCACCACACCGGAGGTCGCCGAGCGCCTGTCCATCGCGGGCACCCCGGACGAATGCGCGGAGAAGATCCGCACCCAGATCGCGCCCAGCGGCGTGAACCACGTCATCTGCGCCCTCACGGACCGACGGCTGGTACGGGCCTTCACCGGCCGGGAGTTGGACGGGGTGGCGGACGCCGACGAGCAACTGCGCCTCATCAGCGAGCACATCATGCCGGCGACGGCCTGATCCCGGGCGGCCGGCCGCGAGGCCGGCCGCCCTTCCGGACCGGACCAAACCCTTGACAGGAATTTACATCACTCCTTAAATCACGAACTGAAGTAAGCAAGAGCGGACCACGGCGCAGCACTCCTCCCCTTCCCTCCCCCCACCTGCCGCACAGCCGTCACCGAACGCCGCACCCCTGGCACCGCAGGCATGTCATAGACACGCCAATCAATGGTGGACGACGGCAGGAGAAGCCCCACTCGAGCCGCCCCGGCGGACAGGAGAAGAACCGATGCACAGACCCTCGCGACCACGCCCCGGCGGCCGGTCCGGCAGCACCCCGGTGAGCCGTGTCCGCGGCCCGTGGACCGCCGTGCTGGTGGCCGCCGCCACCGCCGCCTCGGCCCTCACCGCCCTCCAGCCGGCCCGGGCCGCCGACGTCTCCGGCCCCTCGGGCGCCTCGGCCGTGGCCGCCGCGCTGCCGACGGGATGGTCGACCGTCGTGAACAGCGGCAGCGGGAAGTGTCTGGACGCCCGGGCGGCCGGCACGGTCAACGGCACGGCCGTACAGCAGTACACCTGCAACAACACCACGGCGCAGCAGTGGAGTTTCACCTCCACCGGTGACGGCTACGTACGCGTCGACAACCGCAACGACGCCCGGCAGGTGATGGACGTCAGCGACGTGTCCACCGCCGACAACGCGGCCGTGCACCTGTGGACGTACGGCGGCGGCAACAACCAGCAGTGGCTGCCGGTCGACGAGGGCGGCGGCGCCTACCACTTCGTCAACCGGCACAGCGGCAAGTGCCTCGACGTGCCGTCCGCCTCGACGGCCGACAGCGTGCAGCTGGTGCAGTACACCTGCAACGGCTCGGCGGCCCAGCGCTTCCAGGTCACGCCCGCGAGCACCGCGCCGGGGGACGTCGACCTCGGTCCCAACGTGGCGGTCTTCGACCCCTCGATGCCGTCGTCGACCATCCAGAGCCGACTGGACTCGATCTTCCAGCAGCAGGAGACGAACCAGTTCGGCTCCCAGCGCCACGCGATCCTGTTCAAGCCGGGCACGTACAGCAACGACGTCAACGTCGGCTTCTACACGCAGGTCCTGGGCCTGGGCCAGTCGCCCGACGCGGTCACCATCAACGGTGCCGTGCACGTCGAGGCGGACTGGTTCCCGCCGCAGAACGCCACCCAGAACTTCTGGCGCGGAGCCGAGAACCTCTCGGTGAACCCGACCGGCGGCACGGACCGGTGGGCGGTGTCGCAGGCCTCGGGGTACCGGCGCATGCATGTGCGGGGCAACCTGGAACTCAGTGACGGCGGCTGGTCCAGTGGCGGCTTCATGGCCGACAGCAAGATCGACGGCCAGGTGCGCTCCGGTACCCAGCAGCAGTGGCTGACCCGCAACTCCCAGCTCGGCAGCTGGACCGGCTCGAACTGGAACATGGTCTTCGTCGGCAGCCAGGGCGTCCCGGGCACCAGCTTCCCCAACCCGCCCTACACCACGGTCGGCCGGACGCCGACGGTGCGCGAGAAGCCCTTCCTGTACGTCGACGCGGCGGGCGCCTACCGGGTCTTCGTGCCCGCGCTGCGGACCGACTCCACGGCGACCACCTGGGCGAACGGAACGGCGCCCGGCAGCTCGCTCGGCATGGACCGGTTCCACGTGGTCAAGCCGGGCGCCACCGCCGCGCAGATCAACGCGGCGCTGGCCGAGGGGAAGAACCTGCTGGTCACCCCGGGTGTCTACCACCTGAGCGAGACCCTGCGGGTGACCCGGCCGGACACCGTGGTGCTCGGACTGGGACTCGCCACCTTCGTCCCGGACAACGGCGTCACGGCGATGACGGTCGCCGACGTGGACGGCGTGAAGATCGCCGGTGTCCTGTTCGACGCGGGCACCACCAACTCACGGACGCTCATGGAGGTCGGCCCGTCCGGCGCCTCCGCCGGCCACGCGGCCAACCCCACGTCCCTGCACGACGTGTACTTCCGGGTCGGCGGCGCCCACGCCGGCAAAGCCACCACCAGCCTGGTCGTCAACAGCGACCACGTCATCGGTGACCACATGTGGATCTGGCGCGGCGATCACGGCAACGGCATCGGCTGGAACACCAACACCGCCGACACCGGCCTCGTCGTCAACGGCGACAACGTGACGATGTACGGCCTGTTCGTCGAGCACTACCAGAAGCACCAGACGATCTGGAACGGCAACGGCGGGCGGACGTACTTCTACCAGAACGAGATGCCCTACGACCCGCCCAACCAGGCGGCCTGGATGAACGGTTCCACGCAGGGCTACGCGGCCTACAAGGTCGCCGACCACGTGACCAGCCACCAGGCGTACGGGCTCGGCAGCTACTGCTACTTCAACGTCGACCCCGGCGTCACCGCCGAGCACGCCTTCGAAGTCCCCAACAACCCGAACGTGCGCTTCCAGAACATGGTGACGGTCTCCCTCGGCGGGACGGGAACCATCCGGCACGTCATCAACGACCGCGGAGGTCCCTCCAACTCCGCTACCAACGTGGCGAACCTCGTGAGCCATCCGTGAGGTGACCACGGCGCGAGGGGCGGATCCCGGCGGACAGTCCGGGTGCGGTCACCCACGCCGGCGCGGCCTTCCTCCCTGCGGAGGACGGCCGCGCCGTCCACGGGTCGGCTCGGGCAGCCACCGCTTCACCGCGTAACGCCCGGCTCGCCGGGTGGGCCGGCGGTTCCGCCCTGCCCTTCGGCGCGGAGGTACGGCCGGGCCAGGAGCAGGCCGGTGGTGGTCGTGGCGATGCCGAAGTAGACCGGGGCGAGGTGGACGAAGTCCGTGTAGTGGATCACGCCGTGCACCACGACGGCCGGCAGGAAGCCCGCGGCCGCCGCCGCGGCCAGCGTCCAGAACACCCAGCTCTCGCCCCGCCGCCAGCCCCAGGCGCTGAGCAGCAGGATCGCCACGGCGGCGGACATCAGGGCGCCGCCGAACCCCGCCCGGTCGTGGGCGATGAACGGCACGAGCCGGGGAGTGACGGCTTCCAGCTCCTCGGTGCCGGTGCCGAGGAAGGCCAGGTCGGTCGGCACGAAGACACCGGTCAGACCGATCACCGAGATCACCGCTCCGCCGACGAACAGCCCCGCTCCCGTGACGATGAGCAGCAGTTGGCCGACCAGTGCCCTGCGGCGCTCCCGCTCCGGCCCCTCGGGGACCACCCGCCGGCGCGGTGGGTGCGGCGTGCGGCGGACCGCGGCGACGAACATCGGGAACAGCACGAGCGCCGTGGCGGTGTGCAGGGGCTCCACGAACCCGGTGGCCAGGAAGTAGAAGAGGGTGGGGAAGCCGACCGCCCCGGACAGCAGGTACGCCTCGCGGGCCCAGGGCCAGCCGCGTCTGATCCCGCCCCAGGCGAGGCCGGTGTAGAGGGCGCCGATCGCCACCATGGTGCCGGCCATGGTGATCCGGTCGTGCTGGAGGAAGTGCACCAGGTGGTGGTTGGCGGCGTGCAGTTCGTGCAGCGTCATGCCGAGGTAGTCGCGGTCGTACCAGAGCAGCACCGGCCCGAGGGTGATCGCGGCGGCGCCGAGACCGGCGCCCGTCATGCCGAGACCGACGAGCAGCGCCCACCACCAGGCGGGCCAGCGGCGCGGATCGCGGCCGACCTCGCGCAGGGACGGCGCGGGCCCGGTGGGCGTGGCCGCCTCGGTGACCCGGGCGAACCAGCCGGGTCCGGCCTCGACGAGCACCGCGGGCCGGGCGAGGACCACGGTGCCCGGTTGCTCCAGGGCGGCGGCCGCGGCGGTCACGGACGGGTCGGAGACATGGACCAGGTGCGGGTCGTCGCCGCTGGTGAACCCGTCGACGTACGGTTCGAGGGCGGCCTCGGCGGCCGGGTCGCCGGCCCGGACGAGCACGGGTATGGAGCGGCCGGCGGCGGCCTCGCGCACGGTGCGGACGTCGGCCTCGGTGACCGGCGCCACCTCGACGGCACCGGCTCCGAGCGGGGGCATGGCGCGTACCGCCTCACGGGCGAGCGAGGGCGGGACGCAGATGCCGAGGCGGACCCGCACGGGCGCGCCGGCGATGTCGCCGGCGAGGTGCGGGGGCGGATGACGGTGGCCGAACGCGTGGGCGACCAGCCGCGCGCCGGCGGGGCGCGAGCCGATCGAGGCGAGCAGCCGCAGGGCGGCCCGCTGTGCGCGGCGTTCACCGAGTACGGCGGCGGCCGGGCCGCGCAGGGGGTGGTAGGTCCAGTCCGGCATCAGGGGTTCTCGCTGTTCGTCGCGGTGGCGCGGTGGCCGGGCGGGGTCCAGCCGAGTACCGGTGTCATGGCCCGCAGCGTCATGCGCGACGGCATCAGCCGGGCGGCCGTGTCGCGCAGCAGCACCGCGGGCGGCCACGACAGCTGCCCGATCGTGCCGAGCCGGGCGGAGCGGCGGGTGACGGCCCGGGTCCGCGGGCGGCGCAGCAGGTCGTACGAGCGGAGGGCGGCGGTCACGTCCGGGGTGCCGTCGAGGCAGTGGGCGAGGGTGACCGCGTCCTCCAGTGCCTGGCAGGCACCCTGGCCGAGGTTGGGCGTCATGGCGTGGGCCGCGTCGCCCAGCAGTGCGACCCGGCCTCGGACGAAGGTGGGCAGCGGCGGCAGGTCGTACAGGTCGTGCCGGAGCACCGCGTCCTCGGGGACGGCGGCCAGCAGGGCGGGCACGGGGTCCGGCCAGGACCCGAACCGGCGCAGCAGTTCGGCGTGTTCGGACCCGGCGGAGGGGGTTCCCTCCGGCAGCGAGGCGGTGGCGAAGCAGTACATCCGCCCACCCGGCAGCGCGGTGCAGCCGAAGCGCTCGCCGCGGCCCCAGGTGACGGTGCCCTCGGGGCGCGGCGTGGTGAGGGGGCGGGTGACCGCGCGCCAGGCGGTGTAGCCGGCGTACCGGGGGCCGGGCGCGTCGGGCCACAGGGAGCGGCGGACCGCGCTGCGCAGTCCGTCGGCGCCGATGAGGAGGCCGGGCCGGGACTCGTGTCCGCCGTGGGTGACGACCGGGTGTCCGTCGTCGGTGAGGCGGACGGAGGACACCTCGCTGCCGGGGAGCAGGCTGCCGGCGGGCAGCGCCTCGGCGAGCACCCGCAGCAGGTCGGCACGGTGCAGGACGACCAGGGGACGGCCGAAGCGGCGCTCCAGCTCCGCGTTGTCCGTGCGGGACAGGTGACGGCCCCGGCGGTCGCGTACGCCTCCCGCGGTCTCGACGGCGCCGAGCGCCAGGACGACGTCGGCCAGGCCGAGTGCCCCGAGCGCGTGCAGCGCGTTGGGCCACAGGGAGATGCCGGCGCCGATCTCGGTGAACTCCGGTGCGCGTTCCCGCACTTCGACCCGCCAGCCGCGGCGGTGCAGGGCGAGGGCGGCCGCGAGGCCGCCGATCCCGCCGCCGACGATGGTCGCCGCGCGCTGTGCCATGGTTCCACCCTCCGGGTTCGAGGGGGCGCCGCCCTGTCGGTCGGTCCTGGGTGCGGTGCCCGGACGCCGTACGTCGCCACACCGTCCGGCCGGGCAGCGCCCCGTGGCAATGTGCCGATCATCGCATGTCAGCGCGCCGGGGCGCGGACCGGCCGCCCCTCGGGGGCCGCGTCAGTCCGGTGTCGCGGTGGAGAGCCCGCCGCGGAAGGCGAGGGCGAGGGACAGCGCGGCCAGGACGAGGAGGGTGCTGGTCCACAGCGGGCCGAGGTTCCCGGCCGCGGTGTCGAGGGTGGCGCCGGCGACGAGCGGTCCCACGGCGGCCCCGGCGTTGAGTGCCGCGGTCGCGTACGAGCCGGCCATGGTGGGGGCTCCGGCCGCCTCGTAGAGGACCCGCGTGATGAGGGTGCTGCCCAGTGCGAACGACAGGGCGCCCTGGACGAACACTAGGGCGAGGAGGGCGGCCGGCCGGTCGGCCAGGACGGCCAGGGCGGGCCAGCCGGCGAGCAGCAGCGGGCCGCCGACGGCGACGACGCGTCGCGGGTGCCGGTCGGAGACGCGCCCGGCGAGGGTGACTCCGGTGAGGGAACCGGCGCCGAAGAGCACCAGGGCGACGGGGATCCACAGGTCGTCCAGGCCGGCGGTGTCCGTCACGACCGGGGCGAGGAAGGTGAAGCTCGCGAAGGTCGCCGCGTTCACCAGGGCGCCGAGCAGCATCACCAGGACCAGTCGCGCACGGGCGAGTTGCGCGAGTTCCGACCGCAGGGCCGGCCGGGCGGCGGTGTCCCGCGTCGCGGGCCGCGCGGGCATGCCCAGGAGGATGCCGAGCGCCGCGGGCAGACAGCACAGGGCGACGGCCCAGAAGGTGGCCCGCCAGCCGAACAGGGTGCCGAGGGCCGATCCGGCCGGCACACCGGCGATGGTGGCGACCGTCGTGCCCGACAGCAGGACCGCCAGTGCGCGTCCCTTGCGGTCGGCGGGGACGAGCGCGGCGGCGGCCGTCAGGGCGACGGCGAGGAATCCGGCGTTGGCGAGCGCGGCGACGACCCTGGTGGCGACCAGGACCGGGTAGGCCGTGGTGGTGGCGCCGACGGCGTGAGCGGCCGAGAACACGACGACGAAGCAGAGGAGGCTGCTCCGTCCCGGCCGGTTGCGGGTGGAGGCGGCGACGAGCGGGGCGCCGACGATCATGCCGACCGCGTAGGCCGAGGTGAGCGTGCCCGCCGTCCCGACGGTCACGTCGAGGTCGGCGGCGATGGCCGGGAGGAGGCCGGCGAGCATGAACTCCGAGGTGCCCATGGCGAAGACGGCCAGGGCGAGCAGGTACAGGGGAAAAGGCATCGAGTGGCTCCGGGGTGGGGCGAGGCACGGCACAGGCGTCTCGTCACCGCGGTCAGTGCCCCCGGGCGCGCTCGTCCGGCCGCTGGTGCGCGGCGGGACGGCGGAACTACGGACTCAGTGGTTCAGGGGGCTGACGGCGTGACCGTAAGCCCCCACCTCGTCCGACTCGGGGCTCGACATGGTCCGCACGCTACCCGACCGGCACCGGCCGGGGCATCCGGGTTTCCCCTGTCGCGCCGGACCCTGTGGACCGGCCCGGAGGGCGACCGCCTGTACGTGGAGCGCCGCAACCCGGGCCGCACCACCAGCGGTTGACGGTCCGGGGCGCGGCAGCGGTTGTGCGGTGGGGCGCCACGCGGATGACGAAGTACACCCATGCCTGTGTACGGCTGGAGCACGAGGGGCGGGTGCTGGTCCACGTGCCCGATCAGCCGGTCGAGACGCTCCTGGTGCCGGCCCAGGGATCGTGGCTGAAGTCGGCGGAGGCGATCGATCTCGTGCGTGCGGTGCGACCGCGGCGGGCGTTCCTGTTCCATGACGCCCGGATCAACGAGCGCGGTCTCGCCGGCGTCGTCGGCCGGCTCTCCGAGGAGGCCGGCGGCGGCTACCGGTACCTGGCGCCCGGCGAGTGGGCCTGACCGGGACCGGGGCCCGGCGGTGACGGCCGGGGGTCGCCCCCTGCCGCGCGCCCCGCGGGAACGGCTCGTACGGCAGGGCGTACGGCAGGGGGCGACCGTCCGGGGGCCGGGTCGCCGCCCGGGGGCCCGTCACGCGGGACCGGGTGCCGCCCGCACGCCCGTCACGCGGGGGCCGCTGCGGTCCGACGGGCCTGGAGGCCGCCCACCGGGCCGCAGCGGCCTCGGTCGTACCCCGCCCGGGCCCTATCGGGCATCCCCCTCCGCTGCCTCCTCGGCTGCCTCCGCTGCCTCCGCCGCTTCGGCTGTCTCCGCCGCTTCGGCGATGTGCTTGATGCGTGCCAGCCGCCGGTCCCAGTCGGCCGCGAGGGCTCCCATCCACCGGGCCGTCGTGTCCAGGGCCACCGGCCGCACCGAGTAGCGCACCTCGCGTCCGACCCGGCTGCCCGACACCAGCCCGGCGGCGTCCAGCACGGCGAGGTGCTTGACCACCGCCTGCCGTGACACCGGCAGCCGCTCGGCCAGCCGCGTCGCGGTGGCCTCACCCTGCGCGGCGAGGACGTCCAGCACCTGCCGGCGCGTGGGATCGGCCAGCGCGGCGAGCACGCTGTCGACGTCCGCGCCGGCCTCGTGACCCCCGCCCGTCACATCGACGGCTCTTCGGCGCGCGACTTGAGCGCCTCGAGCTCCAGCGGCCAGCCCTGGGTGTGGTCCTTGAGGTTCTGGCGGCGCAGGTCCTCGGACCCGGCCAGCGCCGTGAACCCGCTCTCCACCACGCGCAGCCGTGTCCGGTCGCCCTCCCGCGTGAGCGTGAACTCCACCAGGGTGCTGTTGTCCTCGCGCAGTTCCTCCCCCGGGAACGCGCTGGTCCAGCGGTACGCCAGGTACGTCGGCGGCTCGACCTTCTCCACCCGCACCGGGAAGTCACCGTGCTCGGGGTTCTTCGCCACCAGCACGTCGCCCTCCTTGGCCACCGTGCCGGGCAGGCTCGCCTTGTCCGCCACCCAGAACCCGGGCTGGGCCACCAGCGACCAGACCCTCTCCAGGGAGGCTTCGATCAGGGTGTCGCGCTCGATCCTGTCCTCGCTCATCAGGAACTCCTTCCGCATGCCATTGAGTGCAACTCCACGGTTGCACATCCCGGCCCCCAGGCGCAACCCGAGGGTTGCACTACCGGGCTGCCGCGATCGAGTGGTGACCAACGGGCCGCGAGCGTACGGTCGAACGGTGGACTCCCCGAAAGGGCGCCCGGTGTGACCAGCGGTCCGCGCTCGGCACCCGCATCCCGCAGCACCGCCCGCAGGACCGGCGGTAACGGAAGTCCCGTGGCCCTGCTGGTCATCGCGGCATGTCAGCTCATGGTGGTCCTGGACATCACCATCGTGAACATCGCGCTGCCGCACATCCAGCGCTCCCTGGACTTCTCCACCACCAGCCTGTCGTGGGTGGTCAACGCCTACACCCTCACCTTCGGCGGCCTGCTGCTGCTCGGCGGCCGGGCCGGCGACATCCTCGGCAGACGGCGCGTCTTCGTCTTCGGCGTGCTGCTCTTCGTACTCGCCTCCCTGCTCGGCGGGCTCGCGCAGAACGCGGGCCAACTCCTGGCGGCCCGCGCCCTCCAGGGCATGGGCGGCGCCATCGCCTCCCCGACGTCCCTCGCCCTGATCAGCACGACCTTCCGCGAGGGGCCGGAACGCAACCGGGCCTTCGGTGTGTTCGCCGCGGTGTCGGCGGGCGGCGGTGCGATCGGGCTGCTGGCCGGCGGCGTCCTCGTCGAGTGGCTGAACTGGCGGTGGGTGCTGTTCGTCAACATCCCCATCGGCATCCTCATCGCCCTCGCCACCCCCCGCTGGATCAAGGAGTCCGAACGCCATCCGGGACGCTTCGACATCACCGGCGCGCTCCTGTCCACCGTGGGCATGGTGCTGCTCGTCTACGGCTTCATCAGGGCCGCGCAGGACGGCTGGCGGGACGCCCTCACCCTGGTCTCGTTCGGTGCGGCGGTCGTCGGCCTCACGGCGTTCGTCCTGGTCGAGCGGCGCTCCCGGCAGCCGATCACACCGCTGCACATGTTCGCGGACCGCAACCGCGCGGGCACGTACGGCATCATGCTGTGTCTGGCCGCGGCGATGTTCGGCATGTTCTTCTTCCTGACGCTCTTCGTGCAGAACGTGCTGGACTTCAGCCCGCTCCAGGCCGGACTCGCCTTCCTGCCGGTCAGCGCGGTCATCGCGATCGGCGCCGGGCTGGCCTCGCGGTTCCTGCCCGTGTACGGACCGAAGCCATTCATGGTGGTGGGCGGCATCCTGGCGGCTGTGGGCCTGGCCTGGCTGACCCTGACCGACGTCCACTCCACGTACGCCGGCAGCGTCCTCGGCCCGATGCTGGTCTTCAGTCTCGGCATGGGCATGGAGTTCGTGTCGCTGACCCTCATGGCCCTGTCCAACGTCCCCGTGCGGGAGACCGGCGCGGCCTCCGGCCTGCTCAACGCCACCCAGCAGGTGGGCGGATCTCTCGGCCTGTCCATCCTGGTCACGATGTTCGGCACGGCCAACGGCAACGAGGCGGAGAAACAGATCCCCCGCTTCCTGCGGCAGGCGACCCCGGTCGAGCGCGAACGCTTCCAGCGCACCGGAGAGCTGCCACCGCCCTGGTCCGACGAGGTCCTCACGGCCGGCGTCTCGGCCGCGTTCATCATGGCGGCGATCTTCGCCGTGCTCGCCGCACTGATCGCCGTCGTGGCCATCCAGGTCCGCCCCTCCGACCTGCAACGCCTCCAGGGCGGCGCGGGCCCCGGCCCGGGGTGAGGGGCCGGGAGGGCGAGGACCACCGACCGAGCGGCAGCGGCAACAGTCGGAGGACACCTCCAGCGCCACCCGATGAAAGTTATTGACATGTGACAGGCGATCGGCTGAAAACAACTTCCCGTCAGGGAACGCTTGCTTCCGCATGGCGGACCTGACGAGGGAGGGGCCATATGACGACGCCCGTGCACGAACCCGTCGAGGGGACCGCACAACCACCGCGCTCGCGCAGGGCGCTGGCGGCGGGGTCGGTCGGGAACTTCATCGAGTGGTACGAGTTCGGCGTCTACGGATACTTCGCCACCGTCATCGCCGCCAACTTCTTCACCCCCGACGGCGGGAGCGACGCCGAGGCGCTCGTCAGGACGTACGCGTCCTTCGCGCTCGCCTTCTTCTTCCGCCCGGTCGGCGCGGCCCTCTTCGGCCGGGTGGGCGACCGGATGGGACGGCGCCCCACGCTCATCCTCGTCATCTGTCTGATGACCGGCGCCACCACCCTGATCGGCCTGCTGCCGACGTACGCCACGCTGGGTGCCGCGGCGCCCTGGCTGCTGACGTTCCTGCGCGTACTTCAGGGCCTCTCCGCTGGCGGGGAGTTCGGCGGCGCCGTCTCGATCATGACGGAGTTCGCCCCGCCGGGGCGGCGCGGTCTGTACGGTGCCTGGCAGTCCTTCACCGTGGCCCTCGGTCTGCTCGCCGGCGCGGGCATCGCGGCCCTGCTGGCGAGCCTGCTGACCGAGTCCGAACTCAACGGGTGGGGCTGGCGGCTGCCGTTCCTGCTGACCCTGCCCCTGGGACTCGCCGCGCTGTGGCTGCGGCTGAGGCTGGAGGAGACCCCCTCCTTCCGGCGGACCCGGAACGGGGCCCCGCACCGGGAGGAATCCCGGCGCCCGGAGCCGCCGGCTGCCGCCCCGGCCCGTGAGACGGCCAGGGCGATCGCGCTCGGTGCCGGCCGGCTGATGGGCTGGTCCGCGGCCGGCTACACCTTCCTGGTCGTCATGCCGTCGTATCTGCAGAGCACGCTCGACGCGACGTTCCAGCAGGCCCTGATCGCCACGGTCCTGGCCAACCTGGGTTTCGCGCTCTCCATCATCCCGGCGGGCGCGCTGAGCGACCGCGTCGGGCGGCGCGCGGTGATGGCGGCCGGAGCACTGCTCGTGGCCGTCCTCGCCTTCCCCCTGCTGAACCTGTTGCAGGACGCCTCCGCCTCCACGGCCGCCAAGGGCCTCGCGGTGTTCGCCGCCGGTGCGGTCGTCGGCCTGATGGCCGGGCCCGGCCCGGCGATGCTCGCCGAGATGTTCCCCACCTCGGTCCGCTACACCGGTCTCGGACTGGCGTACGCGCTGTCCAACGCGGTCTTCTCCGGATGCGCCGGGCTGATCATCACCGAAGCGGTGGAGCGGACCGGCGACATCGACATCCCCGCGTACTACGTGGTCGTGACCTGCACGGTCAGCATGTTCGCCCTGCTCACCCTGCGCGGGGACGACCACCGTCGCGCGTTGCGCGACTGACGGGCCGACCGGCCGGAGAAGAGGTGTGCGGATGAGGATCATCGGCCTGATGTCGGGCACGTCCCACGACGCGGTCGACGCCGCGGCGGCCGACATCACCCTCCGGGGCGACAGCCTGCTGCTGACCCCCCTGGGCATGGTCAGCGCCCCCTACCCGACGGAGCTGCGGACCGCCCTGAAGGCCGCACTGCCGCCGGCGCCGACGACGATGCGGGAGGTGTGCCGGCTCGACACCCGGATCGGGCAGGCCTTCGCCGCCCTGGCCGGGCGGGCCGACCGGGAGCTGTGCGACGGCCGCGCCGACCTCGTCGTCTCGCACGGCCAGACCGTGTACCACTGGGTCGAGGAGGGCCGGGTGCACGGCACGCTGCAGATCGGCTCGCCCGCCTGGATCGCCGAGGCCACCGGCCGCCCCGTGGTGTCCGACCTGCGCTCCCGTGACGTCGCCGCCGGCGGCCAGGGCGCACCCCTGGTGAGCCTCTTCGACGTGATGTGGCTGCGCGGGCGGCCCGGTACGCCCGCCGCCCTGAACCTGGGCGGCATCGCCAATCTCACGGTGGCCGCCCCCACGGGTGACCCGGTGGCCTTCGACACCGGGCCCGCCTGCGCCCTCGTCGACGCGGCGGTGCACGCCCTCACCGACGGCCGGCTCGACTACGACCGGGACGGGGCGCTGGCCGCCCGGGGCAGCGTCGACGCCGCGCTGCTGCACCGGCTCCTCGACGAGCCGTACTACGCGAAGCCGCCGCCCAAGACGACGGGCAAGGAGCTGTTCCACTGGCCCTACCTGCGGGCCGCCCTGGACGCCGGTGACCCGCTCCCGCCCGAGGACGTGGTCGCCACCGTCACCCGGCTCACCGCCCGGACGGTCGCCGACGCGGTCCGCGCGACCGGTGCGAGCGAGGTCGTCGCCTCGGGCGGCGGCATCCGCAACCCGACGCTGATGGACATGCTCCGCACCGAGCTGCGCGGCACCGCGCTGCGGACCTCCGACGACCTAGGGCTGCCGTCGGCGGCCAAGGAGGCCCACGCCTTCGCCGTCCTGGGGTACCTGACCGTGCAGGGCCTGGCCGGCACGGTCCCGTCGTGCACCGGCGCCCGGCATCCCCGGGTCCTCGGTTCGATCACGCCCGGCGCCCGGGCCCTGCGCCTGCCGGAACCCGCCGCCCGCCCGCCCGTGCGCCTGCGCGTGATGCCGGCCTGACTTCCGTACGCCGGACCGGCGCCGCCGAGGCGCGGGCCGGGTCGGTTACGATCACCAGCGCAAACGGACGCACTGGTTCCCCATCGGGTGGTGTGTCCGGGCGCGAAGAACCAATGAGGGAGTCCGATGATCTTCATCACCGCCAAGTTCCGTGTCCGTCCCGAGTACGCCGACCAGTGGCCGCAGATCGCCGCCGAGTTCACCGCGGCCACCCGCGAGGAGCCGGGGTGCCTGTGGTTCGACTGGTCCCGCAGTGTCGAGGACCCGACGGAGTACGTCCTCGTCGAGGCCTTCCGCGACGACGAGGCGGGAGCGGCGCACGTGCAGTCCGAGCACTTCAGGACCGCGCAGCGGACCCTGCCGCCCCACCTCGCCGAGACGCCCCGGGTCGTGAACACGACGCTCGCGCAGGACGACTGGTCCCTGCTGGGCGAGATGAGCGTCGCCGACCAGGACTGACCCGCCGGCCGTCGGCGGACGGGGCGCGCTTCACGGCGCGTTCCGGGCGGTTCAGTGGCCGCGGCGGCGCACCGTCAGGTCCGTGACCACGGGACGGTGGTCCGAGGCCACGCTCGCCACCGTCCGGGCACCGGTCACGGTGACGTCGGGCGAGACGGTCACGAGGTCGATCCGCTTGACCGGGGCGCCCGCCGGATAGGTGCCCCCGCCGTCGGGTGCGGCGTCACGCAGCCGCTGCCACAGCGGCGCCAGCTCGGGAGCCGTCGCCTCCGCGTTGAAGTCGCCGACGAGGACCTTCGGTCCCCGATCGGCGGCCAGCACCTCGAGCATGTCCGCCACCTGCGCCGCGCGGACCGACGGGTCGGCCCGGTAGTCCAGGTGCGTCGAGTAGACGTGGACGTGCGCGCCCCGCACGTTGACCACCACTTCGGCGAACCCGGGCACCGGGGCCGGCACCGGGTCGGGTGTCTGGGTGGAGAGCCGGGTGATCTCGTGGTTCTCGGCGGCCAGCACCGGGTGGCGGCTCAGCACGGCGACACCGAACTGCCGGCGCTCGCCGCCCGGGACGGCCGGGTCCAGATCGTAGATCGGTGCGAAGAAGACCCGCATGCCCAGCTTCTCGGCGAGCGCGCGGGCCTCGTCGACGAACGCGCTCCGCGCGCCCCAGTGCACGTCGACTTCCTGGAGCCCGATCACGTCGGCACGCAGAGCACGCAGGGCCGCGGCGGTGCGGTCGAGGTCGAAGACCTGGTCCTCGCCCGCCCCGGCGTGGATGTTGTACGTCGCCACCCGCAGCGGGACCGCGGGGCCGCCCGCTCCGGGAGCGCCCGAGCCCGCGGCTGCCGCCGGTGCCGCCGTCGCCAGCAGGGCGGTGGCGAGCACGGCGGTGACACGGACACGGCTGACAGCACGTCGGATCCTCGGCTTCATGCCTTCTCCAGGTCGGGTGGGAGTGGGCGGCACCAGTGGATTCTGCTCCAGCGGACACCCGCGTACTCCCCTGCCCCGGCCCGAACACGGCGAGGGGACACGGACGTTCATCGCCCGTTCGCCCCGGGGTCGCCCACGCCCCGGCCACCGGCGTCCCGCACGACGGGCACGGACGCTCGCCGCCGGGGCGGCTTGTAGCATGTGGGCCCCTGAGCCGGGAGGGACGACCATGCACGCTGGGGACGACGCCGATTCGCTCGACCGGGCGACGAGGGACTTCCTCGCGGCGCGCCCGCAGCTGTTCGGGATCGCGTACCGCGTGCTGGGCAGTGCCGTCGAGGCCGAGGACATCCTCCAGGAGACGTGGCTGCGGTGGCAGAACACCGACCGCGCCGCCGTCCACGAGCCCGTGGCCTTCCTGACCACGATCACCGCGCGGCTGGCCATCAACCACGCGCAGTCCGCGCGGGTGCGGCGGGAGTCCTACGTCGGACCGTGGCTTCCCGAGCCGGTCGACACCCGTCATGACCCGCAACTGGGCGCGGAGCGCGCCGAGGCGCTGGAGCTGGCGGTTCTCCTCCTCCTCGAAAGGCTGAACCCGGTGGAGCGGGCGGCCTACGTGCTGAGGGAGGCGTTCGACTACCCCTACAAGCAGGTCGCGGACATCCTGGAAACGTCCGAGGGCAACGCCCGGCAGCTGGTGAGCCGGGCGCGCAAGCATCTGGCCGCCGAGCGCGGGGAACGGGTCAGCCCCGCCGATCACCGGCGTCTGCTGGAGGTGTTCCTCGCCGCCGCGCAGACGGGCGACCTGGCGGTGCTGGAGGACGTGCTCGCCGCCGACGTCGTCAGCTACGCGGACGGCGGAGGGATCCGGGGCGCTTCGAGGATTCCGGTCGTGGGACGTCCGCACGTCTCCAGGTACCTCGTCGCCTTCGCACCACGGTTCTGGCCCCCCGCGCGGACGCGGTGGGTCGAGGCCAACGGGCGGCCGGCCGTCCTCGTCTCCGTCGACGAGAGCCCGCTGGCCCTGCTGTCCGTCGACGTGTCCGCGGAGGGCATCGACCGGATCATGTGGGTGATGAACCCGGAGAAGCTGCTGCCCTACGCCGCGGCCCTGAGCGACTGAGCGCGGGCGTCGTCCGGGACGGGGAACGGCCTCGGACCGGGCCGGCGGGCGCTCGGGACGGTCCTCCTCTCCGTTCACCCGAACGCGCTGTCACAAAAGCCGTCGCCGTCCGGTCTCTCCTGGTGCAGACACCAACGAAGGCGCGGCGAGCGGTTCGTCCCAGGACCCCGCCCCGCCCACGGAAACGGCGGAGAGGATCCCCCTCATGAAGGTCGTAGTGATCGGCGGCACCGGGCTCATCGGCTCGAAGCTGGTCGACAAGCTCAGGGCACAGGGGCACGAGGCGGTGCCGGCCGCGCCCGGCACCGGGGTCGACACGCTGACCGGTGAGGGCCTGGCCGAGGCCCTTCGGGGCGCTTCGGTCGTGGTCGACGTGTCGAACTCGCCCTCGTTCGCGGACGACGACGTCATGGAGTTCTTCCGGACCTCGACCACCAACCTCCTCAAGGCGGAGGCGGAGGCCGGTGCGACCCACCACGTCGCGCTCTCCGTCGTGGGCACCGACCGGCTCCAGGAGAGCGGCTACTTCCGTGCCAAGCTGGCGCAGGAGGAGCTGATCCGGGCGTCCGGAACTGCGTACTCCATCGTCCACGCCACGCAGTTCTTCGAGTTCGTGCAGGGCATCGCGGACGCGGCGACCGACGGCGACACCGTGCGGCTGGCCCCGGTCAGGATCCAGCCGGTCCACTCCGACGACGTGGCCGCCGCCGTGGCCCGTACGGCCGTGGGCGCGCCCGTCAACGGGGTGGTGGAGGTCGCCGGACCGGAGGCGTTCCGGCTGGACGAGATGGTCCGCGAGGGCCTCGCCGCCAAGGGCGACCCCCGTACGGTCGTCACGGACCCCGGCGCGCGGTACTGGGGCGCCGCGCTCCGGGAGAGCACCCTGCTTCCCGGGCCCGACGCGCACCTGGCCGGGACCCGTTTCGCCGACTGGCTCGCGCGGCACAAGTGACGTCCGCGGGGGTGGCCCCGGTCTCCGGGCCGGGGCCACCCCGCCGGGCAGCTGCGGTGAGACGCAGGTCACACCCGTTGGCCGTCACAGTGCGCCGGGGTGTTCCGGTCATCAAGGTGCAACGGCCGTACCGCCAGGAGGAGCACACCATGGACGCTCGTATCGACTTCTTCGCCAACGCCTTCGCGGGCAAGGTGCTCAAGCACATCAACTCGGCGAACAAGGTGGTGCACGACTCGACACTGCCGGTCGCCACCCAGGAGCTGGTCAAGATCCGCGCCAGTCAGATCAACGGCTGCGGCTTCTGCACCGACATGCACACCAAGGACGCCGCCGCCGAGGGCGAGACGCAGCAGCGCCTCAACCTGGTGGCGACCTGGCGGGAGGCGACCGTCTTCACCGACGCCGAGCGTGCCGCGCTGGAGGTGGCCGAGCAGGGCACCCGCATCGCCGACGCCGCCGGCGGCGTCACCGACGAGGCGTGGGCGAACGCGGCCAAGCACTACGACGAGGAGCAGTTGGTCGCGCTGATCTCGCTGATCGCCGTCATCAACGCGTACAACCGCATCAACGTCATCAACCAGCAGCCCGCCGGTGACTACCAGCCCGGCCAGTTCGGCTGAGCACCCGGGACGCCCAGCGCGCGCCCGGGGTGCGGAGAAGCACCGTGGGCGCGGCCCCTGCCCCGCACGGATCGTGCGGGGCAGGGGCCGATCGTTCCGGCGGGTGAACGGACGGGTCAGTCGGTGGGCCGCGGGGCGCGCAGGTGGGCGCGATCCGCCAGCTCCCGCTCGTCGACCAGTTCGAGCATCGGCCTGCCAGGGGCGCACAGCATGGTCACCACGAACCGGGTCCGCGCGTCCGTCAGCGCGTTGCCGTCCTGGTAGTGGATGACGTCGCCGCCCGGCTCCCAGAACGTCCCGCCCGCCTCGACGACCCGCTCCGGCTCGCCCTCGAGCTCGAGGACCGCTCCTTCGACGACGTACCCGAACGCCGGGCCCGAGTGACGGTGCGGAGGGGTTCCTGGATCGCCGGGCTCCCACTCGACCTCGATGGTCATCGCCGAAGCGCCCTCGGGGACGGTGAGCGGCGAGGCGTCCTGGAGCATCCTGGCCGCTGTCGTCCAACTCGCCTTCTCGTCATGCTCCCCGGCTCCGTGCACATGTGCTGAGTCCTTGTCCGACACTGGTGTCCACCTTCCTCGAGTGGTCGCGCAGTGATGACCGGGGAGGGTGGGGATCTGTGACACGGTGGGCCGGCGGCGGCACCGGCGCTCGCGGACGTGCCGGTCAGGCCGCGGCCGCGTCGGTGCCGGGGGCCGGGCGGCGCATCAGGGCACGGCGTTCGCCTTCGGTGGTGCCGCCCCAGATCCCCTCCAGGGGGCCGGATCGCAGGGCCCAGTCCAGACACCGCTCCAGGACGGGGCAGTCGTGGCACACCGCCTTCGCCCGCTCGATCTGCACCAGCGTCGGGCCTCTGTCGCCGATGGGAAAGAACAGGTCCGGGTCCGCCTCTCGGCAGTTCGCCCTCTCACTCCAGTCCACGGCGGGACCTCCTCGTCGGAGAACGGGACGGGGCGGTGAGCCTCGTCGGGTGAGGATCCGCGCGCGGCGCCGCGGGGTCCTCACCATGGATGACCGGTCGCGCCGCGCGGGTGTGACACGCGGGCCGGCCCGGCGCGACCGGCACGATGCCGGAGCGGGGACGCGAAGGCGGTGCCGGCCCCTGCACAATGGGCCGGTGAACAGCGGTGAACACGGCGCGGAGCGCCCCGAACGCAGTCATCCGGCGTCCCACAGCCTGACGGGGGTCGGTCTCGCCGTCCTCGACCCCGCCGGCCGCGTCCTGCTCGGCTTCGGACACGACGGCCGGTGGGAGCTCCCGGGCGGCAAGGTGGACGCCGGGGAGGACTTCGAGACGGCCGCCGCGCGGGAACTCGCGGAGGAGACGGGGCTGTCCGTGCGCGCGGCGGACGTACGGGTACTGGCGGTTCTCGTGGACGGTCTGCACGGGCTGACCCGTGTCACGGCCGCGGCCGTCACCGAGGGAGCGACCGGGACGCCCCGGGTGACGGAACCGGACAAGATCGTGCGCTGGGAGTGGTTCCCGCGCGCGTCGGTACCGCCCGCGCTGTTCGCTCCGTCCGCCTCCGTCCTGGACTGCCTGTGGCCGGAGCCGGTGCCGCGAGGAGCGCCCGGGGTGCGCCACTACGGGGTCAGCGGCACGGCGACTGAGCCTTCCTGACGACATGAGAGCCGAAGGGGCCGGCCCCGGTCCCCTGTTTCTCCGGCGGCCGGACGGCGTCGTCCACGGCGCGCCCGGCGTGGAGTCACCGGTCCACTACTATGCCTGCGGTGCCGCCCCGGACACCGGTGACCCTTCCTCGTCCGAACGACCACGCGACCGCACGGGACACAGCGAGCCGAGGCTCAACCTCCTTTGCAGCCACGGAAGTCGGGGAACCAAGCCGGGACCGCGGGGCGCCTTCCAGTTCTCCACCCGAGAGAGATGCGGATGCGGATCAAACACGTGAGCACGTTACTCGCCGGTTCCACCCTGATCGTCACCCTGGCGGCCTCTCCGGCCCTCGCGGACAGCACCTCCCTGCCCGTCCCGGACACCGCCGCCGTACGCACCGTGCACAACACGGCCCTGCAGCAGGGTGCTCCCGGGGCACTCACGCGGATCGACGAGGGCTACACCAGCTACCGCGTCGCCACCGGTGAGGCCGACACCGGCGCGCACACCGCGATGGACACCGGCCGCCGGTTCCGCGTCGGCAGCGTCAGCAAGACGTTCACCGCGGTGGTGCTGCTGCAACTCGCCGCCGAGGGACGCGTCGACCTCGACGCCCCCGCCAACCAGTACCTGCCCCAGCCGCTGCCCGACGACCGCATCACCGTGCGGCACCTGCTCAGCCACCGCAGCGGCCTGTACGACTACACCAACGACATGTTCTACAACACCGTCCCGGGCTTCGAGGCGGTGCGCACCAAGGTCTTCAGCTACCAGGAACTGATCGACCTCTCCACCGCCCGCCCCCTCAACAACGCGCCGGGCGCGGCCTACAGCTACTCCAACACCAACTTCGTCGTGCTGGGCCAACTCATCGAGCACCTCACCGGCACCCCGATCGCCACCCACTACCAGCAGCGCATCATCACGCCGCTGCGGCTGCGCAACACCTCCTACGTCCACCCGCGAACGACCCTCTCCGGCTCCTACGCCCGCGGTTACCTGCGCCAGGACGACACCACCCTGCCGCTGGTCGACTCCACCGAGCAGACCGTCTCCTGGGCCCAGTCCGCCGGAGCGGTCATCTCCAACGCGGCGGACCTCAACCGGTTCTTCTCCGCGCTCCTGTCCGGACGGCTCCTGCCCGAGCAGCAGCTGCGGGACATGACCACCATGGTCCCGGTCACCGCGGACGGCAAGCAGTCCTACGGGCTGGGCCTGCGCGGCCGGCACCTGTCCTGCGGCACCACCGTCTACGGCCACACCGGCACCGTCCAGGGCTACTACACCTACGCCTTCACCACCAGTGACGGCACCCGCAGCATGACCTCCCTGGCGAACACCTCCAACAACGGGACCGTCAACTCCACGCTCGGCGGAACCCTGGAGGCCTCCTTCTGCGGCTCCGGCGCGGCCACCGCCAAGCGCACCCCCTCGGCGGCCTCCACCCCCTCCTTCACCGAGGACATCGCACCGCAGATCATCCGCGACTGACCCCCGCGGCCGTCGCCCTCGACCCGGGCGACGGCCGGCCCCCGCCCCGGCCGGACGCCTTCCTGCCGGGGCGGACGGCTGCCGGGGCGGTCCGCCCGCGTCACTTCCTCATGGGCCGCCACGACTGCCCGCGATTCCTTCTCACCGCGCGGCGGGTCTGCAGCATGACGGTCCGCCACGTCCGGCGGACCGCGCAGAGGGAGGAATCCATGCCGCGAGTCACCGCTCGCCCGGTGGTGGTGCTGATGATCGTGTCCCTGGGCGTGGTGCTGTCCAGTCTCGATCTGTTCGTCGCCAACGTCGCCCTGCCGTCGATCGCCACCGAGCTGCGGCCCGGCGACCTCGCCGACCTGAGCTGGGTGCTCAATGCCTATGCGATCGTCTTCGCCGCGCTGCTCGTCCCGGCCGGCCGGATCGCCGACCGCACCGGTCACCGCACCGGCTTCCTGGCCGGTGTGGTGGTGTTCATCGTGGCCTCGGCGGCCTGCGCGGCGGCGACGAGCGTACCGATGCTGATCGGCTTCCGGGCGGTGCAGCGCTCGCCCTGTACCGGCGCGGGCCGGACGGGGCGCACCACGCGCACGCGGTGATGGTGCTGTCGGTCACCGCCGCCGGGATCGACCGCGTCGTCGCGTTCCGCGAGCACGGCCTGTTCGAACTCTTCGGACTCCCGCCCACGTTCGCCCCGGCCCCGGGCGGGCCGATGGGGTGAGGTGAGGGGCGGGGCGGGCCTCGCGGCTCGGCGGGAGCCGAGGGCGGCAGACTGGCGCACAGCCGGAGACCGATGACCGGCCGTGACCCGGAGGAGCGCGGCCGGTCCGCCACCCCCTGGAGTCGTTGTTCGACCCGACCTTCGTGGTGGCGGTGGGCACCGCGGCCAAGGCCCACGCGGCGCAGGCGGGCACCGCCTTCTTCAGGGTGATGTTCGCGATCGGCGTCGTGGTCTTCCCACCCGGCCTGCCGGCGATGGTCCACTCGCCGGAGGAGGGCAGCCGTCTCGAACTGCGCGCCGTGGTGGTCGGATTCACGGTGATGCGGACCGCCATGGTGCCGCGGGGGTGGCGCGCGGCCCGGGAGTCTCCCCCGATGCCTGTTCCGGCAGACCGTTGGCCGCCTGTCGGCGCCGTGTTCCCCTGCCGTCCATACGGCGGTAAGGGGCCCCGGAGACGGTCATTCACGGCCCCTCGGCGCCCGTAACACGCCCGGGTGTGTGGGTCTGGTGAGGGTCGTCAAGTGGTTACCCGGACAGGCGTGTTGTCATCCCTCAGCTGTTAAGATCATCGAACTTTCAGTAGGCTGGCGGCGCGTCATGAACGCGTACGGGGGACAGTCTCTAAGGCCCCATCGCTGAGGAGTTGAGGCTTGGTCCGCCCATAGGGTCCGCGCCGCCTGACGGCCGGACGCAGTCCTACGGGCACGGGGGCCTTCCGCACTCCCGGCGCGATGCGACTTGAAGAGAGTCTCATGACGTCATTGATCGAGGATCCACTGCTGTGGATCTTGCTTGTGGTGCTCGTCGCTGCGGTGTTCGCAGTGCAGCGGGCGCGGAGAACCAATGTGGCGCTCCGAAGAACAAAGAAGGAGTTGGAGACGGGACTGGGCCACGCCCAGGGCAGGATCGACCAGCTCCAGGGGCACATCTCCGTCCTGGACACGCAGCACCGCGGTGACCTTGCGGATGTGCGGGCGGACGCGGAGTCGGCGACCAAGGCCGTACTGAAGTCAGCGATGGGCACGCTCCAGTCGCTGGCCGAGGAGCAGCAGCTGCTGCTGGACGGCCTGTTGAAGAAGTACGGCGACGACACCGAGGTGCTGGCCGACCTGATGTCGGTGGACCACACCGGCAGCCAGTTCAGCCGCCGGGCCAAGGGCATCTCGGTGCTGTGCGGCGGATGGCTGGGCCGGCGTGAGGGAGTGGCCACCGTCTACGACGTGGCCCGCAGCGCGCAGGGCCGCATCAAGGACTTCAACCGGGTGGGTATCCACGCCCAGGTCAGCGTCGCCGTCTCCAGCAAGGCCGTGGAGCCGATCGCGGTGGTGCTGGCCGAGCTGCTGGACAACGCCACCACCTACAGCGCCCCGGGCACGCCCGTCGAGGTCAACATCCAGTCCGTACCGACGGGCGTGTGCTTCATCGTCGACGACGCCGGTCTGGGCATGGACCAGGAGACCAAGGACCGGGCCGCGGCCCTGCTGTCCGCGGACGGCCCGGTCGACATCACCGGTCTCGGTGACCCGCCCCGGTTCGGGTTCGCGGTGTGCGGCATGCTCGCCGCGCGGTACGGATTCAGTGTCTCCGTCGGTTCGGTGTCCCCCTACGGCGGAGTGCGTGCAGTGATCCGTGTACCGGAAGAACTCCTGACGGCCGACGCCGTCGCTCCCGCCGAGCCGGTCCGGGAACCCGCGGCCCAGGAGCAGGAGAGCACGCCGCACCGGCTGGCCCCCGTCCCGGTGGGCCCCTCCCACGTGGTGGGCACGACCACCGGCGGGCTGCCCAAGCGCCGCCGGCGCCAGGGCCCCATCGCGGTGGTACCGGCCCCGGAGGACGCGGCCGGTATCGACGAGCAGACGTCAGAGTCGGCCGGCGAGGTGACCGCGTCGCGCCTGGGGGCGTTCGCACGCGGCACTCAGCTCGGGCGGACCACGAACACCACGGAAGGACCTGACCACCAGTGAACACCGACCTGTCGTGGGTGCTGAACGACGTGCTCGAGGTGCGTGGTGCCCGCCACGCGGTCCTCGTCTCGGGTGACGGCCTGCTGCTGCAGCGTTCGGACGACATCTCGCGCGACGACGCCGAGACCAACGCCGCCGCGATGAGTTCGATGCAGTCCCTCAGCCGGGCGGTCGCCGGTTTCGTGGGGGCCGGGCACGGCATCTGGAAGCAGACGCTGCTGGAGTACGACGGCGGCTGGATCTTCCTGATCGCCGCCGGACAGGGCGCCTACCTCGCCGTCTCGGCGGCACTGGACGTCGACATGGAGGCCATGTCGTTCCGGATGCAGAAGACGGTGGTGGCGCTGAGCAAGGCGATGAGCGTGGCGCCGCGCTCGGACAACGGTGTCGGCGTATGACCACGCCCGGCGAAGAAGCATCCGTCACCAGTGACTTCGTCCGCTCCTATGTGATCACGGGTGGCCGGAGCCTGCCGTCCGCGGACGAACTGGCACTGCACACCCTGGTCACCCTGGCTCCCGAGCGGACCCTTCCGCTCGGAGCCGGTCCCGAGGTCCGGGCGATCTGGGAGCTGTGCGCGGGTGGCTACCTGTCGGTCGCCGAGGTGGCCGGCCACCTCGGCCTGCCCGTAGGGGTGGCTCGGCTGCTGCTCACCGACTTATCGGAACAGGGGCACCTGCTGCGCCGGGCCGAGCCGCCCCGGGCCCAGAACGTTGACAGAGCGACCCTCGAGAAGGTTCTGCATGGACTCCAATCCCTCATCGGCTGAGACGGCCCAGAAGTCCATCTACGTCTCCAGCGCGGTGACCAACGCCGCCAAGATTCTGGTCGTCGGGCATTTCGCCGTGGGCAAGACGACCTTCATCGGCTCGCTGTCGGAGATCACTCCGCTGCGCACCGAGGAGAAGATGACCCAGGCGTCCGTCCACGTCGACGACCTCAGGGGCGTGACGGACAAGACCACCACCACGGTCGCCCTGGACTTCGGCCGCCTCACCCTCAGCGACGACCTGGTGCTGTACCTGTTCGGTACCCCGGGACAGCAGCGCTTCATGCAGCTGTGGGAGGACATGGCCCGCGGCGCCCTGGGGGCGCTGCTCCTGGTCGACCCGGGACGGCTGGAGGAGACCTTCCCCGTCATCGACCTCATCGAGCGGTACGGCCTGGAGTACGCCATCGCCGTCAACTGCTTCGACCCCTCCGCCACGTACAGCGTGGCGGAGGTCCGTGAGGCGCTCGACCTGCTCCCGGACACCCCCGTCGTCTACTGCGACGCCCGCGAGCAGCAGTCCTCGGCCCAGGCGCTCATCGCACTGGTGAGACACCTGCTCGAACGTGCGGCCTGACCGCTCCGCGTCCCCGGCCCGGGAACCGTGGTTCCCGGATCACTAAGGAAGACTTCATGGATCCACAGCCCACATCTGCCGGCACCGTCAGCAGATGCCCCATGCACGACGCCTCGTTCGCCGCCGACCCCCAGGGGGTCTACGACCGGCTGCGCGCCCACGCCCCGGCCGGCCCCGTGGAGCTCGCCCCCGGCGCCGACGCCACCCTGGTCGTCGGCCACGAGACGGCGCTGCGCGTGCTGCAGAACACCGAGCTGTTCGCGCGGGACGCCCGCCGCTGGAAGGCGCTGAACGAGGGCCGCATCGGCATGGACAACCCGGTGCTGCCGATGATGGCGTACCGGCCCAACTGCCTCTTCACCGACGGTGCCGTGCATCTGCGGCTGCGCAAGGCCGTGGTCGACAGTCTGGCCCAGCTCAACATCACCCGGATCCGGCGTGACGTCGAGCCGATCGCCGACTACCTCCTGGACCAGTTCAGCGAGCGGGGCCGCGCCGACCTCCTCAACGACTACGCCAAGCTGCTGCCGCTGCTGCTGTTCAACAAGCTGTTCGGCTGCCCGGCGGACATCGGTGACACCCTCACCACCGCCATGTCGGCGATCTTCGACGGCAAGGACGCGCTGCGCGCCAACGAGGACCTCACCGCCTGCCTCATGGAGCTGATCGCGCTCAAGCGGCGCCAGCCCGGCGACGACGTCACCTCGTGGCTGATCCAGCACCCGGCCGGGCTGACCGACGAGGAGCTCAAGGACCAGCTGGTCATGCTGATGGGCGCGGGCGTCGAGCCCGAGCGCAACCTCATCGGCAACGCCCTGGTGCTGCTGCTGTCCGGCGCGGGCGGCCGGCAGAGCGGCATGCTGATCGAGGAGGCCCTCGACCACGTGCTGTGGAACCAGACGCCCATCGCCAACTACGCCACGCACTACCCGGTGCGCGACGTCGACCTGGGCGGCTACGTGGTGGAGGCCAACACCCCGGTCGTGATCTCCTTCGCGGGCGCCAACAGCGACCCCGCGCTGGCCGAGGCCCGCCGCACGCACAGCAAGGGCGCCCACCTCGCGTGGGGCGCCGGCCCGCACGCCTGCCCCGCCAAGGACCCGGCGCAGGTCATCGCGACCACGGCGATCGAACGGCTCCTCAACGCGCTGCCCGACCTCACCCTGGCCGTGCCCGGGGAGGAACTGCAGTGGCGGCCCGGCCCCTTCCACCGGGCCCTGGTCTCGCTGCCCGTGACCTTCAGCCCCACGCCGGCCACCCGCATGGCGGCCGCGCTGCAGGACCGGGTGGCGGCCGGAAACGCCCAGCAGCCCCTCCCGGCGGCCACGGCGACGGCCACGCCGATCCGGCAGGAACCGGCGCGGAAGAAGGGATTCTGGAGCAGTTTCCTGGACATATTCCGGGTCTGATGCACGGCATGTGACGGGAGCAACACGCAGAGGCGCATGACACAGGAGGGAGGAAGGGTAGGTTCCGGCGGTATCGATCGGTAGCGCCCAGCCAAAGGAGCTCTGCGTGACCGCCGTTGGCAACATACGCGGCACCACCACCGACCGCCGAGCCGTCATCTCCCTCCTCCGCCGCCTGCGTTCCGAAGAAGGCCACGCCAATCCCCTCCCCGTCTGGGAGGACATGCGCGCCCTGGGGGACGTCGTCCGTGCCCCCTGGGGCGGCTACTTCGTCACCGGGTTCGAGGCATGCAGCCAGGTCCTGCGCGGCAGGAACTGGCTGGTGCCGGACTTCGCCTGGCAGGAACGCCAGCCGGACCCGGAGCGGTGGCAGGCACCCGCCACCCAGGAGATGACCCGCACCCTCATCCGCCTCAACGCGCCCACCCACACCTGCCAGCGCCGGGCCCTGGGCAATCCGTTCGACCGCGGCACGCTGGAGGCCATGCGTCCCGGCATCGCCGCCCTGACCGCCTCCCTGCTGGACGACCTCGGCGCACGGCTGCGCGCCGACGGGGAGGCCGACTTCGTCCGCACGGTCGGCGAGCGGCTCCCGGTGCGGACCGTCGGCGAGTGGCTCGGCATCCCCGCCGAGGACCACGCGCGCATCCTCGACTTCACCCACCGGCAGGTCTACGCCCAGGAACTGCTGCCCACCAAGAGCGAACTCGCCGTGTCGGCGCAGGCCACGCTGGAGATGCGGGCCTACTTCACCGAGCTGATCCGGCAGCGGCGGGCCCGCCCTGGCAACGATGTCCTCACCGGCTGGATCCACTACTGGGACGCCCAGTACCCCGACGACCGCGCCACCGCCGACCAAGTGGTCTACGACCTGACGATGTTCATCACCATCGCCTCGCTGGAGACCACCGCGGTCCTGCTCACCAACGCCGTGTGGCTGCTCACCCAGGACCCCTCCCGCGCGGCATGGCTGCGCGCGCACCCGCAGCACATCGACGACGCGGTCGAGGAGACGCTGCGCTACGACCCGCCCGTCTGGCTGAACTCCCGTATCGCCGCCGACGACACCGTCCTCGCCGGCACCCCGGTCCCCAAGGACACCACCGTCCACGTGCTGTACGGGGCGGCGGCCCACGACCCCCGCCGCAACCCCGACCCGGAGCTCTTCGACATCCGGCGCGGCGGCGGCCACCTCACCTTCGGCGGCGGCGCCCACTACTGCCTCGGAGCGGCCCTCGCCCGGCTCGAGGCCCGTGAACTGCTCACCCAGGTGCTGCGGCGCTTCCCCACGCTGCGGCCCACCGCTCCCCCCGCCTACGACACCTCCCGGGTCGTCTTCCGTCGCATCACCTCCCTGAAGGTCACGACATGAACGCCCTGCCTCTCGCCGAGATCCACGCGCTCCCCGTCGACCGGACCCTCATGACCCTGCGCACCCACCGGCAGGGCCCCCTCCTCACCGTCGAACTGAACGTCCCCGAGCAGGGCAACGCCGTCACCGACGTCATGCTGGGCGACCTCCTCACCGTCCTCGACGAGCAGGATCCGGAGGTACGGGTCCTGGTGCTGGCCGCCGCCGGTGACGACTTCTGTCTCGGCGGCGACCGCAGCGAGTTCGCCGAGCACCTCGCCCACGACCCCACCGGGGGCGGCGTCCGCGCCTCCGGCACCATGGCGCGGCGCGTGTGCGAGGCGCTGACCTCCAACCCCGCCGTCACCATCGCCCGCGTCCAGGGGCGGGCCATCGGGGCGGGGCTCGCCCTCGCCCTCGCCTGCGACCTGCGCGTCGGCGCCGACACCGCGAGCTTCCGCCTGCCCGAACTCGCCCTCGGTCTGCCCACCGCGTGGGGCGGGCTGCTTCCCCGACTGATCAGCGAGGCCGGTGCCGCCCGGGTGCGCGACATCATCCTCACCGGACGCGTCTTCGACGCCGAGGAGGCCCACACCCTGTCGATCCTGCAGAAGGTCGTCCCCGCCGACGCTCTCGACGCGGCCGTCGCCGACTGGGCCAAGCCCGTCCTGCGGCGGCCCGCCCCCGCCCTGCGCGTCACCAAGGCCCTGCTGAACTCCCTGACCGCCTCCACCCGCCTCGCCGACGCCTCGGTCCTCGACCCGGAACTCATGGCGGCGGTCCTCGCCGAACACCATCACGCACGCACCGCGCACTGACCGCACCACCCGCCGGCGGGAGCGTCCTGGGGCGTCCCCCGTCAGCGGGGTGCGGAGATCCGCACGTCCCCGCCGGCACCGTCGGAGAGGAAGCCGGCCAGGGCCCGCCCCTCCTCGGCCACCGTGTCCCGGTCCGTCACCGAGAAGGGCCGCAGCGGGGTGACGGTCACGGCGCCGGTGCCGGCGTCGACGGTCCAGGTCGCGGCCACCCGGCCGTCGACCAGGACGACGCGCTCACCGGCGACCGACAGGCCGCGGTGGGCGTCGTCGATGATCCGGCCGCGGTCGTGGTAGCCGAGGACGGCGTTGTCGAACGCTGGCAGGAACCGGACCGGGGCGGGTGTGCCGGGGTCGGGGCGCGGCGCGCCGGGAAGGTCCAGCAGTTCCCGGCCCCGCTCGTCGCGGAAGGCGACCAGTTCCTCCCTCATCGCGACGACGGCGGCCGGCAGACCGGCCAGCCCGCACCAGGCGCGCAGATCGGCCGTGGCCGCCGGGCCGAACGCGGCGAGATAGCGCCGCACCAGCGCCTGGCCGACGGGGTCGGTGGCGTCCGGGGGCAGGGGGTCGACCTCGCGCCCCAGCCAGGACGAGAGCAGCGCGTTGCGCACTCCCGCCTTCGTCCGCCACAGCCCGCGCGGCGGCAGCTGCGCCACCGGCAGGAGCGCGGCGACCAGCATCTCCCCCAGCGCCCGCCCCGTCGGCCCCGGCTGCCGTGCGGCGACCGCCCGGGCCAGTTCGCTCATCGTGCGGGGCTCGCCGTCGGCCATCACCTCCCGGCCGGCCGCGGCGAGCCGGTCGAGGTCCACCCCGGCGAAGTCGCGCCGGTACACGCCGAGCACCCGCAGGCGCAGCATGGCGGCGTGGCGGGCGCGCCAGGCCAGGGCGTCGTCCGAGGTGACGAGGTGGACGGTGCGGCGCATGAGGTGGGTCCGCACCAGCTGCCGGCCGGTGAGCCGGTCGTCCAGCGCCGCCGGGGCGAAGGCGCGCAGCCGCGACCAGAGTCCGACGAACGGCTCCTGCGGTTCCTGCGCCTGCAGCCCGCCGAGGTGGCCCACGGCGTCGCGCACGGGCAGGTCGGCGCGGTAGAGCAGCAACTGCCGGGCAAGCGTCGCGCGGTTGAGCGCCCGGAGGGTGAGCACGGTCATCGGGATGTCTCCAGTACGGGTGTGGGGTCGAGGGACGGGCGGGCGTGTCACGTGCACCGGGTGCGGCGCGGTGGCCGTCAGCCGGACGTCCGTCCGTCGAGCGTCTCGCGCGGGATGTCGGCGTGTCCGGCGTGCTGGGCGGTCTCGGCGATGAGGTGCGTCAGCACCCGGCGCATGTGGTCGCCCGGCGTCTCGCGTCGGGCACGGGAGAACCGTCGCAGGCGAAGCGGTCAGGACGTGTCCTCTTCCCGAGGCAGAATCGGCGGCATGCCGAAGACATCAGCGCGACTGCTGTCGCTGCTCTCCCTGCTCCAGGCACGCCGCGACTGGCCGGGCGCGCTGCTGGCCGAGCGGCTGGACGTCAGTCCGCGCACCGTGCGCCGTGACGTCGACCGGCTGCGCGAGCTGGGGTATCCGGTCGTGGCCTTCAAGGGGCCCGACGGCGGGTACCGGCTGGACGCGGGCACGCGACTGCCGCCGCTGCTGTTCGACGACGAGCAGGCCGTCGCCCTCGCCGTGGCGCTCCGGACCGCCGCCACCACCGGCGCCGGGGTCCGGGACGACGCGGCCCGCGCGCTGGCCACCGTCCGGCAGGTCATGCCCGCACGGCTGCGCCACCGCATCGACCTGCTCCAGGTGACCGCCGTCGAGCAGCCCACCGCCCGACCGCGCCCGCCCGTCGACGGCAGGCTGCTGATGACGCTGAGTTCCGCCGTGCACGCCCGCGAAGTGCTGCGCTTCGACCACACCCCCGCCACCCCGCCGGAATCCGGGTCCGGGGAAGCCACGCCGAGACGGGTGGAACCGCACCACCTCGTGACCTGGGGCGGGCGCTGGTACCTGGTCGCCTTCGACCTGGAGCGCGGCGACTGGCGCACCTTCCGCGCCGACCGGATCACCCCGCGCACCCCCACCGGGCCCCGGTTCACCCCGCGCGAACTGCCCGGAGGCGATGTGGCGGCCTTCGTCACCGACCGGTTCCGGGGCGGGGGCGGCAGCGGCGAGTGGCCCTGCACCGGCGAGGTGATCCTCTCCCTGCCCGCCGCCGCCGTCTCCCCCTTCGCCCATGACGGCGTCGTGGAGGAACTCGGCCCGGACCGCTGCCGGCTGGTCCTGGGCTCGTGGTCGTGGCCCGCCCTGGCCGCCTCCTTCGGCCGGTTCGACGCCGACATGGAGGTCGTCGGCCCGCCGCAGCTCAGGGACGCCTTCGCGCTCCTGGCGCGTCGCTGCGCCCGGGCCGCGGCCGATCCGCCCGCCCCGCGCGCCCCGGGTGGGAAAAGCCGTTGCGCCGCGGGCCCCGTCCCCTGACCCTTGGTCCTCATGCCCTACTCACCGCGTCCCGCGGCGCTCACCGACGCGCCCGCCATCACCGACCTGCTCAACAAGGTCGACGAGATCGAGATCGGCCGAGCCGAGACCGACCTGCACACCGTCGAGGCCGACCTCAAGCGTCCGGGAATCGATCTGGAGCGCGACTCCTGGCTGGTGGAGGACGACGGCCTACTGGTGGCGTACGGGTTGCTGTGGGACGAGTCCGGCGGTGAACGCATCGGCATCGACCAGTACATCCTGCCCGAACACCAGCGGCCCGCCGCCCTGATGCTGGAAACGATGGAGGCCAGGGCGCTGGAGAAGGCCCGGGAGAACGGCGCCGGGCGGGCCGTGGTGCACCTGCACCTCAATGTGGCGCCCACCCTGGACACCGCGCTGCTCCGGGCGCGGGACTGGCGGGTCGTACGCCGGTACCACGTACTGAGCCGGCCGGTGGACCCCGCCCAGGACCTGCCCCCCGAGGTCCCCGCCGGTGTCCGGGTGCGCGACTGCGCGGCCGAGGCGGACCGGTTGCGCGTGCACGAGCTGTACCAGGCGTCGTTCGCCGACCACTTCGGCTTCCAGCCTCGCGCGTACGACATGTGGCTGCACGACATGGACGCCGAGGGGCTGGACTGGTCCCTGATGTGGATCGTCTCCACCGACGAGCTGGGCGACGCGGGCTTCCTGCTGGCGCGCGACGACCGTGAGGCCATGGGGTGGATCCGCGCTGTCGGTGTGCTGCCCGCGGCCCGTGGCCGGGGCCTGGGCGGCTTCCTGCTGCGGCACGCCTTCGCGGCCTTCGCCGCGCGGGGGCGGGACACCGTCGGGCTCGGTGTGGACACGGAGAACGCCACCGGAGCCCCCCGCCTGTACGACCGCAACGGGATGGCGGTCCACTACGCCGTCGACACCTGGGAGACGGTGGTGAGCTGAGGTCGCCGCGGCCGGCGGGCGCGGTCTCCACCGGCGTACGGGTCCGGGCGGCCTCGGCACCGGCCCCCGGCCGACTGCCGCACCCCCCGGCCCCGGACCCCCGCCCGCGACCGCGACCGCGACCGCGACCGCGACCGCCGGACCCTACGGCTTGCGGGCGACCGCTCCGTACATCCCGATGTCCGCGTCGCGGATGCCCTGTTCGCCGGTGCCGTCCGGGTGCCACTTGTGCACCTGGACGATGCCCGGCTCGACCAGGTCCAGGCCCTCGAAGAACTCGTGGGCCTCGTCAATGGTGCGCAGTCGCATCGGCATGTTGCGGGCCGCGTACTCGCGGGCCACCCGCCCGATCTCCTCGGGGGCGAACTCCGCCGTGCCGATGGACATCGCCAGGCAACTGCCCGACGGGAGCGGCTCCAGCAGCCGCCGGACGATGCCGACGGCGTCGTCCTCGTCGAGGACGAAGTGGACGATGGCGATGACCGTCAGGGCCACCGGCCGGTCCAGGTCGAGGGTCTCCCGCAGTTCGGGGGCGTCGAGGATGCTCGCCGGGTCACGGAAGTCGGCCTCGATGTACGAGGTCCGTCCCTCGGGGGTGCTGGAAAGGAGCCCCTGGGAGAGGGTGAGGACGATGGGGTCGTTGTCGACGTAGACCACGCGTGACTCCGGAGCCACCGACTGGGCGATCTCGTGAAGGTTCGGGGAGGTGGGGATGCCGGTGCCGATGTCCAGGAACTGGCGCATCCCCGCTTCCTCGACGAGCCAGCGCACGGCCCGGTTCATCCAGTCCCGGTTGGCGCGCATGTGGACGGGCAGCGCGGGCCACTCCCGTGCCATGGCGTCGCCCGCCTCCTGGTCCGCCGGGTAGTAGTCCTTGCCACCGAGGATGTAGTCGTAGATCCGCGCGGAGTGCGCGTTCTCGGTGTCGATGCGGTCGGCCGACCATCCACTCTCGGGCACGGGGTGTCTCCTTCGTCTGTCGGCTGTCCGGGCGGGGGCTCCGCCGGGGGGCTCACAGGTCCTTGCGGATCCGGTCGAGAACGGCCTCGGTCCTCTTCGTGGGCGTGGCCTGGGCGCTCACCCGGTCGAGGGCCTCGCGGTACACCACCACGTCGTCGCCCTTGTCGAGGTAGACGGCGCCCACCAGACCGTCGAGGTAGACGACGTCGGGCAGTTCACGGGCCCGGAAGCGGAAGAGCTGGAAGGCGCCGGCCCTCATGGCCGGGTGCGGGCCGTTGGCGAACGGCATGATCTGCAGCGTCACATGGGGCAGTCGCTGGACCTCGATGAGGTGGTCGATCTGGTCGCGCATCACGTCCGCGCCGCCGACGGGCCACCGCAGCACCGTCTCGTCCATCACCACCCACACCCGCGGTGGCGTCCGCCGTGTCAGCAGTTCCTGCCGGCGCATCCGCAGCGCCACCCGGCGCGCGGTCGCCTCGGCCGGGGCGTGCGGGTTGGCCGCGGTCAGCAGGGCACGGGCGTACGCCTGCGTCTGCAGCAGTCCGTGGACGAACTGGCTCTCGTAGGCGCGGATCTGCAGCGCCGCCTGCTCCAGGCTCAGATAAGCGGCGAACCAGTCCGGCATGACGTCACGGTAGGTGTGCCACCAGCCCCGTTTGTTGGCCTCGCGGACGGACTTCAGGAAGGTGTCGATCTCCTGCTCGTCCGTCACGCCGTAGACCCGCAGCAGTTTCTCGGCGTCCGCCAGTCGGAGGCGGGCCACCTTGGCGGCCTCCATGCGGCGGATCGTGGAGTGGCTGACCCCGATGGCCGCCCCTGCCTCCTCGTAGGTCAGGCCGGCCCGGCCGCGTAACTCCTCGAGCTGTCTGCCGAGGATCATGCGCAGGACGGATGGGGCACCGCCCCAGTCGGTCTCCCCGGTCACGCCTCGCCCCCTCGCGTCGGGTGTTCCGCGCTCACCGTCTCATGTGCGCACCCGGTACGGACACATGCGATCACCTGTCGTCGCAAGCAGCATGCACGCTGTCGAATGCAATTTTCAACTTGCCGGTTGCGAGCTGAGGTTGACGGGTGCCAGAGTGTCCCCACCGTCCCCCGGCCCGCTGAAGGGCCGTGCAGCACCGGCCGGTTGACCATGGCCGGTACGTGACGGACCCCCCAGGTGCGCAGGCAGACGAAAGGCCCACGGAGATGGCTCGGCTCCCCTTACCCAGCCCGCCGCGGCACGCCACGGACGAGCCCTCCCCCAGATCACCCGGAGGCGAGCCAACGGCTCCACTCCCCCAGCCGGACGGCTTCGGCCGCCTCGCCTCCGGGCTCTCCACGTCCCGACCCCCGCGTGAGACCCGCGCGTTCGACCTGTCGGCGTCCCCGGCGTCCGTGCGCACCGCCCGCGAGGGCGTGCGCGAACTGCTCACCGCGCGCGGTGTGGACGACGAGGTGTGCGACAACGCTGTCATCGTGACCTCGGAACTCGTCACCAACGCGCTCACCCACTCGGCCGGCGACCGGATCGTGTGCCGGGTGCACGTGACGGCGGACCTGGTCCGCATCGAGGTCGAGGATCAGGCCCGCGGACCCGAACTGCCCCTGCTCCGCAGGCCGGGCCCCGACGACCAGAACGGGCGCGGGCTGCTCCTGGTGGACGCGCTCAGCAGCGATTGGTCGGTCAGCCGCGTAGCGGGCGGGCACGGACGCGTCGTCCGGGCCCAGCTCGACCTGTTCCCCCGGCCCCGGCCCCGGCGGACGACGCGCCCCGAACGGCCGTCTCCGGGTCGTCGTCCTTCCAGTTCTCCTTGACGAGAACTGCGCGTCCGAGGACTCCTGACAGAACACTCGCGGAAGCTCCTGGCAGGACGGCGCGGACTCGGCACCCGCCGGTCCACCAGGAGCCCGTCCGCGTCCGCGGCGCCCCGGGACGGCTACCAGCAGGGGCTGCCGTCGTCCTCGCGCCAGGCAATGTCCGTCACGTACATGGGCTGCGTGAAGTAACTGCCGTGGTTGCTGCTCACGCACGCCGTGCGGGCGGGGCCCTGCTCCCCTTCGGCGATGACGACGTACGTCATCGTGACGTCCTGGGACGTGTAGTTGTAGAAGATGTGGCCGACGGCGCTGCCCGACCATTTACGGTCGGTCACCAGCGACGGCTGCATGTCCGTGTCGCCGTACCAGTACTCGGGCCAGACGCAGAACGTGCCCGTCTGGCAGTTCCCGGGCGCCCACGCCGACGCGGCGGGCGCGGATGCCATGACACCGAGGAAAGCTGCGGGTATCGCTGCGAGGGCGAGGGACCGTAAACGCATGGAAGGCTCCATTCTCAGGACGTCAGGCGCATGATCACAGCGAATATGTTGAAGCGTCAAGCGTCCGTTCCCGGCCTCCCCGAGCTGAAACGGTCTGCGGTCTACGGCATCAGGGTCCGCAGGGCATCGGCGGAGCCGGGGTCGTTCGGGGTGTAGAACTCCAGGCGGTGGTCGGGGCTGTCGGGTTGGAGCCAGACCTGGTAGGTGACGCTCAGAGCGCCGGCGGTCGGGTGCTGGATGTGCATGGCGGCGGTGGTGCAATCGCGGACTTCGCCCGCGGCCCACAGCCCGGCGAACGTGTCGCTGCCCATCATGATCTCGCCGAGCAGAGCGGCGAGCCGCGCGTCGGTGGGGTAACGGCCCGCGGTGAGCCGCAGGTAGCCGACGTGGATCTCGGCCAGCTCGGACCAGTTGCGGTAGAAGTCGGTCGCGAGCGGGTCCAGGAAGAAGGCCCGCGGGACGGACGGCCGCCGGTCCGGGTCCTGCGGGGCGTCGAACGCGAGGCCCTCGCCCAGCAGGGCGTGCCCGGCGCGGTTCCAGTCCAGGATGTCCCCGCGGCGGCCGAGGAGCACCGCGGGCGTGGCCTGGTCCAGGGCGGCAAGGAGGGCGCGGTCGCGATCGTGCGGCGTCTCGTCCGGGGGCTCGCTCAGGCCGGAACGGCCGGACTGCCGGGCGAGATTGTGCAGGTGGGCGCTCTCCACCTCGTCCAGCCGCAGCACCCGCGCCAGCGCGTCCAGCACCTGCTCGGAGGCGGACTCGGCCAGCCCCTGCTCCAGGCGCGTGTAGTAGCCGGCGCTGACCCCGGCGAGCTGAGCGAGCTCCTCGCGCCGGAGTCCGGGGACGCGTCGCGAGGTGCCGTACGTGCGCAGTCCGATCTCGGCGGGCGTGATCCGGTCCCGACGGTTCTTCAGAAACGCTCCCAGGCTCTCCATGGCGTCGACGGTAGGTCGTGGATCGCGCCGGTGGGGGCGCTGAGGGTGTACCTGTCGGGTGTACCCACAGGGGTGGGATGGCTGAGGGGCGCGCCGGCGCCGAGCGTGATGGCCATGACGACGAAGAAGACGCACAAGCAGCGAGAGCGCACGCGGTCGGCAGCCGCCGGACGGTCGGATGTCCGCTCCTGGCTCGGCCTGTTGGTGGTTCTCGGTCCGGTCCTCCTGGTCTCCATGGACGGGTCGATCCTCTTCCTGGCGATGCCACGGGTCTCCCAGGCCCTCACCCCGACCGCCGACCAGGCACTGTGGATCCTGGACAGCTACGGCTTCGCCGTCGGCTCCCTGCTGATCGCGTTCGGCACCATCGGCGACCGGTACGGACGCCTGCGGCTGCTGACCGTCGGCGCGGCCGCTTTCGGGCTGGCTTCCACCGCGGCGGCGTTCGCCCCGACACCGGAACTGCTGATCGTGTGCCGGGTGATGATGGGTGTCGCCGGTGCCACCCTGCTGCCCTCGGCGCTTGCCGTGCTGAGCGAGTTGTTCCCCGAGCCGCGTCGCCGGGCGCGGGCCATCGGGATCTTCGCGGCCGCGTTCGCCGCCGGGTTCGCGGTCGGTCCGGTCGTCGGTGGGCTGCTGCTGGAGCGGTTCTGGTGGGGCTCGGTGTTCCTGGTGAACCTGCCGGTCATCGCCCTGTTCCTGGTCTTCGCTCCGGTGCTGCTCGGCGAGGTCCGCGCCGCTCACCCCGGACGCGTCGACGCGCTCAGCGTGGCCACCTCGGCGGCCGGGCTGTTGTTCACCATCTACGGCCTGAAGCACGTGGCTGCCGAGGGGATCGCCGCCCTGCCGGTCGGCGCGATGGCCGGCGGTGCCGTTCTGCTGGTCTGGTTCGCGATCCGACAGCGCCGGCTCGCGCACCCGCTGATCGATTTCTCGCTCTTCCGGGACCGTGTCTTCACCATCGCGATCATCACCGGGCTGCTGCCGCTGGCCGCCTGGTCGGCGGCCGCCTACCTGGCCGGGATCCACCTGCAGTCCGTCCTCGGCCTGGACGTCCTGCACACCGCCCTGCTGGCGCTCCCCGGGGCAGCGGTTCTCACCGTCACCTCCGTCGTGGTCCCGGGGATCGTCGACCGCCTCGGCAAGCGGGCGGTGCTGGTCGCCGGCCACTTCGCCATCGCCGCCGGCCTCCTGGCGCTGCTCGCCACCAGCGTCACCGGCGGCATCGGCTGGTACGTCGCCTCCACCGCCGTCGCCGGGATCGGCTACGGCATCTCCTTCGCGGTGGTCGCCGACACCGCGGTCGGCGCGGTCCCCGCGGAGCGGGCCGGTGCGGCCGGCGCCATCGCCGAAACCAGCAACGAGATCGGCAACGCCCTGGGCATCGCGCTCCTCGGTTCGCTGGCCGCGTTCGTCTTCCGCCTGCAGGGACCCGGCCTGGCCCCCACCCTCGACGAGACCCTCCAGCTCCCGGGCCTCGGCGCGGCGGTGGCCGCGGACGCCAAGGCGGCCTTCGTGACCGGCCTGCACATCGTCGCGATCACCGCGAGCGCGCTGCACGCCGCCCTCGGCGCGGCGGCCCTGCGCTGGCTCCCGAAGGGGGAGCCGGACGGCACGCCCGATGCCTCGGTCGACCCCGTGCCCGCCTCGGACCACCTGCAGGCCACGGACCAACTGGAGGCCAAGGCCTGACGACGCCCCTCCCGGTCCTTCCGGGCTTCGATCGAGCCCGAGGTCGGAGGTAACGCCTCCCGCCCGTCAGCACCCGTCTCGTGCCGGCCCCGGCCCGCGCCCATGGAGCAGGCAGGGCGGCACCTCGTACCGGAGTCGTTGGCGTCGGTACCCGCCCCGGTACTGTGGCTGCGCATGACCGACTCCGAAATCGAGATCACCGCGGATCTGGTCCACGCCCTGCTGCGGGAACAGCACCCTGACCTCGCGGGGCCGGCCATCCGGGAAGTACCGGGCGGGTGGGACAACCAGCAGTGGCGCCTCGGGGACGAACTGGCCGTGCGCATGCCGCGTACGGAACAAGCTCCTGACCTCCAGCGCGAGGAGCGCCGGTGGCTGCCCCTCCCGACCACCACAACAGCTCTTCGAACACGCACTCCTCAGCGCTGAGGCAGCGGCTCTGTCTAGCGGTGTTCGCGACGGCCCTCGGCAGCACCGTAGTTATGTTCATGCTGTTCCGTCCCGAGCTGCTCCTGTTGGGCTCGCCCCGAGCGCCGATTCCGGTCAGCAGGTCCGTGGGGTGTCGCCGTCCCGATCGGCCGAGTGCAGCAGTTCGATGACACGTTCCTCGTACCGGACGCGGGCCGGGGAGAAGTCGTACGGCATCTTGCCGATGGCCTCCATCGGGCTCATCCTCGCCTCACCTTCCTCCTCGCCGGCGTGCTCGTCCTCCTGGTCCAGGAGGACGTCGAGGGCCTCGTCCAGGCCGGATCCGTCGATGGCGGCTCCCAAGGCGGTCTCATGAGCACACCGCTGGGCGGCCAGGTCTTCGACGCGGGGGTCGTCGGGAGACATGGTGTCGTCCAGGACCGCCTCGGCCTCGGCCAGGCGGTCCTCCTCGGCCCGCAGCTCGGGGTGGGTGGCCAGGACGATGAACCGGTTGGCCTGGACGGCGGCGCCCAGGGAGCCGAAGATGCGCTCCGTGACCAGAAGGGTGTCGAGATCGGCCGGGCGCAAGGACCCGGGCGGCAGATCGTGCAGGCGGCCACTGACCAGCGGTGAGAGCAGGCCCAGGGGACTGCCCACCTCGCGGAGGCGGTGCACGGCGGCCAGCTGGGCTTCGATGGCGGCCGCCTTGGAGACGAGGGACTCCTCCAGCCGGGCCAGGGACTGCTCGATACCGGTGGCGCCCTCGAAACCGGCCCGGATGTCGTCCAGAGGGATACCCGCATCAGCCATCTTGCGGATCCACAGCAGGCGGATCATGTCGTCGTACACATAGCGGCGGCGGTCGTCGCTGCCGCGTTCCGGTTCGGCGAGGAGCCCGATGGCGTGGTAGTGGCGGATGGCTCGGGGTGTGGTCCCGGCGAACGCGGCGGCGTCGCCGATCTTGACCCGGCGGGGAATCGCAGGAAGGGGCATGCGAGGGAACCTCTCAATGTCGTGCTCGCCGCCTACTGGACCACATGCCGCTAGGGCACATGCAAACCCCGCTGCGCAGGCGTGCCCCGCGCACCCGCGCCGTCAAGGGTCGTACGGATCGCTGCACGGGAAGAGAACGTCCCGGACAAGCAGACTGGGGAACGGAGCAAGGATGGGGAATCAGAGCAGGGGTGGGGAATCCAGTCGATGAGTGCCCTCAGGGCGGCGGCGTCCCTGGTCACAGGCGAGTGGTGAACCGGCCGTCGGGTGCGCCAACCGCCTCGTGCAGAACGCCTTCCTGCGAGAAAAGCAGTTGCCCTCGCCGTCTCCTCGCGGACAGGGTGCGGTGGTGACCGGAACAGAGATCGAGATTCCCGTCAAGGACGGTGTCCTGTCCGGTGTGGACTTCGGCGGTCACGGTGAGGGCGTGCTGCTTGTCCACGGCAGTGGACACAACGCCGCCGCCTGGAGGGATGTGGCGTCGCATCTGGTGGGCGAGTGCCATCCGATCGCCCTCGACCTGCGTGGTCATGGCCGGACCCGGCTCGACTCCACCAGTTCCGAACAGTACTGGCGGGACATCGGTGACGTCGTCACCGCGCTGGCCTGGGACCGCCCCGTGCTGGTGGGCCATTCCACCGGCGGGTACGCGGTAACGGCCGCCACCGCCTGCGGTCTTGTGGAACCGGCCGCCCTCTGCATCGTGGACGGCGTGGTGCTCGACGACCGTGACGCGTCACTCGCCCAGCATGCCGCCGTACGGACCACCGAGGCGATGGACCGTTTACGGACCGTGTTCCGCTACGGCTGGGAGGCCGGAGACGACCGGATGCGTGCCTACGTTGAGCAGTGCGTGCGGGAGGCCGGTGGGGACCGGCTCAACGCGGGGGCACGGCCCGGACTCGTCGAGGAGGTCACGCGGCGCTCCTTCATGCGTCGCGGTCACTGGTGGGTACGGCGGCCGACCATCGAGGAGGTCGCGACTGTCGCTGCCGTGGAGCCCGATGCGGAAGTCCTCCCGGCCGTCGATGTGTACGACCGCGTCACCTGTCCGATGACGATCGTGCTGGCCGAAGACGGCTTCTACGCCTCGCGGCGCGACGAGGTGCGTGCCGTCGTCGATGCCGTCCCCGACCGCCGGCTGATCGACATCGACTCGAACCACAACGTCCCCATGACCCGGCCTGCCGACCTCGCCACGATCATTCTCGACCTGGTGCGAGACCGAACTGCGGGATCGGTCAGGAACGTCGATTGATCCCGCCCTCATAAAGGAGTTGCTGTGCACCATTCCGATGCCCCGGCCATCAGGGAGATCCCCGTGGGAGACGAGGGGGCCGGGCCTTACGGCATCACGACCGGACCTGACGGTGCGCTGTGGATCACCCTTGTCCACAGTGGTCGCATCGCGCGTCTCGACCTCGACGGCGAACTCGCCGAATACTCCCTGGACTCGCCCGAGTGCCGCCCCATGATCATTACTTCTGGGCCCGACGGAGCGCTGTGGTTCACCCGGTCCCAGGACCACCGGATCGGCCGCGTCACCGTCGACGGTGAAACGGAGTCCTTCCCTGTACCGACGCCCGGCAGCGGCCCCTTCGGCATCACGGCCGGTCCGGACGACGCGATGTGGTTCACGGAGATGAACACCGACCGTATCGGCCGCGTCACCAGCACCGGAGAGGTCACCGAGTTCGTCGTTCCCCATGCGGGTGCCTTTCCCTCGGCGATCACCGCCGGCCCTGATGGGGCCCTGTGGTTCACCCTCAACCAGGCGAACGCGATCGGCCGCATCACCGTCCACGGAGACATCCTGATGTACCCGCTCCCCACGACCGGCGCCGCACCCGTGGGCATCACCAGTGACGGCACCGCCTTGTGGTTCGTCGAGATCGCAGCGGGCCAGATCGGCAGGATCTCGGTGGATGGCGAGATCAAGGAGTTCCCGCTCCCCGACCGCGCGGCCAAACCACACGCCATCGTCGCGGCCTCCACCGGGGAGTGCTGGTTCACCGAATGGGGAGCCAACCGCGTCGGCCGCATCACCGAGAGCGGCGAGATCGCCGAGTACAGCCTGCCGTCACCGTCGTCCGAGCCGCACGGCATCGCCCTGGGTCCCGACGGCGCTCTGTGGGTGGCCCTCGAAACGGGAGGGGTCGCGCGGGTGGAACGGTAGCGGGTGCACGTCCGCGTGGCGTCGGGGCCGTCGTACGCGGCCGACCGGCCTGGGCCCGCTCCTCGGCCTCGTCGTGCGGCCCGGACGTGGGGTGGGGGTGCCCCCGGCGAAGCCGGAGGGAGAGGCGACCACCGTCCGGGACCAGCTCGGCCGGTTCCTCGCCCGCTGCTTGTGCAGAGGCAGTCGGTGCCGCCGGTCCGCGAAGCCGGCCTCGTTCCGGGCCGCCAGGCGCCACCGGCACGTGACGCCCGATCAGGTTGCCGCGCAAAAGGGCCTGGCGGTCGGGCACACACGGCCGCCAGGCCCTCTACCCCCTGCAGTGCGGTCCGTGATCAGCCCACTCCTGTCAGAGTCGGCAAGTCCGGCATCTCCTTCGACAGTCGTATCGTCTCTGTCCGGTCCCCAGTCCGGACGAGGCGCTGACCAGCCCGGACAGTCGGCGCCTGTCCGGGACAACCCGTTGCTGTTGCTTCATCCTTCCCGCAGCCAGCAGCGTGTGCCGTGCCTCGCCGGCCGAACCGCCGCACTGCTGCGGAGATCCGTCACGGCCACGAAGCACGCATCGTTTCCACGACATCTGGGGGTACGAACCAGCATGAATCGAGTAGTCCGCCTGTTCACGGCCGGAGCCGCCCTGGCACTGGCAGCGGCAGTACAGATGGCACCTACGGCAACTGCTGCGGAAACCGCCGCCTGCGGCGTCAGTGCACCCGACAGGGACACACGCTCGTACGGGCAGTACTTCACGCAGGACGTCTACCTCCGCAACGGCCCGGGCTGGGAATGCGACATCATCGGCCAGGCCACCACGGCCAACAACGTCGACTACCACTGCACCACCGGCGGGTTCACGTACCTGCGTACGGCGTCGACGAAGTACGGCTGGGTCTACAACGGGTACCTGGTGAACGGCGGTACCAACGTTCAGTGCTGAGCCATCGGCGACTGACGTGATGGTGCCCGACGGGCCACCGCCGGGCAGCCGGTGCGGCCACTGACTCCTGGCCCGGTGTACTGCTTGGCGCCGTGAAAGGCACCCTCGGCCTGTTGCCCACTCGGGCCGCCTTCGGGCCTCGGGCCTCGACGCCGGCACAGACGACAGGCCCCCGTCGGGATCGGCGGGGGTCTTGTCGGACGTGCTGTCAGTCGGTCCCCTGCGGAGATGTCGCGTCGAGGAATCGGCGACCGCGCACAGGTGGGCGCAACCCGAGGTTACCCAGCGCACGCCTGTGGCCAATCTCGACGCTCGACCTCATAGACGTCAACTGCTCGCCCCGACTGGCCGCTTACGAATATCGGTCGCCCAACGCGGAGTCCCCAGCGCGGAGTCGCTGCGAATGCACTCGGAACCGGTTCGTGAGCACACAGGTCCCCGTACGCTCCCCGCGCCTACTGAGGTGCGAGGGAGGACGGGAACGCACGCTTCAAAGTACGCCGCAGGGAGCCAACCGGAAGGCCTCAGCAATTCGTGATCGAGTGCACCGGCGCCCAGTCCACGTGATATCCCTGCATGCTGAAGGCGGCAGGCATCTTCCACGGGGGACGCATGCTGTCCACCCAGTGGAGTGTGGGGGCCGTGCCGGGGGTCTGGTTGTTCATCCAGGAACCCTCGCCGCGCCAGGGGATGAAGTAGTTGTCGCAGGTGTACATCCCTATGACGTCACCCGTGCCCCACTGGCCCCGATAGGCACAGAACCATCCGTCGAGGGCCCAGTAGTCATCGCACGCCGCCACTTGGTACTCGGCTCTGCCGGCTCGTACGAGCTGCCGTGGCTGCGACTCCCCGGGGACCGTGACGTTCAGCACCGCCCCACCCATGTCGATCTGATTCGGCGATACCTGCGTCCCCTTGTCGCCCAGCTCGGTCAGGTACCCGTCGACCTTGTTCTGCAGCGCCGCCGCCTGCCCGTCGGACAGACCCGCCGCCTGCGCCTGCGCGACGAACCCTGAACGGGCCGGCGCCTCAGCAGCCGTGCTCTGTCCGACCGCCAGCAGTAGCCCTGCCACCACGGCAATCGCCATTAATGGAAATCTTGGAATCAAGACACGCCTCTTCCTTGCGGGACCATTCCGCGAACGCGTATGGCCACGTGATGACGGGCCGGACGGCCCCCATGAAGGGTGACTGATCCATTCGCTCTCGGCCGTACGTTTCGAAAATCCTCGAAGCGTCCACAAAAAATGAGTACATGAGCTGTTTCTGACGGCGGGAACGCTCGCCACGGCCCTGGGCGCCCTGGTCATGGCCCCCTTCGACGGATCCATCGGCAACGGCCTCGGCGCGACCATCGTGGCCCCGGTGGTGGGGATGACGGACGTGCTCTTGGGCGGGCGCCAGCTCTGTCCCGCTCCCGTACCCGCACCCGCACCACGCGACAGCCGACCGGCTGTCCGACTGTCCGGGAACGTAGCACCGCCACGATGCCGCCGCCTCCCCGTCCGCAGGCGCCGCCGGCCTGCCGGTGTGTGCGGACGCCCCCTACCTGACATGTGTCAGGACCGCTGCGGCCGTCACCTTTCTAGAATCGCTTGCGTATTGCCCCCTGCCAGCCCAGCCGCAAGGAGCGTCATGCGTCTCAGCACCCGTACGGCCGCCACGGTGAGCGTGGCCGCTTCGCTCGTGGGCCTCGTCGGTGTCTCACCTTCGGCTTCGGCTTCGGCCTCCGGTTCATCGGAAGGCACGTACTGCTCCGTGGTCGTGGAGCGGGTGAAGCCGGGCGAGAAGGTGTCCCGGGTGAAGAGCCGGACCTGTTCCGACGACCGGACGACGGCGGCGACGATGACGAGCAGTGCCAGAACCCTGCTCATCACTTGGTACCAGCACGCCGGATACGGCGGCGGCATGACCCATGTGTATGGGGACTACGGTCCCTGCGACCGGTCCGGTTACGTCCTGGACGCCGGCATGTCGCGGTACATGATCTCCTCGTTCGAGACCTACAACAGCTGCGACGGGCAGATGGCCTCCCTCAACAACGACCCGAACCCGGTCTATTACTACGGCTACGCCACGGAATACGTGGGCGACCGGGCGAATGACAACATCGGCCACATCAAGGTCTGGGACGCCCTCTAGACGCCGTTTCTTTCGACGGCTGTCCAGGGGCGAGCGTGAGGGTGGGGTGCTGCCGTGACAATCTGCTCGCGTGAACGATCTCGTTGGTACGCAGGCCCCGGGCTGCCGTTTGATCGACCCCGCTGAGGCAGTCACGGAACTCGAACGGGCGCTGCCCGGTCTCGTGGCCCACCGCCTGCCGACCCCGGCGGGTATCGACTGGCCACGGCTGGAGAGCGTGTTGGGTACGGCTCTGCCTGCTGACTACAAGCTCCTCTGTGAGCTCTACCCGACGTTCGAGCTGAGTGACTTCCTGCGTGTCGGAGGCCCGGCGCCGGGTGCCGAAGTGGCCTGGGCCGAGGACACCGAAGACCTGGACATCGTGGCCGAGTGGTGTGCCGACGCCGACTTGGCCGTGCCGATGCGTCCGTACCCCGCACCGGGCGGCCTGCTTCCCTGGTCCTCCTCCACCCAGGGGGACTTCTTCCTGTGGACCACCAGCCCCGCCGGGCCGCAGGAATGGACGGTCACCGTCGCCTCGCGCAATGGTGCGTGGTGGCACTACACCGGTGGGGCGGTGCAGTTCCTTGCCGATCTGGTGAGCGGTGTCCTGAAGCCCTGGGCACTGCCGACAGTCCGACCTGAGATCACCTGGATCCATCGACCAGGCGGCGGTAGCAGATGAGAGCCGCAGCAAGGCCGATGAAGGCGAGGAAGTGCTCGGCCTTGCGTTGTCGGACCCGCTGCGGGCCTGGGCACCGAGGCCGCCAACACGATGCCGACGGTAACCTGGAAGCCCGGCAACGGCACGGCGCGAGCGCGGGTCAGGGACGCGCTTCAGACGGGCGCGCAGACGCCCGCTGCGCGCCCGTCGAGCGGACCCAGTTGGTCGGGACGGCAAGAACGGGCACTTTCAGCAGCGGGTTGAGCCGTGCTCCGCGCCCGCCGGCGCCGGCCCGGCGGCCGTCCGGACCGGCGGAGGTGGTGACGTCACTCAGGGGTGCCGAGCGGCGGGTGGTCGAGCACGCGGGGCTTGTACTCGACCAGCTGGATGCGGCCGTCGAAGGTGCGGTGCCCGATCATCTCGAGGGCGACGTCCGGATAGCCGTCGTAGATGCGCTCTTCGCCCGTGGCCCCGGTGATCACCGGGAACATCACGACCCGGAAGCGGTCGACGAGTCCGGCCCGGAGCAGGGACCGGCACAGGCTGAGGCTGCCGATCGTGCTGAGGAGCCCCGAGCCGCTCGACTTCATGGCGCGGACCGCCTCGACGGCGTCGTCGCGGACGAGCGTGGCATTGGCCCACGTCAGCGGCTCCTCGAGCGAGGAGGAGAACACCACCTTGGACGCCTGCGTGAGCTCGTCGACGGACGCCTCTTCCTCGGGCCTGAACTCGTCCTGGCCACTCGGTACCTGGCCCGCGGCGAAGCCCGACATCAGGCGGTAGGTGTTCGCTCCCATCAGGTAGGTGGCCTTGGGCTGCTCACCGAGCCACGCGAGGTACTCCGGCCCCTCAAGGCCCCAGAATCCGGGCCATCCCTGCCCCGATGCGCAGCCGTCGAGGGAGGTGATGAAGTCGACGAGAAGCTCCGACATGGCGGTGTCCTTTCCTGGGGTGTCACGAGTTTGGACCGGCCGGGAGCCACAAACTCATCTCCCGCGCTGTGGAATGACGAGAAACCCCATGACGCAGCAGCGGTCAGGTCGGCGGAGCTGCACTGCTTCGGAGGGCCTGGAGCCAGCATGGTCGCCGTCCGTACGGTGACGGAGGCCGCTTCGGCGTCCTTGCGGTGCCCCATCGGGCGGTCCGACCGGTCGGCCTGTGTACGAGGGCCCACAGGCCAGGGCCCCGGCGTGGTCAGGTGACGTCCGGTTTGTGGTGACTGAGTGCTTCATCTGGCTGCTGTGAGCCGTTCATCTGGCGTGCTCCTGTGCCGGACATCGAGCGCGATGTCTGCTTCTTCCTCATCGAGCACCACGGTTCTTGTGCCGTTGTCGAGACGGCGGGCGGGTTCGAGGCCCAGCTGGCGGAGCTGGAAGCCCTGGACGCCTACCGGGGCAGCAACTACACGGCACTGGTGGAGCGCTTCTTCAAGCCGGACCGGCCGACCAAGTTCAAGATCGCCCGCCGTCTGTCGTTCACCGCGACCTCAACCGACCGCAGCGTGCTGGACGCGCTGGACCACGTCCTCGCGCGCCAGTACCTCCCCCGGCCCCTCGTGGCGGACACGCATCCCACCCGCATGGACGAGAACGATGGTCCCCACGGCCGAGTCCCGAGGCCGTGTCCATCGGGATCCGGATTCTTTCGAGCCGGGGCACTGTGCCATTGAATCGGGCATGCTCATGGGACACGTTGCCCAGTGTGCGAGCGGGCGGGCGTGGCAACCGACGAGTGGGGAGCATGTTGATGGACCCGATCTCAGCAGCCGTGCTGGCTGCTCTGGCAGGCGGCATCGGCGGCGAGGCCGGTCGGCAGGCGTGGACGGCGCTGAGCGCGCTGATCCGCCGCCCGTTCCGGCACGGTGAGGCCGACGGCGCGCTCGTGGTGAGTTCCGGCGAGGCCGAACTCACAGCGCTGGCACAGAATCCCGACGAGTTGGAACGAGCCCAGCGGTTGAGCACGGCCCTTGCCGTGCGCTCCGCGCTCGACGCGGAGTTCCGCCTCGCCCTGGAGAGCTGGTGGCAGCAGGCGGAGTCGGTGCGCACAGGTGAGAGCACGGTGACGAACGAGATCAGTGGGGGCACCCAGTACGGCCCTGTCGTCCAGGGCAGGGACTTCTCCAGTCTCACCGTCACCGCGCACGCTTCGGCTGAACCCCGTGCGACGCCCGCCGACACGCACGGACCGACCCGCCCTGGCGCACAGGGCGCGACGCCCTCCGACGCGGGCAGCCCGCAAGGGGATTGAACCGGCGCCGCCGACGGGAATCGGCTTACGTCCTCCCAGCAAGGCGACGCTGCAGTTCGGCGTGGCGGAGCTGGTACGTGGCGCCGACCTGCCGCAGCACTCCCCGCCGATGCGCATCCGCGAGGAATGACATCAACCGCCATGGCACGTGGCCGCGCAGGGCGAGCCACCATCGGGCGAGCGTGAACGATCCATACCTGGCCTGGAGGAAGCCCCAGGCCAGACCGGTAGCCAGCCCGTCGGCCACCCCGGCCAGGGCTCCCCGCCACGACCCCAGGACCGATCCGACGACGAGGGAGGCGGCGAGGCCGATGGCGATGCCGCCCGCCATAGCGGTGGTCCAGAACGTGACACGGTCCTGGTCCAGTATGGTCTGCGGGTCCGCCGCGACCGTCGCCTCGACCGGCTTGGCCTCCAGTCCCGCGCCGAAGGAACCGCCGGCGGCAGCAACCACCCCCGACAGCAGCCCACTGAGCAGACCGTCCTGCAGGGTGACCGCAATACCGAGGACGAGACCGCCACCCAGGCCGGTGAGGATGCCCAGGGGTGACCAGCGCAGTCCTCGCGCCGGATGCCGGCTGTGGCCCAGGGTGACCACACAGGCGGCGGCGACAGCGAAACCGACGCTGTTGACCAGCGGCGCCGAGTCCCCCATCTCGGGTTCGCCGACGAACGCCCCGACGAAGGACGCTGCGATACCGCCCGCCAGCCCGGCCCGGAAACCACCGAGGAACCCGGGCACCAGGCCCAGCGCGAGCCCGCTGACGAGATACCCCGCCGGGCTGTGGATCCCGAGTACGAAGCGCATGCCGAGCCCGAACGCGGACCCGAGGACGCTGCCGATCAGACCGCCCGCCAGCCCGCGGTTGAAACTCCGGGTGGGTGGACTCCACCGTCGGCCGATCATCGCCACGGCGACGCCGACGAGCATGCCGACCCCGAGCCAGGCGCCGAAGGGCATCACCACACCGGCCGGCACCGCCACAAGTCCCACGGTGACTCCCGCCAGGATCCTCGGCGCCGCGTCGGGGAGATCCCACCATCTGAGGTCGGTGGTGCCCTGTTGACGGTGCTCCAGGTCACGGGCGAGGAAAGTCAGGAAGTGGGCCGCCTGCCCGCGCGTCCATCTGTGCCGTGATCCTGAGGGCCTGGCTGGGGTCCAGTGTCGCGCGTAGGAGGCGGGGATGAAGGCGTCCAGCAGATGCGCCCGGATCGCGGCGGGCGCGGGGAACCGCGAGCGGTCCAGAAGCTCGAGCGGATGGCCGACGGGGGCATGGTGCTCCTCTGGCACAAGACCCCGTTCGGAGTCCTGCCCTGGCTCCAGCGGGCGGCCGTCCGGCCCGGAGCCGTACGCGATGTCTTCCACCGCGTCCGGCGAGGGGCTGTAGGCGACGCGGGCCAGGTACGCCATCAACGGCGTCGTGAGCAACTGCCCCAGGGGATGAGGATCGCGCTCGGCGGCCAACGCGGCGAATACCTCCTGCCAGCGGGCTTCGTGGGTCGGACCGCCCGCGGAGTCCCGTAGGTACGATGCGACGGTGTCCAGGTCCAGCGGCTCGACCTCGACGCCCGCCGCGCCGGTCACCCGTACCTCGCGCCCGTTCTGGGGCCGGACGGTGGCGGCGAAGGGGGCGCTGCGCGAGCTGAGGACCATTCCGAGGTCCGAGTTGAGGCCGAGGGCGTCGTTGATCCGGGCGATCGCGCGGCCGCGCACGCGATCGGGGATCTCGTCCAAGCCATCCAGCACCAGCATGATCAAGCCGGCGTCCAGCAGTTCCCGCCCCCTGTTGGCCCCCGTCCGGCCGGGTTCACCGAGCCACGGGTAGTCGATGCCCAGTCGCTCCTCCAGCCACAGATCCAGGTCCTCCCGGTCCGGGTCCCACGAGGCGAGTGGTATGAGCACGGGCACCGGGTCCCCGTGGCGGCGGAGCGCGAGCAGGTCCAGCACCAGCCGCACCAGCAGCATGCTTTTGCCGGAACCTGGTTCCCCGAGCACGACCAGGCGGCCCGTGGGCACCCTGGCCAGCACCTTCACCAGATCGCCTCCACCTCCGGTCAGCGCTTCCGGCCCGGACGCCCAGCCGGACGGTGAGGCCGACGACTCTCGGCCGATTCCGGTCGTGGCCAGCCGGACCAGCGAACGCCAGGGCTCCATGAGCTGGGGTGCGGCGGGACGCCAGCGGACCGGAAGCGGATACGGATCGTTCAGGCGCCGCAGCGCCGCCTCTTCCCTCCACTGGCGTTTGACGGCTGACGCGAGGTCATTCGCAGCCTGGACCAGGGCCGCGTCCCCAGTCGCCTTGACCGCAGGATCGACGAACCCGTTGATGGTGACGCCACCGAGGAAGTCCCGCCCTTGGACCACGGGCCCGCCGGTCCCCGAGAACTCGTTGCGGGTTTCCCCGTCCCCCGTATACCCCTCCCCTTGTACATCCCGCTCCACGAACGTTCCCCTCGTCGTCGGCTTCGCACCCGCCCGTACGCTGCCCGCCGACCACCGCGCACGCGGCCGACGAGTGCAGATCAGGTTACTCAGATGACCCCAACTCCTTTAGGTATACGGCCTTGGGGACCAACGGAACAGCCATGAGCGCTAAGCATTTGATCTTGGTCGTCTGGCAACGTGATCGGCTCGTTTGGGGTGTTCGGCGGAAGATCTATGTTCGCTCGTTGCGACTGGTTACGTCCGCGATATGCCCGTGGAATGTCTGACTGATGAGCAGGCCACCGCATTCGGATCGTTCGCGGATAAGCCGACGAGACCCGAGCTGGAACGGTTCTTCTTCCTTGATGACGAGGACCGGAAGCTGATCGCGAAGCGGCGCGGTGACCACAGTCGCCTCGGCTCCGCTCTCCAGATGTGCACGGTGAGGTACATCGGGCTGTTCCTGGAGGACCCCTGCCCGTGGCGTGGCCGGTGGTGGAGCACCTGGCCGCGCAGCTGGAGATCGAGGATGCCTCCCGGATCAAGCGGTACACCGAGCGCCAGATGACGGCGTACGAGCACGCGTGGGAGATACGCGAGGCGTACGGCTACCACCAGTACGAGGACCACGCGCTGGGCCGGAAGTTCCGGGCGTTCCTGCACGGGCGGGCATGGACGGCGCACGCCGAGGGGTCGAAGGCCGTGTTCGATCATTCGGTGGGCTGGCTGCGCCGCAACCGGGTGCTGCTGCCGGGGGTGAGCGTGCTGGCCCGGGAGGTCGCCGAGGTCCGCAGGATCGTGGAGGAACGGCTGCACGTCACGGTCGCCAAGGAGGTCCGGCGGGCGAATGCGGCACTGCTCGGGGACCTGGTGGCCACGCTGAAGACGCCGGAGGGCAAGCGGTACTCGGAGCTGGAACGGATGCGCCGGCCGCCGACACGGACCACGGGCACGGCGATGAAGGGTGCTTCGCGGCGGGTCGAGGATGTTGCCGCGTTCCAGCTGGGGCGGGTGAAGCTGGACAAGATCCCACCGAACCGGCTGTCCGCGCTGGCCCGTTACGGGCTGGGCACGAAGGCGGCGAAGCTGGAGCGGGCCTCGGAGCCCAAGCGCACGGCGATGCTCACCGCGGTGACGCGCCACCTGGACGCGAGGCGATCGACGACGCCCTGGACCTGTTCGAGATCCTGATGGCCACCCGGTTGATCAGTGCCGCGAAGCGGTCCACGGACAAGCAGCGCTTGTCGACCCTGCCACAGTTGGAGAAGGCATCGCGGCTGGTGGCGCGGGCGGCGGCGGTGTTCATCGAGGAGCTGGAGCTCATCGAGCAGAGCGGCTGCGATGTGGACGTGGCCGCGCTGTGGGCGGCGCTGGAGGAGGTGGCCCCCCGGGCGGCGCTGTCCAGTGCGGCGGCCACGGTGGTGAGCCTGGTGCCGGAGGACGACGACACGGCCGAGGCCGCGCTGCGGGGCGCCCACGGCATCACCTCCGGTCCGCTGTTCCGGCACATCACCCGCGGCGGCACCATCCGCCCGCGCTCCGTCCCACGCGGCGACTTCCTCAGCCCCGACGCGATCAAGACGGACGCGGACAGGGTGACCGACAGATGGGTCTCACGGGTGGTGGCAGCGGGGGCGAACTCACCGCGGCCACCGCCCAATCACCTCACAGTGATCCGCGGTGGCCGCTTGTCCACGCGTGGCTGCACTCACCAGGCGATGCCGCTCCAGACGATGGTGAACCTGGTCCACTCCGCAGGTTCCTCCGCCTCGAGGCCGAGGAGCGTCGGCGCCAGCTCCTTGTACTTGCCCTTGAAGGTGATACTGCTGTAGCCGATTTCAGGGTTGATGTGTTCGAGGTTGCCCATGCCCTCGAACAGGGTCTGTCCGGTCTTGGACACGAGCTCCGCCTCGTAGGAGGCATCGCCCGTCCGCGTGAGCACCTCGCGCACGACCTGCAGGTCGACCACGTAGACACCCGTCAGAGTCGGCTCGCTCTGCGGCATGTCATGAATGGACTTCCTGCCTCCCGGATTGTCGGATATCGCCACGGGGAGCCGCAGGGCGGCCTTCCCGAAGAGCACCGTCGTACCGGACGCCTCGACCCCGAAGAGGGCGGCATCCCTGAAGGTGCTGCTGACTGCCCTTTCCTTGAGGCCGTCGTCATATGCTGCCATTTTCTGCCTCCTGCTCGTCACGCTGACGGACTATTGCCGTCGCGTTTCCCATGAATTTTCCGATCTTTCCTTCTCTCCACCACCCCCATATCCGCACCCTGTTCATATTCCTGTGACGCCGGGCACAACTTCCGCATTCCCTGACCCCCAGGCGCCGCGTGAGAAATGCGATCGCATCTCCCAGGCCGGTCGCATGCCGGGATGCCGACCGCTTGCGCAGCCGGCCGACCTGGTGTTCCAGTTCACCCAGGGTCAGGGAGAGCCCTGGAACAGGCTTTGTGCGATCCACCTCGCGGTCGCCGAGCGCTCGCACATCCTGATGGACCAGAAGCGCCTCGGCGGCGCGCCGATCACCCAGTCCGACGTATGCCGAATCGTTGCTGTAGACCACGACGGCATCGCCGACTTCGTACTTCGTGTCCACCGGTGCGCCCTCGTGGATCGGCTGACGAATCGGAATTTCCAGCCAGTGAGTGGTAGTCACGTGACCTTCTCCCCCGTCATTGACCGCAGCATCCGGCGACGGGCACACACCAGTACGCGCACTTACACCCCGCGCACGCGTGGCACTTGACCACGCACAAACCGCATCGCCCCGCAAGACAGACGAGGAAGTCAGCCCAGTTGTCCTTGCGACATGAGACGGCAGCACTGAGGCACGCCTGCCCGCAGTCCCTCGAGAGGCAGTCAAGGAGCGTGTCCCAGAAGCCTGACCTGGGTTGCAGTTTCCCGCCACTGACGCCCTGCTCCTTGACGTCGTCCAGAAAGTTCGAACTCGAGGTTTGGAGCGTGAACGCTTCCACTACCTCTGGCCCGTCGGGTTCGCCCTTCAACACGCTCGCGCACATGGCGACCAGGTTGTTTCCGTAGTTGACGCTGGTGACGATCAGACCAGATTTGACCGCGTTCACTCCCGGGCCGGCCTCGGGACCTCCCGCAGGGTAAACCTCCCTGTCCAGGTCCCAGTCTCCCCGAAGGCCGATCGGGTCCTGCTCGTCAGCCTCGGAAAGGTTGGCTCCGAGAATCGCGGGGAGAGCCTCTCGCAGCTGACCCAGTTGCGAATAGCTACGGTTCAGGCGATCCCACTCCGATTTTGCCTGATCGCCGGTAATCAGAGCGAGTCGTTCGCTCGTCGTCACAGGAGATCCCGCCATCACTTCCTCCAGCCTCGAGTACCGACTTGGGATACGCGTACAACACCCCCGGAATCCGCGTACTCCTTCAGTGTGCGCCCGCCTCGCCCAAAGCGCATCCGCTGAGGCCGGTAAAAATGTTGCCGCGCAAGGCTTTTGTTGTAGGGTCAATAATTGACATTAAATCAATCACGTTGTGTGGATGAACATTTCACGTACAGTCAACTCTTTGCGTGGCAACAATGGCGATAACTTGACTCGCCAATGCGCTTGCCGCTTGCCGCTTGCCGCTTGCCGCTTGCCGCTTGCCGCTTGCCGCTTGCCGCTTGCCGCAAGGATGATCCTTGTCAAGAAGACCCTGCCCACGCATGGCCCTTTTGCTGTGATCCCAGCGATTACGCGGTCTCGACCTTTACGGGAGCAGGGGCTTGATCAATCCCGAGCCGTGCAGCACGTCAGGGTGTGACCGGTGGGGGCACGGAGGGTTAGCCAAGTTGAGCCCAAGAGACGCCGCAGGATGATGCCGAGGCTTGGAGAGGTGGCGTATGAGGCTCAGGCTCCCCCGCGATCGCCCCCGCCGGCCCCCGCGGACCGAGAAGGTGGCCAGCATCCGGGATCCTGGGCACGAGTGGTTTCCAGGCGATGGCGGGTCTCACCCGTTTGGGTGAGCCCAGGTTCTCCCGTGAGCTCGCGGGACATTTTGTTAGCCATCGCCCAGTGGATCATTGCCCGGGACCTCTGCGGGAGGGCTTCGTAGTCCCGCGCCAGGCGGCGGTGCTGCATCAGCCAGCCGAAGGTCCGCTCGATTACCCACCGTTTCGGCAATGGTTCGAACCCCTTCGTTCGTGGTCGCTGCACGACCTCCACACCGACCCCCAGCTGGCGCCGTGGTTGAGAATGCTGCTCTGGTAGCCGCCGTCGGCCCAGACCTTCGACACGGTGGGGTGGGCTGCGGCCAGGTCGTCGAGCAGGAGCTTGCCGCCGGTGGTGTCGTGCACGGACGCGGCGGTGACCAATACGGCCAGGACCAGGCCGAGGGTGTCGGTGATGACGTGCCGCTTGCATCCCTTGATCTTCTTGCCGGCGTCGATGCCCTGGCTGGTCTCGGCCACGTTTGCCGAGGTCTTCACGCTCTGCGCGTCGATCACGGCCGCGGTCGGCTGAGTGCTGCGGCCGTGGGATCGGCGGGTCTTGTCCCGGAGCAGGTCGTGGACCTGCTGGGTGGTGCCGTCGGCTTCCCACTTGGCGTAGTAGTCGTAGACGGTCTTGTACGGCGGGAAGTCGTGGGGCAAGTACTCCCACGGGATACCGGTGCGGTTGACGTACAGGATCGCGTTGACGATCTCCCGCAGGTCATGCACTCGGGCCGCTGTGCCGGGTCCGGTTCGCCTGGCTCGCCAGGCGGCGAAGACCGGTTCGATCAAGCTCCAGCGGGCGTCGGAGACATCACTGCGGTACAGGCGACGAGCACTCACACCTCGCCCAACGATCGCCAACACCAGCAGTCACAAAAACATCCCTAACTACCAACTACGTAGATCAGATGCCCTCTTAGACCGGCTGTTGGAGACCGGCCTCAACAGGGACGGCCCGCCGGTACAGGTGCTCCTGCGACGCAGTCACCTGCTTGAGGCCGGAGTGGTGCCCCTCTGGGCAACCCCCGATGATCATGGGAGAGTGAGTCCATGACGGCACCGGAAGCCAAGGTCATGGCGGTCGACGAGGTCGAAGGACTCGCGGTGGACGGGCTGCGGTGGCTGACCGCGGCGGCGCGGGAAACTCCCGACGGGAACCTCGCCTGGCCAACCAGGCTCTCGGACGAAGACGTCGACCCGATGCTCTACAGCGGTACGGCCGGTGTCGTGCCCGTGCTCCTGGAGGCGTGGCGGCACTTCGGCGACGACTCCTACGCCGATGCCGCCCTGCGCGCCGCCCGCGGCCTCGCGGACTCCGTCGACGGCGTCGACGACGACTCCCTCTACTTCGGCCGTACCGGAATGGCACTCGTCCTGCGCGTGGTTCACGACGAACTCGGCGACAAGGCCGCCGGCACCGCCGCCGACCGAGCGCTGGAACTCGTGCGCTCACGCTTCGACGGAACCCGCTGGGGCGAGCTGTTCGAGCTGATGGGCGGCAACGCGGGGATCGGCCTCGGCGCACTCCTGGCCGGCGACGCCGAACTGGCGGTCCTCGCCGTGGAGCCGTACCTGCGGACGGCGGAGCAGACCCGTGCGGGCGTCCACTGGGCCCACCGCACCGGCACCGACTCCCGCCTGCACCACCTCTCGCACGGCACGCTCGGCATCGCCCTGGCGCTCGCCCGGATCGGCCGGGACACCGGCCACGCGGACCTGGTCGAGCTGGCCCTGGCCGGTGCCGCGGACGTCATTGCACGTGACGAGGCGGGGTCGGAAGGCTTCCTGGTGCCGCACTCCACCCCGCAGTACCGGCCCGACGTGATCGAGCCCGTCAGCTACGGCTGGTGCCACGGCCCGGCCGGTGACGCCCAGGTCTTCCGGCAGCTGCGGGACATCACGGCCGACCCCGCCTGGTCCGCCCTGTCCGACCGCTGCTGGCACACGGTCACCCGCTCCGGCCTGCCCCGGCGGCTGCGCCCCGGCTTCTGGGACAACAACGGCCGCTGCTGCGGGACCGCGGGTGTCCTCGCCCTGGCCTGTGACCGCATCGCCGAACAGCGGGACCCGTACGGCTTCGCCCACACCCTCGTCGCGGACCTCGCCGCCCGCGCGATTCGGGACGGCGACGGCGCCCGTTGGTCCAACGTCGAGCACCGAGCCACCCCGAGCGACCTCGAACCGTGCACCGGTTGGGCGATGGGCAACGCGGGCATCGTCCGTGAACTCCTGCGCTTCGTACGGCTGAGCCGCGGGGGCGATCCCCGGTACGCGTTCGCCTGGCCGGACCAGCCGCCGGTGCACGCCCAGGCGGATGCTCATTCCGGGACTGCTGCGCCACCGCCCGCGCCGGCGCCGCTGAAACGGGCGTGATTCCCGGCCAATCCGCGCCGTTGCCGCTGACGACGCCCGGCTATCGGGGGTTTCCGGTGCGGATGTCCTCGCTCGGCAGGTCCGGGTCCAGGAGGCCCGGGTAGTCGGTGTAGCCGTGGTGGTCGCCGCCGTAGAAGGTGGACGGGTCGGGTGTGTTGAAGGGGCCGTTGGCGGCCAGGCGGGCGGGAAGGTCGGGGTTGGCGAGGAACAGGGCGCCGAAGGCGACCATGTCCGTGGTGCCGTCCTCGACGAGGGTGAGGGCGTCCGGGCCGGTGGGCTCGGGGTGGGTGAACGGGTTGAGGACGAACGTGGCGGGCCAGGTCTTGCGCAGGCGCGTGGTCAGGGTGCGGTCGGGGCCTTCGATCATGTGCAGGTAGGCGAGGTTGAGTTCGCCGAGCCGGCCGACCAGGGTGGTGTAGGTGTTCTCCACGTCTGCCGCGTCCGTCTCGGCGATGTCGTTGTAGGGGTTGCCCGGGGAGATGCGGAAGCCGGTGCGGTGGCCGCCGATCGCCGCCGCGACGGCGGCGGCCACCTCGAGACCGAAGCGGACTCGGCCGTTGACGTCGCCGCCCCAGTCGTCGGTGCGCCGGTTGGTGTGGGGTGCGAGGAACTGGTGGATCAGGTAGCCGTTGGCGCCGTGGAGTTCCACACCGTCGAAGCCGGCGGCGATCGCGTTGCGTGCCGCGTCGGCGAAGTCGGCGATGGTGCGGGTGATGGCGTCGGCGTCCAGCTCCCGCGGGGTGACGAAATCCATCGGTCCCTGGCGGGTGAAGACCTGACCCTCGGCTGCGACGGGGGAAGGGGCGACGGGGTCAGGCCGTCGGGCAGCAGACTGGGGTGGCCGATGCGGCCGGTGTGCATCAGTTGCGCGAAGATCACACCACCGTCGCGGTGGACGGCGTCGGTGACCTTGCGCCAGGCGGCCACCTGCGCGGGAGAGTGCAGGCCGGGGGTGTCGGGGTATCCCTGGCCGACCACGGAGGGCTGGATCCCCTCGGTGACGATGAGGCCCGCACTCGCGCGCTGGCTGTAGTAGGTCGCCATCAGTTCGGTCGCGGTGGCTCCCGGACCGTAGGCCCGGCTGCGGGTCATCGGCGCCATCACGATGCGGTTGGTCAGCGACTGGCCGACCATGTCCATCGGGGTGAATGCATCCGTCATGGGAATCTCCCTGGTGTCACACGGGGTGGAAGAGAAGAAGGCGCCGGCTGGGGCGCGGCTGTGCTGCGGGAAGCGGCGGTGGCGGTTCTTGCGCGCCGGCCGGAACGGCGGCATCCGCGCCGGTGTGGGGCCTACGGGCCTACGGCGCGTCAACGCGCGTACACGCGTGCCGCGCGTCCGCGGCGGGTTCCTGGTGCCCCGGGTGGCGAGGGCTGCCCTCGGGGCGCCCTCGCCGCGCGCGGGGTGGGATCGGTGCGCGCGGGTGGGAGGTGCGCCGGGCGAGTGGGCCGCCCGGCCGTGCCCGACTACCCGACGGGTGTCTGTCGGCTGTGGTCCCTGACCGACTTCTCGATCAGTCGCGCACACGTGGTGAACATCTCGATCTGGTCGGGGGTCAGCTCACGCACGGAGATCTCCTCCAGGGTGCGCCACATGTCGGTGATGGGCTGCCGCAGGGCGCGGCCGCTGTCGGTGAGGTGGACCACCATGACCCGTCGGTCGTGGGGGGCCGGCTCACGGGTGAGCAGGCCCGCCTCCTGCATGCGGCGCAGGGATTTGGAGACGGTGGAGTGGTCGAGGCCGACCCGTTCCAGCAGTTCGGCCTGGGTCTGGCCGTCGCGGTCGAAGAGCTGCATCAGCAGCAGTTCCTGACCCGGGTGCAGGTTCATGGCGCGCAGCATGGCGGCGGCGTGGCCGCGGTGGGCGCGGGCGAGCTGGAAGATGGCGTAGCTCAACGGCCCGTCGCCCGCCGCGTTCGGCAGCTCTGGTGAGGTGGTACCGGACATTGCTGCTCCCTTGGCCACGTGAGTGGGAGTGATCGTTCAGTTGACGGTGAGGACGAGCTTGCCACGGTTGTGGCCGGCGTCGCTGGCCTGCTGCGCCTCGGCGGCCTCGGCCAGCGGGTAGGTGGCGCCGACCGTGGTCACCAGCGTGCCGTCGGCGGCCTGCCGGGCCAGTTCGGCGAGCCGGGCGGCGGAGCGGCGCTGGGGGCCCTCGGCGAAGACGACGCCGAGTTCGCGGGCGCGGAAGTCGGCGGTGGTGACGATCCGGTCGGTGCCGCCGCGCAGGGTGATGGAGTCCTCCAGTGCGCCCTTGCCCGCGGCGTCGAAGACGGCGTCCACCCCTTCGGGGGCGAGCGCGCGGACCCGCTCGACCAGGTTGTCCCCGTAGACGAGGGGGGTGGCGCCGAGTGAGGCGACGTATTCCTGGTTGGCCGGTCCGGCGGTGCCGATGACGCGGGCGCCGCGGGCGACGGCGAGCTGGACGGCGACGGTGCCGAGCGCGCCGGACGCTCCGTGGATCAGCAGGGTCTCGCCCGAGGTGACGTCGAGCAGGTCCAGCACGCGTTCGGCACCGTCGCTCGCCACGGGCAGGGCGGCGGCGTGCGCCCAGTCCAGGCCGGCCGGCTTGGGCGCGAGGACGGCCGCGGACGCCAGGGCGTACTGGGCGTAGGAGCCGGTGTCGGACCAGCCCAGGACCTCGTCCCCCGCCTTCAGGTGGTCGACGCCCTCGCCGACGGCGTCGACCACGCCGGCGATCTCTCCGCCGGGCACGGCCGGCAGCGTGGTGGGGAAGATCGCCTCCATGCCACCGGAGCGGATCTTGCCGTCCACCGGGTTGACGCCCACGGCGCGGACACGCACGCGGACCTGGCCGGGGCCGGGCCGGGGCACCTCGATCTCCGCCTCGTGCAGGACCTCGGTGCCGCCGAACGTGTCGAAAACGATGGCCTTCATGAGTGCTGTCCCCTCGGTGGGTTCGTCACGCCGACCACTTCTGTGGCCAGCCACATAAAAGTAGCACCGATTATGTGGCTAGCCAAGCAATTGGGCCGGGGGACGGCGCGTACCGCCCGCGCCCGCAGCCGGGGCGGTACGCGCCGTCCCCCGGTCGCCCTTACCGGCCCAGGGTCCCGAGCAGCATCGGCAGGGTGCGGTCCAGCTCTCGCCACCAGTACGGCGGGGAGTGCGTCCCGGCGTAGAAGTGCGTGCTCACCCGGGCGCCGGCCCGCTCCAGCCGCTGGGCGACGGTCCGCGACTCCTCCCCCATCAGGGTCTCCGTCGGCGAGATCACGTCGGCGGGGAAGGGGTCCCCGGGATCCTCCAGGCCCGGGACGGCGGGATCGGGTGCGGTCCCGGGCGGGTCGAGGGCTCCCGCCCGGCCGTCTCCGGCGGCCAGGTGCACGCGGGTGCCCCGCAGACGTTCCGCCAGGTGGTAGGGGTCGTGCGCCTGCCAGATCGCGCGCTGGGCGACAGGGTCGCCCCACAGCGCCCGCCAGTCGAGCCCCAGGTGGGTCATGCCCGCCCGTACCGCGTGCGGGTGCTGGAGCGGATGCACGAAGCCGCTGTAGGAGGCCACGGAGCGGAAGAGTCCCGGGTGCCGCGCGGCGTAGGAGAGGGCGCCGAAACCGCCCTGGGACTCCCCCGCCGCCGCCCGCCGGGTGCCCGCGCCGTAGTCGCGTTCGAGCAGGGGCAGCACCTCGCGCAGGTGGAAGCCCTCCACGGCGGGCGGTCCGCCGTCGCCGTGGTTCCACCAGTCGCTGTAGAAGCCGTACAGCGGCATCTCGGGCATGACGACCAGGGTGTCGCGCAGCGACGGCTTCCGGTGGACCCGGTACTCCCGCGTCCAGGTCTCGTGGTCGCCGTCGCCGCCGATGAACAGGTACAGGACCGGCCAGCGGTCGTGACGGCCGCGCCGTTCCCAGCCGTCCGGGGTCAGCAGCCGGACCCGGGCGTCGCGTCCGAGGGCGGGCGAGCGCACGGTCAGGTCGACGATCCGGCCGTCCGTCCGCTCCTCGTCCACCACCCGGGCGCTCTCGCGGACGTGCGCCCGCGGCGCTGCGGGCGCCAGCAGACCCGCGGCGCTCACCAGCGCCAGCAGTACCAGGACGACGCGCCGACGGTCAGACATCACGCCTCCGCAGGACGAGCGCCGCTCCGGCCAGGGCGACGGCGGTGTACGCGGTGACCAGTGCCAGGGACGGCCAGGGGCCCAGGGTGCCGACCGTGTCCGGGGTCGCGTCGGACGTCTGCGTGAGCTTCTCCAGCGCGGCGGTCGGGGAGGCTCCGGCGACCCAGGGCCGCAGGCCGCCGAGGAGCGGCCCGAACAGGGACGGCAGCAGCAGCACGGCGACCACGGCGGCGACCGCGCCGGCCGCATGACGCACGACCGTTCCGATCGCCAGTCCCAGCACTCCGACGGCGGAGAAGAGTGCCGCGACGCCGAACAGCGCGGGCAGCGGCTCCCCTTGGGCGTACGAACCGTCGAGGACGGCGTCGCCCAGCAGGTACGCCACCGTGCACGCGGCGAGCCCCAGCCCGTACAGCATCCCCGCCAGCAGGGTCGCCTTGGCGGCCAGCACCCGGCCGCGGCGGGGTGTCGCGGCCAGGGTCGCGGCGATCGTGCCGCTCGCGTACTCGCCGGACACCGTGAGGGCGCCCACCACTCCCGCGGCCATCAGCGCGACCACGCTCAGGGTGAGGCTGCCGCCGAGGACCGTGTCGTCCGGTTGCAGGCTGCCGGTCAGTCCGACGAACACCGCGCCCAGTACGGTCACCAGGGCAGCCGTGGCCGTCGTCCACACCGTGGAGCGCAGGCTCGCGAACTTCGTCCATTCGAAGGCCAGGGCCTCCCGGAATCCGGGCGTCGGGATCAAGGCCGTACTCATCGCGGCGCCTCCTCCGCGTCGCTGTCACCGCTCCCCTGGTATTCGACGGCCTCTTCCGTCATGGCCGTGTAGATCTCTTCCAGGGAGCGGCGCAGGGGGGTCAGTTCGTGTACGGCGAGGCCGTGCACGCGGGCGAGTTCGCCGATGGCGGGGGCGTCCAGTCCGGTCACCCGCCACCGGCCGTGTGCGTCCAGGCGTACCGAGGCGCCGCGCGATTCCAGCAGGGCGCGCATCGGGCCGGACTCGCCGTGCGGGGTGCGCAGCAGGGCGGAGTCGGGCGAGTGCGCCTCGATGAAGTCCCGCATGTCCGTGTCGGCGAGCAGGCGGCCCCGGCCGATGACGACGATCCGGTCGGCGGTCCGTTCCAGCTCGCTCATCAGGTGGCTGGAGAGGAACACCGTGCGGCCCTCCGCGGCCAGGGACTTCAGCAGGTCCCGTATCCAGCGGATGCCCTCGGTGTCCAGCCCGTTGACCGGTTCGTCGAGGACCAGCACGCCGGGGTCGCCGAGCAGGGCGGCCGCGAGGCCGAACCGCTGGGCCATGCCCAGCGACAGCCCCTTGGCCCGCCGGTTGGCGGCGGCCTCCAGGCCGACGGTCCCCAGCACCTCGTCCACCCGCCGGGCCGGGAGGGCGTTGGAGCGGGCCAGGCCGAGCAGGTGCCGGCGCACCGTGCGGCCGCCGTGCACGGCTCGCGCGTCCAGCAGGGCGCCGACCTCACGCAGGGGTGCGGCCAGCCGGCCGTAGGGGCGGCCCGCGACGGTGACCGAGCCCGCGGTCGGTGTGTCGAGGCCGAGGACCAGTCGCATGGTGGTGGACTTGCCCGCGCCGTTGGGGCCGAGGAACCCGGTCACCCGGCCGGGACGGACCGTGAAGGACAGGGCGTCCACGGCGGTCTTCGCGCCGTATCGCTTGGTGAGTTCCGTTGCTTGGATCATGTCGCCGACGCTACGGAGGACGGCACGGGGCGACATCCGCCGACGGGAGCCGGCCGCTACTCCGCCGGGAGTAGTCAGTCCTCCCCGGCCCGCACCAGACCGGTCTCGTACGCCGCCACGACCAGTTGCGCGCGGTCCCGGGCCCCCAGCTTGGTCATCACCCGGCTGACATGTGTCTTCGCCGTCAGCGGGGACATGATCAGCCGGCTTCCGATCTCGTCGTTCGACAGCCCGCGGCCGACCAGCGCGAGTACCTCCCGCTCCCGGTCGGTCAGCGGGTCCAACCGCTGCCGGGCCCGCGCCCCGGGCGCCCTCAGCCGGGTGAACTCCTCGATCACCCGGCGGGTGACGGCGGGGGCGAGCAGGCTGCGCCCGGCCGCGACCGTGCGGATCGCGGCACGCAGGTCGTCCGGGTCGATGTCCTTCAGCAGGAAGCCCGCCGCCCCGGCGCGCAGGGACTCGAAGACGTACTCGTCGGCCTCGTACGTCGTCAGCACCAGCACCCGTACGGCGTCGAGGGCGGGGTCGGCGACGATGCGGCGGGTGGCCTCCAGGCCGTCGGTCCGGGGCATGCGGATGTCCATCAGCACCACGTCGGGGCGGGTGGTGCGGGCCAGTTCCACCGCCTGCGCGCCGTCGGCGGCCTCCGCGACCACCACCAGGTCGTCGGTCAGGTCGAGCAGGGCCCGGAAGCCGGCCCGCACCACGGTCTGGTCGTCGGCCAGCACCACCCTGATCACTCCGGCGCTCCCCGGTCGGCGGGCAGCTCCGCCCGCACCCGCCAGCCGCCGCCCGGTACCGGCCCCGCCTCCGTCCGGCCGCCGACGGCCGCGGCCCGCTCCCGCATGCCGATCAGGCCGAAGCCGTCACCCGGTCCGGCGGAGGCGCTCCCGTCGTCGACGACCTCCACGACCAGCCGGTCGCCGTCCCGGGTCACCGCCACCGCCGCGTGCCGTGCCCCGGCGTGTCTGATCACGTTCGTCAGCGCCTCCTGCACGATCCGGTACGCCGCCAGCTCCACCACCTGCGGCAGCGCCCCGCCGTCCAGGCGCAGGTCCACCTCGAGGCCGGCCGCCCGCACCCGCTCCACCAGCTCCGTCAGCTCCCTCAGCCGGGGTGCGGGGCCGGTCGGGGCGCCGCCCTCCGCGCGCAGCACACCCACCGTGGCCCGCAACTCCCGTACCGCCTCCTTGCCGGACGCCCGCACCTGGCGCATCGCCGCGCGCGCCACCTCCGGCCTCTTCTCGAACGCGTCGAGCGCCAGGCCCGCCTGCACGGTCATCGCGGACACGGTGTGGGCCACCACGTCGTGCAGTTCCCGGGCGATCCGCACCCGCTCCTGCTCCACCCGGCGCCGGGCCTCCCGCTCCCGCTCCGCCTCCGCCCGCTCCGCCCGGTCCGCGTACTCGCGCACCAACTCCCGTCTCCCCCGCACCGCTTCGCCCAGCAGCAGCGGCACCAGCGGCCACAGCATCTCGAGCAACGGCGCGCCCTGCGGCTGGGCCACGTCGATCCCGGCGACCAGCGACACGGTCCCCGAGGCGAGCGCGGCCACCACGCCGGTACGGACGGTGCGCGGGCGGTCGCCGTGCACGGCGACCGTGTACAGGGCGACCATCACGGGCAGGTTCAGCAGCTCACCGATGTGCCCGTACAGCGCCCACCCCGCGCACGCCGCCCCGGTGACCACCGCGACCGCCACCGGCCACCGGCTGCGCACCAGCAGCGCGCCGATCGAGACCGCGAACAGCAGCCAGGTCACCCCGTCGGCCTGCCGGTGACCGGCGTCGTTGACCGCCGCGTCCGATCCGGTGAACACCGCGACGACCACCGCGACCGCCGCATCCGCGAGCGGCGGAGGCAGCGGCCGGGGAACGCGCGGGCGGCGCCAGGGGACGGAACGGCTCACAGCCTCACCGTACGAGCGCTTCGCAGCGAACGCGTACGACAGCGGGAGTACGCGCCGCGCTCCGGGACACCGGTACCTGACCGGCGCAAGAGGTGAGGGCCGCGTGCCCCCGTGCGGTCAGCTTCGAGGCACCCGGGGGCGGGAACCGGAGGCCCGAGGCAGGGGTACGGTTCAGCGCACCCTTCCTCGCGGCCTCAAGGGCGCGTTCGGCAGTTCCGGCGCGGGCAGTGGGGCCCCGTCGTACCCCTGCACCTCGCCGAAACGGGCCCCGTCATCCAGTCCTCACGGGCCCGCACGATGTCCTCGTGCGACCGGGCCATCGGCGTCGAGCACCTCTCGAGCCGGACGTTCTCGTCGAGGTCGAAGCGACCGCGCTTCTCGGCCGACATCTCAGCCGGTCGCCACTCGGAGTCTCCCAGCCTCGGCGGAGCGCCGGTGGCGGAAGGCGTGGTCGGCCCGTTCGCGCCCCTCTCCCGCCGCCTCCCCCTGCACATCGACGGATCTGGACCCTAGAAATTGGACTGTACTGTAAAGTACAGCTAGTCAGGTCAGCCATGGATTGATCGAGGCTCTTGTTGTGAGCGGGCACGCCTGCCCCGGAGACGGCGACCCCGCGCCGGCAAGCCCGACTGGGCAGGTGAGCCCGGTATGTGAGCGAGGAGCGGAACGGCGTGGGTGGACAACTGGGCGCAGGCCGGCCTGGGTCACGGCATGAGGGAGGCGGGGGGCGCAGGTCGGCCTCCGAGGAGAAGATCCTCGCTGCGGCGAAGGACCTCTTCCTCGCCGACGGCTACGACGGCGTGAATCTGGATCGGATGGCCGAAGGGGCGGGAGTTTCACGGCAGACCGTCTACAACCGTTTCGGATCGAAGGAGGCGGTTTTCCGGGAGATGGTCCGCCGCCACTGGTCGACGTTCGCCGGCCCCGATCGTCGGCTCGTCGAATGCCCGCTGGGTGCGAGCGTCGACGACATCCTGCGGGGGTTCGCCCAGTCCCTCCAGCGCTTCACCGCCGAGACGGACCAGATCCGTTTCGCCCGGCTCGTGGTGAGCGAGTCCGGGCGCCTGCCGTGGATCGCCGAGGAGTTCTACCAGCTGGGTAAGGGGCCGATCGCGGACGCGTTCGCGGACTGTCTCGACGCCCTGGTCGTCGACGGCCGCCTGCGATGCCCGGACACCCGCCTCGCGGCCCGACAGTTCATGGGCATGGTCCAGGAGTTCCTCGTCTGGCCGAGGATCATGGCCTTCGAGGAGGAGACGGCCGGTCAGCCCCCGGCGGACGTGGTGATCGAGGAGGCCGTCCGCACCTTCCTGGCCCGTTACGCACTCGCACCGGACGAACCGGCGCGGACCGCCTGAACCACCGCCGCGCGACGACCGAATCCGTATCCGACCCGTCCCGCCTCTCTCCGGAGGATCTGTCGTGCCCGCAGACACTATTACGCTCGGCAACGTCGAGATCACGCGCGTCATCGAGTGGTCCGGCCCCATCCGTACTAACCGCTTCATCATCCCGGACAGCGACGAGGAGACCTGGCGGCGCAACCAGGAGTGGCTGGCGCCTGACTTCTGGACTCCCGCCGACGACGCCTACCGCTGCCACATCCAGACCTGGGTCCTGCGCAGCGAGGACCGGACCATCCTGGTGGACACCGGAGTCGGCAACGACCGAGAGCGTCCGCAGGTCCCGCAGTTCGCCGGACTACGGACCGACTACCTCGCCCGCCTGCGCGAGGCCGGCGTCGAGCCCCAGGACGTCGATGTTGTCGTCAACACTCACATTCACTACGACCACGTCGGCTGGAACACCGAGTTGCGTGACGGCCAATGGGTACCCACCTTCCCCAACGCCACATACCTGATCCCGCGCGCCGACAACCTGTACTTCGACCCGGAAAGCCCCCGTCGCGGCCGAGCGCCGCGCGACGAGCACGAGCGCCTCCGCTGGGAGGGCAGCAAACTCGTGTTCAACGACAGCATCGCCCCCATCCACCACGCCGGACAGGTGGTGCTGTGGGAGGACACCCACCGCATCGACGACAGCCTGCTGCTGGAGGCCGCACCGGGCCACACCCCCGGTTCGTCCGTCCTCACCTTGCGCTCGGGCACCGACCGCGCTGTCTTCGTCGGGGACATGCTGCACAGCCCCGTACAAGTCCTCGAACCCGGCTGGAACAGCTGCTTCTGCGACGACCTCCAGCTCGCGGCCAAGACCCGCCGCGCCTATCTCTCCCGAGCTGCCGAGCTGCGCGAGCTCATCATCCCGGCCCACTGGCCGGGGCACGGGGCCGCCGAGGCCAGGCAAGAGGGCGACGGCTTCGCCATCACTGCATGGGCCGCCTTTCCACGCGGCTGATGCGGATGAGCGGTGGTCGCTGAGCTTCCAGCCTCGTTCGCCTCGTCCGCGGTGATGGTCTCGCTCATCAGGTGTCTCCTTGAGCCTCGAATGCGCCGTCCATTGGACACTCCCGGACGACCTTGATCTAGATCGAGACGGTCGTCGACGCAGGCAAGTTCCGACGTCGACGATGAACTGGCTGGCCCGGTCATGGGCGAATCGACTGGAGGATCGGCGTGACCGAGCGATGCGGGCGCCCACTCACCGTGCGGAAGACCCTCCCCGTACTCAACCACCGTCTACCGCGTGGGCGGTTGAGACGCCACGTGCGCGTCGACACCGAAGCCCGTATCAGCGGAGCGTCGCCGCACGCAGGAAGCGCCATGCGGGGTTGAAGCGGAGAGGACTCCACGTCATCCCTTCCTGACTCACCATCAGGTAAGTCAGGAAAGGGTCAGCATTGGTTCGGCTGAAGCTGCCCGCAGATGCCCCTACCTTGGGAATCGCGGACAGCTTCAGAGGCGCGTGGGCAGCCAGAGCCGAAGCCCGACTCCGTGAGGTGTCCGCGTCGTCGGGCGGACACAGCAACGATCGGGCCCCATTGGCACAGGACCCATGTTTTCGCAGGTCAGCGCGCCCTTCGCCGAGCCTTCAGTGGCGCGTTCGGCAGTTCCGGCGCGGGCAGCGGGGCCCCGTCGTACCCCCGCACCTCGCCGAAACGGGTCCCCGTCATCCAGTCCTCCCGGGCCCGCACGATGTCCTCGTGCGACCGGCCGATGAAGTTCCACCACATGACGATCTCCTCCTGGAAGGGCGGTCCGCCCAGGAGGATCAGGCGCGCCGGTTCCGTCGCCGCGTTGGTCAGGGTGAGGGCGGTGCGGCCGGGGGGCGCGTAGCCGAGTTCGGCCGGTTTCAGGGGCGTACCGGCGAGGAGGACGTCTCCGCTGTCGACGAGGACGCCGTGCTCGAAGCCGGGGTCCACGTCGAGGGTCACGGCGGCGCCCGGATCGAGGGTGACCTCCGCGCCCAGCAGCGGGGTGAAGGTGCGCACCGGTGAGGTGTCGCCGGCGAGGGTGCCGAGGAAGACACGGGCCTCGCCGCCGTCGAGTGCGCGGGGTGCGGGGACGTGGTGCTGGAAGTCCCGGCCGGCGGCCCGGTGCTCCTCCGGCAGCGCCACCCACAGCTGCACGCCGTGCAGGGTCGTGGTGCGGTCGGTGGAGACCTCGGAGTGGCTGATGCCGAGGCCGCCCGTCATCAGGTTCAGTTCGCCGGGCCGGACGAAGGCGTGGACACCGTGGCTGTCGCGGTGCTCGATCTCGCCGCTGAACAGCCAGCTGACCGTCTGCAGTCCGGTGTGCGGGTGCGGCGGTACGCGCATGCCGCCGGACTCGGACACGTCGTCGGGGCCGTAGTGGTCGGCGAAGCACCATGCCCCGATGAGCGTCCGGGCCCGCTGGGGCAGGGTCCGGCGCACGCGCATGGCCCGGGGACCGCCGAGGGGGACGTCCCGCGGGGTGATGACCTCGATGCCCGGCGGTGGCGGTCCGTCGGCGTCCGCGCCGCAGACCGACTCGGCCGGGTGCGTTTCCGTGTTGCTCATGCGCTCGTCCCTCCACCACCCAGGAAAGTTTTACATTCAACTTTCATGGTCCCGATCATAGGCCCGTTGTCCAGGATCGCGCGGGGAAGGTCCGGAGGCGAGGGCGGGGTGTCAGCCGCGTGCCGGAGGGACGGCGGCCGGCGCGGTGGCCCGCGGACGGCCCTCGGGGCCCGCGTCCGTGGGGCGCCGCGGGGCGGCGGGCACCATCAGGGGCGTACCGGTCTCCGGGTCGTCGATGATGCGGCAGGGCAGGCCGAACACGTCCTCCACCAGCTCGGCGGTCATGACGGACGCCGGGTCCCCCTCGGCCGCGACGACACCGCCGGCCCGCATCACCACCAGGTGGGTGGCGTAGCGGCAGGCCTGGTTGAGATCGTGCAGGACGGCGACGACGGTGTGTCCCTGGCGTGCGTGCAGCTCGGCGCAGAGGTCCAGCACCTCGACCTGGTGGGCGATGTCCAGGAAGGTGGTGGGCTCGTCGAGCAGCAGGACGGGGGTCTGCTGGGCGAGCACCATGGCCAGCCAGACCCGCTGGCGCTGGCCGCCGGACAGGTCGTCCACGGGCCGGCCGGCGAGGTCGAGCACCCCGGTCCGGCGCATCGCCTCGACCACGGCCGTCTCGTCCTGCGCGGACCACTGCCGCAGCAGCCGCTGGTGGGGGTAGCGGCCGCGGGCCACCAGGTCGCCCACCGTGATGCCGCCGGGGGCGGTGGACGACTGCGGCAGCAGTCCGAGGCGGCGGGCGACCTCGCGGGTGCGGTACGAGGCGATGGCCGCTCCGTCGAGGTACACCTCCCCCGCCTTGGGCTTGAGCATCCGGGCCAGTGCCTTGAGGAGCGTGGACTTGCCGCAGGCGTTCGGTCCGACGATCACCGTGAAGGAGTGGTCGGGGATGTCGACGCCGAGGCCGGTGGCCACGGTCCGCTGGTCGTAGCAGAGGGTCAGGTCCTCGGCCCGCAGCCGCGGGGCCGGGAGGTGTGTTCCTGTCATGCGCGGCTCTTTCGCGACTCGGTGACCAGCAGCCAGATGAGGTACAGCCCGCCGATGGTGCCGGTCGCCGCGCCCACCGGGAGGATGGCGTCGGTGAACAGCCGCTGCACGGCGAGGTCGCTCGCCGTGAGCAGCACGGCGCCCATGAGGGCGGTGGAGACGAGGGAGGGGGCGGAGGACCGGGTCAGCCGCCGGGCCACCTGGGGGGCGGCCAGGGCGATGAACCAGATGGGCCCGGCGACGGCGGTGGCGAACGCGGCCAGGGCGACGCAGACGACGAGCAGCAGGTTCCGGGTGCGGGCGACATCGACGCCGAGGGCCGTCGCCGTGGGGTCGCCCATCTCCACCATGGACAGCCGGCGGGCGAGCAGAAAGGCGACCGGGAGCAGCACGACGACGGCGACGCCGATGGTGTTGGCCTGGCTCCAGCCGCGGTTGTTCAGGCTGCCGAGGAGCCACGCCTGGGCCTCCAGCGCCTCCTGGAAGGTGGCCCGGGTGATCAGGTAGGAGTTCACCGCCAGCAGTAGGGCGCTCACCCCGATGCCGATGACCACCAGCCGGAACCCCTGCAGTCCCCGGCCGGCGATGAGCAGGGTGACGGCGGCGGCGGTGGCGAGACCGCCGATCAGCGCGCCGACGGCGATCTGCGTCATGCTGCCGTGCAGCACGATGATGACGGTCAGGGCGCCGACGGCGGAGCCGTTGGTGAAGCCGATGACGTCGGGGCTGCCGAGCGCGTTGCCGGTGAGACTCTGCAGGATGCCGCCGCTGACGGCGAGGGCGGCGCCGACGCACACGGCGGTGACCAGGCGCGGCATGCGCAGGGTGTTGACGATGAAGTCCGCGCCGGGGGAGCCGCTCCCGGTGAGTGCCCGGACGACCTCGGTCACGGAGAGTTCGAAGTCCCCGGTGGTCAGGCTGATGCCCATGACCGTGACGAGGACGGCGAGCAGCACGACGCTCACGGCGACGGAGCGGGGCGGGACGCGCAGTGAGAGCCCCGCTCCCCCGGTGCGCACGACCAGCCCGCTGACCACCCGGGGCACGGCGGCGTCCTCGGCGGCGGGCGGGCCGGCGGGGGCTTGCGTCTTGTGTACGGGGCTCACAGCATGACCAGCTTCCGGCGACGGCAGAGCGCGATGAACAGCGGGGCGCCCAGGAACGCGGTGACGATCCCGACCTGGACCTCGCCCGGGGCGCCGAGCACCCGGCCCAGGACGTCGGCACCGATCAGCAGGACGGGCGCCAGCAGCATCGAGTACGCCATCACCCACCGCTGGTCGGGGCCGGCGACGAACCGGGCGACGTGCGGGACGGCCAGGCCGACGAAGCCGATCGGTCCGGCGGCGGCCGTGGCGGCTCCGCACAGCAGCATGACGGCGACGGCGCCCAGCACCCGCGTACGGACGACGTGCACGCCGAGGGCGCGGCCCAGCTGGTCGCCCATGGCGAGCGCGTTGAGCGCGGGGGCGAGCGCGAGGGCGAGCAGCGCGCCGACGGCGACGAACGGCAGGACGGCCTGGAGGACGTCGAAGGTACGGCCGGCGAGGGAGCCGGCGGTCCAGAAGCGGAACTGGTCGAAGGCGCGTGGGCGCAGCAGCAGCACCGCCGAGTTGAAGGCGTACAGGACGGCCGTGACGGCGGCGCCCGCGACGACGAGGCGGTCGGGGGTGGCCACCGCCCGCCCGGCGGAGCCCAGCAGGTAGACCACCAGTGTCGCCACGACCGCGCCGAGGAGCGCGAACCACACCTGGCCCAGTACCGAGCCGACCCCCAGGAAGGCGATGCACACGACCACGCCGGTCGAGGCGCCCAGGTTCACGCCGAGCAGTCCGGGGTCGGCGAGCGGGTTGCGCGTCATCGCCTGCATCAGCGCGCCGGACAGTCCGAGGGCCGTGCCGACGGCGAGGCCCAGGAGCGTGCGGGGGATGCGGTAGTCGTGGATGATGACCGACGTCTCGGAGCCGTCGGGGTGCCGGAGCAGGGTCCACGTCGAGGTGAACGGGATGTCCTGGGTGCCCACCCACACGCTGACCAGTCCGACGAGGACGAGCGCGAGGAGCGCGAGGAGAAGTCCGAGCGAGCGCAGCGCGGTGACGCCGCGCCGGGCCCGGGGCGCGACCGCGGCGGGGGGCTGTTCCGTGGACACCGGCCGGGTTTCGATCGTCAACGACAACTCCCCCTGGCGGTGGTGCGCGAGGCCGGCACGGGCTGTGCGGACGGCGTGCACGACCGGCGAGTTCAGCTTAGGCGAGGCTAACCGAAGGCGAAGCGGGTGGTCAACGCGGCGTCAGCGAGCGGGGGTTGGGTGTGCGACGGGGCCCCGGCGCACGTCCTCGCGCGCCCGCCGGGCGCTGTATCTGGACTCCCGTGTTCAGAGTAGCCTTACCTAACCAACTGACCATCGCGGAGGTGCCGCACATGCCGGCTGGAGGACCGACCGGGGGGCACATCCTCCGTGGAGCGATCAGGGGCCGGCGGCGCAGTGTCGTCACGGCGTCGCTCCTCGGGATGGGGCACCAGACGTGCGAGGCACTGGTGCCCGTGGTCGTGGGCGTGATCATCGACGAGGCGGTGGCCAAGGGCTCGTCCGGCACGCTGCTGCGGCTGCTGGTGCTGCTCGGTGTCATCTTCCTGGTCCTGTCGACGTGTTACCGCGTGGGCGCCCGGATCACGGAGGCGGCGGGTGAGCAGGCCACGCACCGGCTCCGGCTCGACCTCGGCGCCCGGGTCCTGGACCCGCGCGGGGGCGCCGACGCCGACCGGCTCCCCGGCGCGCTGACCAGCATCGCCACCAACGACGCCCGGCGGGTGGGCGGGGCGGTCACCGTCCTGTCGTACGGGGCATCGGCGCTCGCCGCGCTCGCGGTCAGCGCGGTGGCGCTGCTGCGCATCTCCGTGCCGCTCGGCCTGCTCGTGCTGCTCGGCATCCCGCCGCTGCTGTGGCTGGGGCACCGGATCAGCGGGCCGCTGGAGCGTCGCAGCGAGACCGAGCAGGAGCGGGCCGCCCATGCCTCGGGGGTCGCCGCGGACCTGGTCGACGGGCTGCGGGTGCTGAAGGGGATGGGCGCCGAGTCGGCGGCCGTGTCACGGTACCGGCGGACCAGCCAGGACTCGCTGGCGGCGGCGTTGCGCGCCGCCCGCAGCCGGGCCGGGCACGAGGGGGCGGTGCTGGCGCTGACCGGTGTCTTCATCGCGGTCATCGCCATGGTGGGCGCGTATCTGGCGATGCGCGGCTCGATCAGCGTCGGTGAGCTGGTGGCGGCGGTGGGGCTGGCGCAGTTCCTGCTCGGCCCGTTCCAGCTGCTCACCTTCGTCAACGCCGAGTTCGCCCAGGGCCGCGCGTCCGCCCGGCGGATCGCCGAGGTGCTGGCCGCTCCCGCCGCCGTGGAGCCGGGTGACGCGGCGCTGCCCGAGCCGGTCGCCGGACGGCTGCGGCTGCGCGGCGTCACGCTCGGCGCGCTGCGCGGCATCGACCTCGATCTCGCGCCGGGGAGTCTCACGGGCGTGGTGAGCGGGGACCCGGCCGCGGCCCACGACCTGCTGCGCTGCCTGGCCCGGGAGACGGACCCGGCCGAAGGTGTGATCGAACTCGACGGCGTGCCTTTGACGGGCCTTCACCCCGACGACGTGCGCCGCGCCGTGCTGGTGGCCCCGCACGACGCGGACCTGTTCGAGACGAGTCTGCTGGACAACGTGCGCGGCGGGCCGGACACCGACCCGGCCGCGGTGGAGCCGGCGCTCACCGCCGCGGCGGCCGACGAGGTCGCCCGGCTGCTGCCCGACGGCGCGGACACGGTCCTCGCCGAGCGCGGCCGGTCCCTCTCCGGCGGCCAGCGGCAGCGGGTGGCGCTGGCCCGGGCGCTCGCCGCGGACCGGCCCGTGCTCGTCCTGCACGACCCGACCACCGCCGTGGACACGGTCACCGAGTCGCGGATCGCCGCCCGGCTGCGGGACCTGCGCCGGGACCGCACCACGGTCCTGGTCACCACCAGCCCCGCACTGCTCGCGGTGACCGACCGGGTGGTGGTGCTCGACGGCGGCACGGTGACCGCCGACGGGCGGCACGCCGAACTCGTGGCCGCCGACCCGGCCTACCGCGCGGCGGTGCTGGCATGACCTCCACGCACACCGGCGCCGACGACACCGGTCGGCGGAGCGACGACGCACCGATCGAGGAGACGATGAGCCGCACCGGCCCCGAGGAGCGTGCGCTCCTTCCGACCGCCACCGGCGCCGAGACACTGGCCGCGCTCCGCTCGATGCTGGGCGGGCACCGGCTCTCCGCGGTGACCGCGGTGGGTGTCCTGGTCGCCGGTACGGGCATCGGCCTGCTGACCGCGCCCCTGCTGGGACACGTCGTCGACCTGGTGGTGGAACGGCGCGGCACGGACGCGCTGATCGTGCCGATGGTGCTGCTCGTCGTGGTGGCCGTGGCGCGCGGCGCGGCCACGGCGGTCGGCAGCGCGCTCGTCGCCCGGCTGGGCGAGACGGTGCTCGCCGCGCTGCGCGAACGGTTCGTCGAGCGGGCGCTCGGGCTGCCGCTGGAACGGGTCGAGGAGGCCGGCTCCGGCGACCTGGTGTCCCGGGTGACCGGCGACGTCACGGTGATCGCCAAGTCGGTGCGGCAGGCCCTGCCGGAGTTCTCCCGCTCCGCGTTCACCATCGTGCTCACCCTGGTGGGCCTCGCCGTGCTCGACTGGCGGTTCCTGCTCGCCGCGTTGTGGGCGGTGCCCGTACAGGTGCTGGCCGTGCGCTGGTACCTGCGCCGGGCCGCCCCCGTGTACGCCGAGCACCGGGTGGCCACGGGCGCGCTCCAGCACCAGCTGCTCGACGGCGTCGGGGGGGTGCGGACCGTCCGCGCGTTCCGGCTGAACGGGCCGCAGCTGGACCTCATGGAGCGGCGTTCGCGCGCCGCCATGGACCTGGCGCTGCGCGGCATCCACGTCGTCACCGGGTTCTTCTCGCGGCTCAACCTCGCCGAGTTCATCGGTATGACGTCCGTCCTGGTCACCGGCTTCCTGCTGGTCGACGACGGGGCGGTGACCATCGGTACGGCGACCGCGGCCGCGCTGTACTTCCACAGTCTGTTCAACCCGGTCAACGCGGCGCTGTTCCTCCTCGACGACGTGCAGTCCGCGGGCGCGAGCCTCGCCCGGCTGGTCGGCGTGTCCGCCCTGGCCGCGCCGCCGGAGCCGGACGGGCGGGCCGTACCCGTGGACGGCTCGGTCAAGGTCTCCTCGCTCGACTACGCCTACGTGCCCGGCCATCCGGTGCTGCGGGACGTCGGCCTGGAGGTGAGCGGCGGGGAGCGGGTCGCGCTGGTGGGGTCCAGCGGGGCGGGCAAGACGACGCTGGCGAAGCTGATCGCGGGGGTGCACCGGCCGGCCGGCGGGTCGATCACGCTGGGCGGGGCCGACGCCCGCGAGCTGGGCCCCGCGGGGGTCCGCCGGGCGGTGACGCTCATCAGCCAGGAGGTCCACGTCTTCGCCGGTCCGCTCGCCGAGGACCTGCGGCTGGCCCGTCCCGAGGCGGACGACGACGCCCTGCGGGCCGCGCTGGACAAGGTGGGCGCGCTGGAGTGGGCCGAGGCGCTGCCCGACGGTCTGGACACGGTCGTGGGCGAGGGCGGGCACCGGCTGACGGTGACGCAGGCCCAGCATCTGGCGCTGGCCCGGCTGGTCCTCGCCGACCCGCCCATCGCCATCCTGGACGAGGCGACGGCCGACGCGGGCAGCGCGGGGGCGCGCGTCCTGGAGACGGCGGCGCTCAAGGCCCTGGAGGGGCGCACGGGTCTGCTGGTGGCGCACCGTCTGCCGCAGGCGGCGACCGCCGACCGGATCGTGGTCCTCGACGGGGGCCGAGTCGTGGAGACCGGCACGCACGAGGAACTGGTCGCGGCGGGCGGCCACTACGCCCAGCTGTGGGCCGCCTGGTCGCAAAGCCGCCCGGGGCCGACGGCCGGGGTGAAGGAGGACGGGGCGTAGGAGGGCGGCGGCCTCCGACGGGGCGTGGAGGCGTGGGGGCCCGGTAGCCCGGGGCAAAGGCGACAGGGCGTAGGGGGCCGGCCGCCCGGGTGGAGAGCGACGGGACGTAAAGGGGCGGCGGCCCCCGACGAGGCGTAGAGGTCCGGCAGCCGGGTGAATGCGACAGGGCGTAGAGGGGTGGCGGGCGGCCGGGGTACGGGCCGGCGCGGTGCGCGCGCCCGGGCGGACGCTCAGCGGCCGACCCGGCCGACCCGGCCGACCCGCCGACCCCGGCCAACCCCGCCGTCCTCCCGACCCCGGCCGTCCCGCCGAGCCGCCGCCCCGGTCGTCCTCCGTCCCCCGGGACGCGTCCGAAGCGGACCGGCCGTCCGCGGTGCGGTGGCACTCGTGGGCGGCCGGATCCGGGCGGGGCGCTTCGGCGCGCGGGGCGGCTCAGTCCTGGCGTGCCGCCAGGCTCGCGGGGCGCAGGTCGGTCCAGTGGGTTTCCACGTAGGCGAGGCAGGCTTCGCGGGTGTCCTCGCCGAACGCCGTCCGCCAGCCGGCCGGCACCTCCGCGAAGGACGGCCACAGCGAGTGCTGGTTCTCGTCGTTGACCAGGACCAGGAAGCGGCCCTGCGGGTCCTCGAACGGATTGGTCGTCATGCGTGCTCACTCCTCGTGGACGGGGTGGTGATCAGCTGGGAGAGGGGCTGTTCCGGATCGGCCGCCGCGGCGCGGAGCAGGGCGAGGAGCTCGTCGGCGAGCCGCCGTGCCGTGGCGGCTCCGAGCACCGCGGTGTCGTGGGTGATCGCGCAGTGCACCGGGCCGGTGTCGCGCGGCTCGTGGAAGCCGAGCGTCAGCTCCGCCCGTGCCGAGCCGGTGGGGACGGCCCGCAGTGAACCGAGTCCGCCCTCCAGCCGTTCCAGGTCGGCCTGTTCGTGGTGGACCACCATGACCTGTGGTCCCCCGGCGGGCAGCCCGGTCGCGCGGACCACCTCGTCGAACGGGACGTCCTGCCGGTCGAGTGCGCCGAGCGTCGTCTCCCGTACGCGGGCCAGCAGTTCGGAGAAGGTGGGGTCGCCCGCCGTGTCGGTGCGCAGCACGACCGTGTTGAGGAAGCAGCCGACGAGACCGTCGAGCCGGTCGTCGCCACGGCCGGCCACCATGGTGCCGATGGGCAGGTCGGTGCCCGCGCCGTGCGCGGTGAGCAGGGCGGCCAGGGCGGAGTGCAGCACCATGAACATGCTGGTGCCGGTGGCCCGGGCCAGCCGGTCCACGTCGGCGTGCAGCCGCTCGTCCAGGACGAAGGCGACCTGCCCGGCGTCGCGGCGGGCCGCTGCTCCGGGCCGGGGCCCGTCCGCCGGCAGGGCGAGCAGGGCCGGTACGTCGCTCAGCGTCCGGCGCCAGTAAGCGAGTTGCCGTCCTCCCCGGCTGTCCGGGTCGGTGAGGTCGCCGAGCGTGTCGTGGGCCCAGCGGGTGTAGTCGGCGTACGTCACCGGCAGCGGTTCCCACGCCGGTTCCCGGTCCGCGGTGCGGGCCGCGTACGCGGTGGACAGGTCGCGGAGCAGGGGCACCACCGACCATTCGTCGACGGCGAGGTAGTGCAGGGTCAGCAGGACCGCCTGGCGGCCGTCCGGCGCGGTGAGCAGCCGGGCCCGCAGGGGCGCCTCCCGCGTCAAGTCGGTCTCTGCGCCTGCCAGTTCGGCCAGGCGGCGGTCGAGGTCGGCGCAGTCCTCCACGGCCAGGACGGGAGCCTCGACCGCGTGCGGGAACACCGTGCCGTCGCGTTCGGTGAACGCCGTGCGCAGCGGCTGGTGGCGGGCGGTCACATCGGCCAGCGCGGCGGCGAGCGCGTCCGCGTCGAGGCCGCCCGGCGCGTGCAGCACCAGGGCGTGGTCGGGCCGCGGGTCGCGCCGGTGGGCGTTCCACTGCCACCGCTGGACCGGTGCGACCGGCCGGCCGGCGGCCACGGTCGCGCCGTCCCCGGCCGGGCGCAGGGCGGGCCGGGCCGCCGCGGCGCCGTCGAGCTTGGTGGCGAGGCCGGCGACGGTCAGCGCGTCGAAGACGTCCCGGATGCTCAGTTCCGCGCCGAACTCGGTACGGATCCGGCCCAGCAGGCGCATCGCCGCCATGGAGTGGCCGCCCAGCGCGAAGAAGTTGTCGTGGACGCCGACGCCGTCCAGCCGCAGGACCTCGCGGAACAGTCCGGCCAGCCGGGTCTGCGTCGGGGTGGCCGGGTGGGCGTCGCCGGTCATGGCGGACCAGTCCGGTGCGGGCAGTGCCCTGCGGTCCAGTTTGCCGTTCGGGGTGAGCGGCAGCGGGCCGTCGAGCGGTACGACGAGGGCCGGGACCATGTACTCGGGCAGCAGCCCGGCGACGTGGGCGCGCAGCGCCTGCGGGTCGGGGTCCGCGCCGCCCTCGGGCACGACGTAGCCGACGAGGCGCACGATGTCCCCGTCGCGGTCGGCGGTCACGGTGGCCTGGCCGACGGCCGGGTGTCCGGCGAGGGCCGCCTCGATCTCGCCGAGTTCGATGCGGAACCCGCGGATCTTGACCTGGGTGTCCACGCGGCCGAGGAAGTCGAGGTTGCCGTCCGCCCGCCAGCGGGCGCGGTCGCCGGTGCGGTACATGCGGGCGCCGGGCTCGCCGAACGGGTCGGCGACGAACCGCTCGGAGGTCAGCCCGGCCTTGCCGAGGTAGCCGCGCGCGAGGCCGCGCCCGGCCACGTACAGCTCCCCCGCCACGCCGGGCGGGACGGGCCGCAGGTGTGCGTCGAGCACGTAGCAGCGGGTGTTGGGGTCGGGGCGGCCGATGGGGACGCGCCCGGGCGGGCGGCTCCCGTGTTCGCGGGAGGGCCACAGGGTGGAGTTGACGGTGGCCTCGGTCAGTCCGTAGGCGCAGATCAGGTGGGCGGTGGTGCCGAAGCGTGCGAACAGGTCCGGCGGGACGGTCTCGGTGCCGACCAGGACGGTCGAGCCCTCGGGCAGCCGGCAGCCGGGCGGCAGGGCGGAGACCAGGGACGGCGGCAGGATCATGTGGGTGATCCGCTGGTCGGCGAGGAAGTCGGTGAGCGCCGGTCCGGCGACCCGTGCCTCCTCGGGGATCAGGACGAGCCGGCCGCCGTGGCACAGCGCCATCGCCACTTCGAAGACGAACACGTCGAAGCCGATGGAGGCGAACTGCAGCACCCTGCTGTCGGGGCGCAGTCCCATCCGGTCGACGGCGGTGGCGACCAGGCTGGAGATGCCCTCGTGGGAGACGACGACGCCCTTGGGCCGGCCCGTGGAACCGGAGGTGTAGATGACGTAGGCGGCCCGGTCGAGCGGGACGGGCCGGTGCTGCGGCGGGGTGCCGGGCAGCCGGTCGAGTGCGGTGACGGTCCCGGGGGCGTCGAGCAGCAGCACGGGGACGTCGGGCACGTCGGGGATCTTGCCGGCCACCGGCTCGCTGCCGACGACGAGGGCGGCGCCCGAGTCCTCGATCATGTAGGTGAGGCGGTCGGCGGGGTGCGCCAGGTCCAGCGGCAGGAACGCGGCGCCCAGTTTCAGCGCGGCGAGCACGGTGGCGATCATGTCGACCGAGCGGGGCACGGCCACGCCGACGACGCTCTCGGTCCCCACGCCGTGGGCGGCGAGGAGCCGTGCGATGCGGTCGGCCCGCGCGTCGAGCTGGGCGTACGTCACCGAGCGGGAGCGTTCGACGACGGCGACCGCGTCGGGCCGCTCGGCCAGCCGCCGGGCGAACTGGCCGGGCAGGGAGGTCTCCTCGACGTCCCGGGAGGTGTCGTTGAAGCGCTCCAGGACCAGTGCGCGTTCGCCGGCGGAGAGGATGTCCGCCCGGGAGACGGGCTGGTGGGGTGCGGCGGCCAGGGCGGTGACGAGCCGGCGCAGCCGCTCGCCGATCGCCTCGGCGGTGTCGTCGTCGTACAGCTCGGTGGCGTACTCCAGCCGGCAGCGCAGCGAGCCCGGTCCGCCGTCGCCCGCCTGGTGCTCGGTGAAGCTGAACACCAGGTCGAACTTGGCGGAGTTGACGCCGAAGGGCAGGTACTCGGCGGTGAGCCCGGGCAGTTCCAGTGCGTCGCCGGTGCGGACGTGGTGGCCGACCATCACCTGGAACAGCGGGTTGCGGGAGAGCGACCGGGTCGGGTTGATCGCCTCGACGACCGACTCGAACGGCACGTCCGCGTGGGAGAACGCGGCCAGGTCGCTCTCGCGGATCCGGGCCAGCAGTTCGGTGAACGTGGGGTCGCCGGTCAGGTCGGCGCGCAGCACCAGGGTGTTGACGAAGAAGCCCACCAGGTCGTCCAGGGCCTCGTCGGCGCGGCCGGCGATGGGCGCGCCGAGCGGGATGTCCGTCCCGGCGCCCAGGCGGTGCAGCAGGGTGGCGACGGCGGCGTGCACCACCATGAACATGCTGGCGCCGGTGTCCCGCGCGAGCCGCCGCAGGCCCTCGTGCACGGCGGTGTCGAAGTCGAGGTCGAGGGCGGCCCCGGTGAACGCCGGACGCGCCGGACGCGGCCGGTCGGCGGGCAGTTCGAGTTCCTCCGGGGCACCCGCCAACGTCTTCCGCCAGTACGTCAGTTGGCGTGCGGCCAGGCTGTCCGGGTCGGCGGGGTCGCCGAGCAGCCGCCGCTGCCACAGGGCGTAGTCGGCGTACTGGACGGGCAGCGGCGGCCAGTCGGGGGCCGTACCGGCGAGGCGGGCGCGGTAGGCGGTGGCGAGGTCCCGCAGGAACGGGCGGTCGGACCACTCGTCGGTGGTGATGTGGTGCAGCAGCAGCACGACCACGTGGTCCTCGGGTGACAGCTCCACCAGCGTGACGCGCAGCGGGAGTTCACGGGCGAGGTCGAACGGGCGGGCGACGGCGGCGTCGACGATGCCGGGCAGCTCGTCCTCGGCGGCCCGGACGTGCTCCACCGGCGGGTGGGCCCGGCCGGCGGGCAGCACGCGCTGGTACACCCGGCCGTCCCGCTCGGTGAACACGGTGCGCAGCGCCTCGTGCCGGGCCGTCACGTCGGCGAGGGCCGCGCTCCACGCCGTCCGGTCGAGCGGGCCGCGCACCCGTGTCACCAGCGGGAAGTTGTACGCGGCGGAGGTGCACTCGATCTGCTGGACCACCCACAGCCGCTGCTGGGCGTGGGACAGCGGCAGTTCGTCGGGGCGTTCGGTGGCGGTGAGCGCGGGGCGGGCGGGGGCGTCCGAGTGGGCGGTGCGGTGGGCCAGTTCGGCGACGGTGGGTGCCTCGAACAGGTCACGGATGGCGAGTTCGACGTCCAGGGCGGTGCGGGCGCGGCTGACCAGGCGGGTGGCCAGCAGGGAGTGCCCGCCGAGGTCGAAGAAGTCGCTGTCGACGCCGATGCCGTCCGCGGGCAGCCCGAGCACGTCCGCGAAGAGCGCCCGCAGTGTCTCCTCCCGGGGGGTGCGCGGGGGCCGGACGGTGCCCGTGGCGGTGAGGTCGGGGGCCGGCAGCGCCTTGACGTCGAGCTTGCCGTTGACGGTCAGCGGCAGGGTGTCCACCGGGACGAGGGCGGAGGGGACCATGTAGTCGGGCAGCCCCGCCTTCAGGTGCTCCCGCAGCCGCTGGGGCAGGTCCTCCCCCGCTGCCGCGCCCTCCTCCGGCACCACGTATCCGACCAGGCGTTTCGTCCCCGCGGACTGCGCCACGACCACGGCGGCGTGGGCGACCTCGGGGTGGCCGGACAGGGCGGCGGCGATCTCGGCCGGCTCGATGCGGTAGCCGCGGATCTTCACCTGGTCGTCGGTGCGGCCGAGGAAGTCCAGCAGCCCGTCCGGCCGTTGCCGCACCAGGTCACCGGTGCGGTACATGCGTTCGCCGGGCTCGCCGAACGGGTCGGCGACGAAGCGCTCCGCCGTCAGGCCGGGACGGTCGTGGTAGCCGCGGGCCAGTCCGGTGCCGGAGATGTACAGCTCGCCGGGGCAGCCGGGCGGGACCGGGCGGAGCATGGTGTCGAGGACGTGGGCGCGGGTGCCCCGGATGGGCAGGCCGACGGTCGGCGTGGCGCTGTCCGCGGTGGAGCCGCCCAGGGTGTTGATGGTGTACTCGGTGGGCCCGTACAGGTTGTAGCCGTAGGTGCCCTCCGTGCGGCGCAGCCGGGTCCACACCGTGTCGGAGACGGCCTCCCCGCCGAGCAGGACGAGGGCGGGCCGGTGCCTGGTGCCGCTGTCGTCGCGCTCCAGCAGGCCTTCCTCGATGAGCAGTTGGGCGTAGGTGGGGGTGACGTTGACGACGTCGACGCCGTGCCGGTCGCAGTAGGCCACCAGGGCCTCGGCGTCACGGCGCAGCTCCTCGTCGCAGACGTGCACCTCGTGGCCCTCGACGAGCCACAGCAGTTCCTCCCAGGACATGTCGAAGGCGAAGGACACGGTGTGCGCGATCCGCAGGCGCCGTCCCCCGGCGGAGGCGATGGCCGGGTCGAAGATCTCCCGCTGGTGGTTGAGCTGCATGTTGGTCAGCCCGCGGTAGGGGGTGACGACGCCCTTGGGCCGTCCGGTGGAGCCGGAGGTGTAGATGATGTACGCCGGGTGCTCCAGCCGGTCCGGGACGCCGCGGGCGAAGGCGGGCCGTTCGGCGTCGGTGACCGGGCCGTCCGGCAGCGCGGCCAGTTCGGCGGCCAGGGCGGGGTCGTCCAGCAGCAGTTCCGGCGCGAGGGGTGCGCCGCCGTCCCGCAGGGCGGGGGCGACGGAGGTGGTGGAGACCAGGCACAGCGGGCCGGTGTCGGCGACCATCAGGCGCAGCCGCTCGGCCGGGTGGTCGAGGTCCAGGGGCAGGTAGGCGGCGCCGGTGCGCAGCACCGCGAACAGGGCGGCGACCATGTCGAGGGAGCGGGGCAGGGCGAGCGCGACGGCCCGCTCCGGGCCCGCGCCCCGGGCCAGCAGCAGCCGGGCGAGCCGGTTGATGCGGGCGTCCAGTTCGGCGTAGGTGAGGGACTGTTCGCCGAAGACCACCGCCACCGCGTCGGGGGTGCGGGCGGTCTGGGCGGTGAGCAGGTCGGCGATGGTGTCGTCGGGCACGGGTGCGCGGGAGGCCGCCCGGGCGGCGGCCAGGGCGGCCCGCTCGGCCGGCAGCAGCAGGTCGACGCCCGCGGTCCGTGCGGCGTGGGCGTCCGGCGCGGCCAGGGCGTCGACCAGCCGCTCCAGTACGGTCGTGAACCGGTCCAGGATCACCGTCGCGGCGTCGGCGTCGAACAGGTCGGGCCGGGCGGCCAGGGTGACGCGCAGCCGCGTCTCGGGGGTGACGATCAGGGTGAGCGGGAAGTGGGTGCCGTCCACGTTGGACATGCCGGTGATGCCGTGCCGCTGCCGGAGCGCGGCGGCCCGCTCCTCGCCGTCGGCGGACCGCAGCACGAACAGCGTGTCGAACAGCCGGCGGTGCCCGGTCTCCTGTTGCAGCGTGCCGAGCCCCACGTACTCGTACGGCATGACGGCCGCGCGTTCCGACTGGGTCCTGCGCACCAGGTCGAGCACGGGTTCGGCGGGGTCGAAGGCGACGCGGGCCGGGACGGTGTTGAGGAACATGCCGATGATGCCGGCCGCGTCGGGGACGTCGGCGGGGCGTCCGGCGACGGCGGTGCCGAAGGCGACGTCGGCGCGGCCGGTCAGCGCCGAGAGGACCAGGGCCCAGGCGGTGTTGAGGACGGTGTTGGGGGTGAGTCCGTGCCGGCGGGCCGTGGTGCGCAGCCGGTCGCTCAGCGCGCGGCTCAGCGTCGTGTCGAAGTCGGCCGGGATGACCGGGCCGCCGTCGCGTCCGGCCGGGGCGACCAGGGTCGGTTCGTCGAACCCGGCGAGCGCCCGCCGCCACGCGGTCAGGGCCGCGCCGGTGTCCTGCCGGTCCAGCCAGGCCAGGTAGTCCCGGTAGGAGCCGGGGGCGGGCAGTCCGGTGGCGTCGCCGGCGCGCTCGTACAGCGTGAACAGTTCCTCCAGGAACAGCCAGGCGGACCAGCCGTCCCACACGATGAGGTGGTGGGTGACGACCAGCCGGTCCCGGCCGTCGGCGAGGTGGAGCAGGAGCAGGCGGGCGAGCGGCGGCGCGGTGAGGTCGAAGCGGCGGCGGCGGTCGGCCGCGAGGAGTTCCTCGGTGCGGGCCCGCTGTTCGTCGTCCGGCAGCGCGGAGAGGTCGTGCTCGACGAGGGGGATCTCGGCGTGTTCCGCGATGAACTGCACCGGGCGGGGCAGGCCGTCGCTGACGAATCCGGCGCGCAGACCGGCGTTGCGCTCCAGCAGCGACCGGCAGGCGGCGCGCAGCTGGCCGGCGTCCACGCGGTGGTCGAGGTCGAGGGTCTCCTGGGAGAGGTAGACGTCGAGGGTGTCGCCGGTGTCGTAGGTGGCGTGGAAGTACATGCCCTCCTGGAGCGGTGACAGGGGCCAGATGTCGGCGACCCCGCGGGGTCCTGCGGCGGACTCGACGCGGGCGGTCCCCTCCGCGTCGAGCACGGGTGCGGTGGGCGCGGCGGGCGGCTGCGGGGCCGGCGGGGTGTCGGCCGCCGTGGTGAGCTGGGCCAGCAGGGCGCGCAGGGCGGGGTCGACGGCGGCCCCGGACCGCTCCTGCTGGGCGAGTACGGCCCGCAGGGCCGCGGCGGCCTGTCCGGCCTCGCCGACCGGGACGGTCACGGCGGACGGTGCGCCCGCGGCGGCGGCGTCCGGGGCGGCCGGGGCGTCCGGGCCGGTGGTGAGGGGCGCGGCGACGGCGGCCAGTGCGGCCGGGGTGCGGCGCTCGAACACGTCGCGCGGGCCGAGGACGAGGCCGTGCTCCCTGGCCCGGGTGGCGACGGCGACGGAGGTGAGGCTGTCGCCGCCGAGGGTGAAGAAGTCGTCGTCGGGGCCGATCCCGGGCACACCGAGCACGGCCGTGAAGATCTCGCACAGCGCCCGCTCCCGCTCGTCGGCCGGGGCGCGTCCACCGGCGACGGGTGTGAGGGAGGGGGCGGGCAGCGCGTTGACGTCGAGTTTGCCGCTCGGCGTCAGCGGGAGCCCGTCGACGACCAGGACGGCGCCGGGCACCATCGGCGCGGGCAGCGCGTCCGCGAGGGCGGCGCGCAGCGCCCCGCCGTCCAGCGGGCCGGCGCCGGGCTCGGGCACGGCGTAGCCGGTGAGGGTGCCCTCGCGGACGGTCACGGCCGCCCGGGCGACGCCCGGCAGGTCCCGCAGCGCCGCCTCGATCTCGCCCGGTTCGACGCGGTTGCCGCGGATCTTGAGCTGACGGTCCGTGCGTCCCAGGTACTCGACGGCACCGTCGGCGCGGCGCCGGACCAGGTCACCGGTGCGGTACATCCGCTCGCCCGGCGCCCCGAACGGGTCGGCGACGAACCGCTCGGCGGTCAGTCCCGGACGGTCGTGGTAGGCGCGCGCCAACTGCACGCCGCTCAGGTGGAGTTCGCCGGGCACTCCGTCGGGCACCGGGCGCAGGAAGGCGTCCAGGACGTACAGCCCGGTGTTCCACACCGGCCGGCCGATCGGCACGGTGACCTCGCCGCCGCCCTCGTACGGGAAGTACGTCACGTCCACGGCGGCCTCGGTGGGGCCGTAGAGGTTGTGCAGCGGGACCGGGCCCCGGTCCGGACGGGCGGTGAGGTCGCGCCAGCGGGCCGCGTCCGTGCCAGGGAGCGCCTCGCCGCTGCAGAACACGCGGCGCAGGCTCGCCGCCCAGTCGGGTCCGCCGGCGCCCGTCTCCACCACGCGGAGGAAGGCGGCCAGCATCGACGGCACGAAGTGCAGCGTGGTGACGCGCCGGGTGCGGATCAGCTCGGCCAGGTAGGCCGGGTCACGGTGGCCGTCGGGGCGGGCGAGGACGACGGCGGCGCCCTCCAGCAGGGGCCAGAAGAACTCCCACACCGACACGTCGAAACTGGACGGCGTCTTCTGCAGCACGCGGTCGTCGACGGTGAGCCCGTAGGTGTCCTGCATCCAGGCGAGGCGGTTGACGACCGCCCGGTGGGTGACGACCACGCCCTTGGGGCGGCCGGTGGAACCGGAGGTGTAGATCAGGTAGGCCGGGTGGTCGGGGCCCGCGGGTCCGTGGGGTTCGGCGGGTTCGGCCGGGCCGGCCGGGGTGTCCTCTTCGGCGTCGACCGGCAGGTGCCGCAGGCCGGGCACCTCGGGCAGCCGTCCGGCGGCCGAGGCGGTGGTCACGACGGTGCGCGCCCCGGAGTCCCGGAGCATGAACGCGACCCGGTCCGGGGGGTAGTCCAGGTCGACGGGCAGATAGGCGGCGCCCGACTTGAGGACTCCGAGCAGCGCGACGACCAGTTCCGCCGACCGGGGCACGGCCACGGCGACGAACCGCTCCGGTCCCGCGCCGCCGGCCCGCAGCCGGCGCGCCAACGCCTCGGCGCGCCGGTCCAGTTCGGCGTAGGTGAGGGTGAAGTCGTCGAAGACGAGCGCCGTGGCGTCCGGGGTGCGCGCCGCCTGCTCCGCGAACAGGGAGGCGAGGGTGGCGGGGGGCACCGGGTGCGCGGTGTCGTCGGGTCCGGTCAGGCGCCGCCGCTCCGTCGGGGAGAGCAGGGTGGTGCGGGCGACCGTGCGGCCGGGGTCGGTCACCAGGGTGCGGGCGAGCGCGAGGAAGCGGTCGGCGATGTCGGTGACGGCGGGCCGGGCGAGCCGTGCCGCGTCGTGCTTGAACCGCAGTCGCAGCCCGCCGCCTGCCGGTTCGGCGATCAGCGCGAGGGGATAGTGCACGGTGTCGAACACCTCGGCGCGCGTGACGCGCAGCCCTTCCGCGGCCCGCTCGGACGTCGATGCGGCGGCCGGATCGGCGGCCGGGTCGGCGGCCGGGTGGTTCTCGAACACGACGAGTGTGTCGAAGAGTTCGCCGCCGCCCGCGGTGCGCTGGATGTCGGCGAGACCGAGGTGGTGGTGGTCGAGCAGGGCCGCCTGTTCGACCTGGAGGCGCCGCAGCATCCCGGTGAGGGTTTCGTCGGGCCGCGGGACGACGCGGGCCGGCACGGTGTTGATGAACAGGCCGACGGCACGGTCCAGGTCGGCGCCGCCGCCGCCCCGCCCGGAGACCGTGCTGCCGAACACCACGTCGTGGTGGCCGGTCAGACCGCCGAGCAGCAGCCCCCACAGGCCGTGGACGACGGTGCTGAGGGTGAGGCCGTGGGCGCGGGCGCAGGCGGTCAGGCCGGCGGTGAGTTCGTCGGGCAGCCGGAGGTCGAGGTGCTCGGGCCGGGCGGGCGCCGCTGCGCCGGCGGTCGCCGTGAGGGCGTCGGTGAGCCGGGTCGGTCCGGGCAGTCCGGCCAGCGCCCGCCGCCACGCGGCGCGTGCCGCGTCGCGGTCCCGGCCGGCCAGCCAGGCGAGGTGGGGACGCGGCGCGAAGGGCTCGGGCAGGGTCTCGTCCCGGTACGCGGCGAGCAGCTCGCGCCGCAGGACGGCGAGGGACCAGCCGTCGGCGACGATGTGGTGCAGGGTGAGCAGCAGCCGGTGGCGCCCGCCGTCCCTGATCAGGGTGGCGCGCAGCAGCGGGGGCCGTTCGAGGTCGAAGGGTTCGGTGCGGTCCGCCGCCAGGATGTCGTCCAGCGCGGTTGCGCCGGTGTCGGTCCGCGACCACGGCAGGGTCACCCGCTCGGGCAGCCGCTGGACGACGCTGCCGTCGGGCAGTTGGCGGAACGCGGCCCGCAGCAGCGGGTGCCGGTCGAGCAGCCGTTGCAGGGTCCGGCGCAGCCGGCCGGCGTCGACCGGGCCCTCCAGGTCCAGGAGTTGCTGGACGAGGTAGGGGTCGGCGGAGCCGGTGTCGTAGCGGGCGTGGAAGAAGAAGCCCTCCTGGAGCGGGGAGACCGGCAGGGCGTCGTCGTCCAGGTGCACCGCGGGCGCGGGCGTGGGGTCGGGCGTGGCCCGGACGGCGGTGCGGGCGAGCGCGGCCACGGTCCGCTGCCGGAAGACGTCGCGCGGCGTGAGCGCCAGTCCGGCCGCGCGGGCGCGGTTGACCAGGTGGATGGCGACGATGCTGTCGCCGCCCAGTTCGAAGAAGCTGTCGTGGACGCCGACCGAGGGCATGCCGAGGACGTCCGCGAACAGGGCGGCGAGGGTGGTCTCGGCGGGGGTGGCGGGCGCGTCCGCGCCGCTCAGGGCGGTCCACTCGGGGTCGGGCAGGGCGCGGCCGTCCAGCTTGCCGTTGGGCGTCAGCGGGAGCGGGCCGTCGATGACGACGACGGCGGACGGCACCATGAAGTCCGGCAGGACGTCGGTGACCTGCGCCCTCGCGGCGGTCACGGCGGCCTCGGCGTCCTCGGCGGCGGGGACGAGGTAGGCGACCAGGCGGGTGACGCCCCGGTGGTCCCGGCGCGGCAGGACCGCGGCCTGGGCGATGCCGGGGCAGGCCATGAAGGCGCTCTCGACCTCGCCGGGTTCGATCCGGTGACCGCGGATCTTCAGCTGGCCGTCGGCGCGGCCGAGGAACTCCAGGTTGCCGTCGGCGGCCCAGCGCACCCGGTCGCCGGTGCGGTACATGCGGGTGCCGGGCGCGCCGAACGGGTCGGCGACGAACCGTTCCGAGGTGAGCGCGGGCCTGCCGTGGTAGCCGCGGGCCAGTCCGCGCCCGGCCACGTACAGCTCGCCCTCGGCGCCCACGGGGACCGGGCGCAGCGCGGCGTCCAGGACGTAGGCGCGGGTGTTGGGGTCGGGGCGGCCGATGGGCGCGGGCCCCGGCCGGCCGGGTTCGGCGAGCCAGAGGGTGGAGTTGACGCTGGCCTCGGTGAGCCCGTAGGCGACGACGACCCGCAGCCGGCCGGCCCAGCGGGCGATCAGCTCACCGGGCACCGCCTCCGTGCCGACGACGAGGACGGCGCCGTCGGGGAGTTCGCAGTCCCGTGGCAGGGCGGAGACCAGCGAGGGCGGCAGGATCATGTGGGTGGCGCGGTGGGCGGCGATGTAGTCGGTGAGGGCGGGTCCGGCGACGCGGCGTTCGGCGGGGACGACAACGATCCGTCCGCCCACGCACAGCGACATGATCAGGTCCCAGACGGTCACGTCGAAGCCGACGGACGCGAACTGCACGACCCGGCTGTCCGGTCCGACGCCGATCCGGTCGGTCGCGGTGGCGATCAGGCTGCCGACGCCGTCGTGGGTGACGACGACGCCCTTGGGGCGGCCCGTGGAGCCGGAGGTGTAGATGACGTACGCGGCCCGGTCGAGGGGGACCGGCAGCGAGAGGTCCGACGCGTCCTGGGCGGCGCGCTCCTCGGTGGTGGCCGGATCGTCGAGCAGGACCCGGGTCGCGGCGGTGGCGGGGAGTTCGCCGGCCAGGGCGGACACGGTGACGACGGTGCGGGCGCCCGCGTCGGTCAGCATGTGGGCGATGCGTTCGCGCGGGTGGTCGGCGTCCAGCGGCAGGTAGGCGGCGCCGGTCTTGAGCACCGCGAGCAGGCAGACGACGAGTTCGGGTGAGCGCGGCAGGGCCACCGCGACGACGTCCTCGGCGCGCACGCCGCGCGTCACCAGCAGCCGGGCGAGCCGGTTGGCCTCGGCGTTCAGTTCGGCGTACGTCAGCTCCCGGTCCTCGAAGACGAGGGCGACGGCGTCGGGGGCGCTGCGGACCTGCCGTTCGAAGGCGGCGGGCCAGGTCAGTTCGGGCACCTCGCGCGGTGACACGCCGAAGTCCTCCAGCAGGGTGCGGCGTTCGGCGGCGTCGGTGAGGTCGATCCGGCCGAGGGGCCGGTGGAGGTCGTCGGTGAGGGCGTTCAGCAGGGCGAGGAAACGGCGTTCGTGGGCGCGCAGCGTGGCCTCGTCGCACAGGTCGGCGTCGGCGTCGAGGTGGACGCGGACGCCCTGTCCGTCCGCCGGCCGGGAGAAGGTGAAAGCCAGGTCGCCGACCGGGCCGAGCCACGCCGGGTGGAGTTCGGCGGTGTGGCCGGCGAAGGGCAGGTCGCCGGTGCCGGGGAGGATGTTGACCGTGGGTCCGACCAGTTCGACCACTCCGTCGGCCAGTCCGAGGTCCCGGGCCAGGTCCTCGGCCCGGTAGCGGCCGTGTTCGACGGCCTCGGCCACGATGTCCCGTACGTCGGCGGCGAGTTCGGCCCCGGTCGTGTGCGGGCGGACCGGTATCCGCAGGGGGACGACGTTGGACACCATGCCGGGCACGGTCGCCGTCGCGTCGTCGGGGCGGGCGGTGACGGGCAGGCCGAGGACGAGGTCGGGTGCGCCGCTGACCCGGTGCAGATAGGCGGCGACGGCGGCGATCAGCAGCCGGGAGCGCCGGACGCCGGCGCTGCGGGCGGCGGCGTCCAGCCGGGCGGTGACCTGGGTGTCGAGCAGGGTGGAGCGCCTCGACCGCCGTGTCATCGGCGTGGGCGCACGCTCCACCAGGCGTACGGGCTCGGGGCGGCCGGACATCCGGTCGAGCCAGTAGGCGCGGTCCGCGTCGTGCTGCCGGGAGGCGCGGTACGCCCGGTCGGCGGCGACGAGGCGGGCGAGCGAGCGGTCCTCGGGCCGGGGTGCCCGCTCGCCCGCCGAGTAGATCTCGCCGGCGCGGCGGGTGATGAGGGCGGCGCCCAGGCCGTCGACGACGATGTGGTGGTAGCGCTGGTACCAGAGCACGTGGTCGTCGGTGAGCCGGATGACGGCCTGGGCGAACAGCGGGCCGTCGGCGAGATCGACGGGCCGGCCGCGGTCGGCGTCCATCCACGCGGCGGCCGCCCGGTCCGGTTCGGGCTCGCCGCGCAGGTCGAGGACGTGTACGTCGACGGGGGCCCGCGCGATCGTCTGCCGCGGCCCGGAGTGGTCGGCGGTGACACGGACGTGCAGGGCCTCGGCCTCCTCGACGGCCCGGCGCACCGCGTCGGTCAGCCGCGCGTGGTCCACGGCGCCGCGCAGGGCGAGGACGAAGGCGAGGGTGTAGGCAGAGCTGTCCGGCTCGATCTGCTGGGCGAGCCAGATGCCGGACTGCCCGCCGGTCAGGGGCGTTCCGGCCTCGGTCGTCCGGTCCGACTCGGCGTCAAACATCGTAGGAGAGCCCTTCCCTGATGTGCGTCGGTGAGCAGTCGTGGGACGGTGGTTCGGCGGCGGGACGGGCGGCGGACGCGACGGTCCGCCGCCCGGCCCCGCCGGTGCGCGCCGGCCGGCCCCCGGACGGCCGGCGGCCGGTCCGCGGGCCTCGCCCGGCGGCCGTGATCAGGGCGGTCGGAGCCTTACTCGACGGCCGTGATCAACGGAGTGATCTCCTCGATCGCGTACGGGATCGACAGGACCGTGTTGAAGGAGAACGCCGCGCCGATGTCCGGGTCCTGGTAGGGGACGAACAGGTCCCGCTCGTCCTGGGTGACCTGGAGCTTCCGGTACAGCGGCTCCGCCTTGATGCGGTCGTTGGCGTCGGTGCTGGAGGTGACCCAGACCAGCCGGTCGACGTCGAGGATGTCGAGCTTCTCGGCGCTGAGTTCGGCCACGTTCCAGCCGGGCTTGGCCAGCTTGTCGATCTCGGGCTTGAGCTTGAAGCCGAGTTCCTTGAAGAAGATGGCCTTGGGGTCGGTCCTGGTGAACGCCGAGTACTTGCCGGCTTCGAAGCTGTCGGCGACGGCCAGGGTCAGACCGGCGAACTCGGGGTGCTCGTCACGGACCGCCTTGAACCGGTCGCCGATGTCCGAGATGAGCTTCTCGGCCTGTGCGTCCTTGCCGAGGGCCTTGCCGATCTGCCGGGTCATCGCCTCCCAGGGCGCCCCGTAGTCCGGGTACTCCTTGGGCTGGGCGACGACCTTGGTGAACTGGGAGAGCGTGTCGTACTGCTCCTTCTTCATGCCCGAGTACTGGGCGATGACCAGGTCGGGCCGCAGCTCCGCGATCTTCTCCATGTTGTACTCGTCGCGCTCACCGACGATCTCGGGGGTGTCGGAGCCCCAGGGCTCCTTGGTCCAGGGCCACTTGCCGTACGGCTTCTCCTTGAACCAGTCGACGGCACCGACCGGCTTGACGCCGAGCGCCAGCACCGCGTCCTGGTCCGACAGCCCGAGGGTGACGATCCGCTTCGGCTCCTTCTCGATGGTCGTGCTGCCGTACTTGTGCGCGACCGTGACCGGGAACGCGGCGGACTGCGTGTCCGCGTCGGCCGAGGACGAACCGTCCGTGTCGGAGGAGGAGTTGTCGGTCCCGCCCCCACAGGCGGTCAGAGCGAGGGCGGCGACGGTGGCCACCGCCATCCTCGTGACGAGTCTGGCGATCCGCGCCGGCGCGCGGCGTGTTCCAGTGGACACGTTGGTTCCTTTCACGGGTTTTCACAGGGGTGCCGCGCCTGCCGGGCTCGACGTCCCGGGCAGTGCGCGGCGGTGTGGGGGGCTGGGACCTTCGCGGATCGGTCTTCGGTCTATCGGGAGGTGCCGATGCCGTCCGTGAGGGGGCGGGGCGCGCCGGAGGAGGCGAGGCCCCGGTCGAGGAGGGAGTCCAGGATCTCGCCGACCCGGATCGCGATGTTGGACAGCAGGGACGAGGTGATGCCGTGGGTGTGTTCCGTGCCGCCCTGGAGGTAGATGCCGCAGCGCAGTTCGGGGCGGGCCGCCACGCGGTAGTCGCGTTCGACGCGGACGCGGCCCTCGTCGTCGCGGTGGCAGAGGGCGGCGGTCTCGCCCAGGAGGGCCAGGCCGTCGGCGGGGCGGTAGCCGGTGCCGTAGACGACGACGTCGGCGTCGAGCGTGGTCTGTTCGCCGGTGACGAGGGAGACGACGGTGGCGCGGACCGTGTCCGGTGTCTCGACGACTCCGGCGAGCCGGGACACGTTGTGGAAGCGGAGCCGCTCGGTGCCGAGCACCTTCTCCTGGTACACCCGCCGGTACAGGTCCTCAATGAGGTCCATGTCGACCACCGAGTAGTTGGTGTTCCCGTGGTAGTCCATCAGCTTGCGTTTGACGTCCTCGGGTGCGGTGAAGTACTCGTCCACCGCCTCGGGATCGAAGATGCGGTTGGCGAAGTTGCTGTCGTCGGCGGGGCTGTAGCCGTAGCGGGAGAAGACGGCGTGGACCTCGGCGTCGGGGAAGCGGCGGTGCAGGTAGGCCACGTTCTCGGCGGCGCTCTGGCCGGCGCCGACGACGACGAACCGTGAGGGGTTCGTGTCCTCCAGGGCGTCCACCTTGGTCAGCAGGTCGGAGTTGTGCCAGATGCGGTCGGAGCGTTCGACGCCGTCCGGCATGCGCGGACGCAGTCCGGTGCCGATGACCAGGTTGCGGGCCCGGTGCACCACGAGCCCGTCACCCGAGCGTGCCGTCACGTCCAGGTACTCCACCGTCCCGTCCCGCAGCACGGGTTCCACGGCGACGACCTCGTGGCCGTAGGAGACCATGTCGTCGACCTTCGCCGCCGCCCACTCGAAGTAGTCGTGGAACTCCCTGCGCAGCGGGAAGAAGTTCTTGTGGTTGACGAAGTCGATCAGGCGTCCCTTGCTCTGGAGGTAGCTCAGGAAGCTGTACTCGCTGGTCGGGTTGCGCAGGGTCACCAGGTCCTTGAGGAAGGACACCTGCATCGTCGCGTCGTCGATCAGCATGCCCCGGTGCCAGCCGAAGGCCGGCTGGCGCTCGAAGAAGTGGGCGGTGACCGCCTCCTGCCTGCCGACGCGTGCGTTGTGCTCGCTGAGCGCGATCGCCATGGCCACATTGGACGGCCCGAAGCCGATGCCTATGAGGTCGTGGACCAGAGGTGCGTCGCCAGGAAGAACCTGAGCCATGTCACTCCCATTCGTGCGGGCGGCCGGGGGCCCGGCCTCGGGAAGTACGGGAGGAAGGGCACGCCGAGCGGACAGCGGCCCACAAAACTTAGGGAAGCCTAAGCTTATGAGGCGAAGCTGTCGACAGGACAAAACGGTACAGTACGCGAGTTCGACCATCTGATGGATCATCAAAACCCCTCAGCGGGCGCCCCATTGCGGTGTTAGGTAAGCCTTGCTTTACTGACGGCGGCCAGTCCCTGCCTGAGGAGGAACCACACATGCGGGTCGTCATGTTCGGCTATCAGACCTGGGGCCATCGGACCCTGCGGGCCCTGCTGGATTCCGAGCACGACGTGGTGATGGTGGTGACACACCCCAGGAGCGAGCACGCCTACGAGAAGATCTGGAGCGACTCGGTCGCCGAACTCGCCGAGGAACACGGCATCCCCGTCCTCATCCGCAACCGCCCCGACGACGAGGAACTCTTCGCGCGGCTCAAGGACGCCGACCCGGACATCATCGTCGCCAACAACTGGCGGACCTGGATCCCCCCGCACATCTACGGCCTGCCCCGGCACGGCACGCTGAACGTCCACGACTCGCTGCTGCCGAAGTACGCCGGCTTCTCCCCGCTGATCTGGGCCCTCATCAACGGCGAACCCGAAGTCGGCGTCACCGCCCACCTGATGGACGAGGAACTCGACGCCGGGGACATCGTGCTCCAGCGGGCCGTACCGGTCGGACCGACGGACACCGCGACGGACCTGTTCCACAAGACCGTGGACCTCATCGCACCGGTCACCACGGGCGCCCTGGACCTGATCGCCTCCGGGCAGACCGAGTTCATCAAGCAGGACCGCTCCCAGGCCAGTTTCTTCCACAAGCGGTCCGCGGAGGACATCCGGATCGACTGGAACTGGCCCGCCGAGGACCTGGAACGCCTCGTCCGGGCACAGTCCGCCCCGTACCCGAGCGCCTTCACCTTCCACAAGGGCCGGCGCATCGAGGTCCTCTCCGCCGTGGTGTCCCGGGGCCGCTACGGCGGGACGCCCGGCCGCATCTTCTACCGCGAGGGCGACGGGGTGGTCATCGTCGCCGGTGCCGACGCGCGCACCGGCCGCAATCACGGCCTGGCCATCACCCGCGTCCGCACCGAGGACGGGCGGGAGCTGGGCGCGACCGATTACTTCACCTCGATGGGGGGTTATCTCACGGGCCGCCCCTGAGCCCTGGCCGGGGCCCTCTTCCTCACGCAGTCACAGCTGAACGCGGCCAGAAGCGACCCCGGCCCCGCCTGTCCGCCGGGCTCGTCCGCCCCGCCCACTGGTGCGCCCGGGCAGCCCGCGCGACGAGAGGGGCGGCCGGGCGGGCGGTCAGCCGGCGGCGTGGTCGACACGGAGCCGTACCTGTTCCTCCAGGCGCCGCAGGCTGGTGTCCAGGGCGTCGCTCACGGACTCCTCCCCCGGGTCGTGGCCGTCGTCGAAGAAGGAGAGGTGGACCGTGACCTCGCTGGCTCCGCTGCCGATGCCGGCGACCTGGAGCCACCCGGCGTAGGCACCCTGCTCACGGGTGCCCCATTCGAGGCGCATCTGGTCCCGCTGGGCCCGGAACAGCGCGGAGGTGTCCTCGTCGGAGCGGTCCTCGTGCACCGTGACGGCGGGCAGTTCCTCGGCGTGCACGTGCAGGGCCTCGGGCAGCCAGTCACCCATCTGGTCGATGTTCGCCGCCTGGTCGAAGACGTGCTCGGGCTGTGCGGGCATGGTGCGTGAACGCTCGTATTCGGTCATCGCGATACCGTCCTTGGTTTCGGGCCGCGTGGCGGACTCGCGCCCCGCGGGCCGGGGCCGCCGCGCGCCGTCGGCGCCGGCGGGTGCCGCGCGGGCGGCCCCGGGGCAACGGCGTCATGCGTTGCCGAACACCGCCTTCTGCACCTCGTTCGGGCCGTCGAACTGCTGGGTTCCGGTCTTCGTCAGCTTCTCGACGAGGGTGTCGTCGGCGCCGTTGCTCTTCGCCACCGAGACGAGGTCGTCACGGCTGGCGGGGTAGTCGGCGCCCTTGAGGGCCTTCTGCAGGTCGATCGGGCTGAGGTCGGCCATGGCAGCCTCCCTTGGTGGAGCGGCGCGGCGAATCCGCGCGAGGACCGGGCGGGTACCCACGGCGTCGGGCGGTGATGCGCGGCCCCGGTGTCCCGCCGGCCCGTTTTCCCTCCGGACACCGATGCGACGCGCCGGGCACGCGCCCCGGACCGGGACCACCGAGTACGCGCAGCCGTCGGTCCGAGTACGCGTACTCAGGCGCGGACGCCCGGTCGCGCACGAAGCTGACGAGCGAGGTTCCCGCCCACCGGAAAGGACATGTCGTGCTCACCCGTGCCGCCGCCGTTCTGCTGCCGTTGTTCGGACGGCTCACCGTCACGCGCGAGGCCGACGGGCCGTTCGCCCCGGGCAGTGTCTTCGTCGCCAACCACGACTCGCCGGCCGACCCCGCCCTGGTCCTGGCCGCCCTGCGCACGGCGGGAGTGACGCCGGTCGTCCTGGCGACGGCGGGGCTGTGGCGCGTGCCGCTGCTGGGGCGTGCCCTGTCGAAGGGCGGCCACATCCCCGTCCACCGCAGGTCCGCCCGTGCCGCGGACGCGCTCGACGCCGCGGCGGAGGCGGTGCGGTCCGGACGCCATGTGCTCATCTACGCGGAAGGAGGACTGCCGCTGCGCGAGGACGCGGCCTGTGCGGCGCCCCGGCCCTTCCGCACCGGTCTCGCGCGGCTCGCGGCGGCCACCGGCGCCGCGGTCGTCCCCGTGGGCCAGGCGGGGGCCCGGCGGCTGGCCTCCGGACCGGCCGCGAAGCAGCTGGCCGGGGTGCTCACCGCCCCGGTGCGCCGTCCGCGGCTGCACGTCCACATCGGCCGTCCGGTGCACCTGCCGCCCGGGACGTCGGCCGGTACGGAGGCGGCGCACCGCGCGGTCAGCGCCGCCTGGCGACAGGCGGCCCGGGCGGTGGGCGAGCCGTCCCATGACGGATGACCGGGAGGCGGAGGAAGCCGTCATGAGGACTGAGCGGGCGGCGGGCGCACGTCCCGCCTCCCACGTCCCGCCTCCCGCCTCCCGCCTCCCGCCCGTCCACGGCGCGGCACCCGGCGCCCTCCTACCCGGACGCCGTCACCGGTCGTCCCCGTCGGGGTCGGTGTCGGTGCGGCCGGCCAGGCGCTCGTAGCGCTGCCTGGCGGCCTGCGGGCTGCGCAGGCCGAGGCCGAAGGCGATCTCCGGCCAGGTCATGCCGCGCCCCCGCGCCATCTGCAGGAGGCCCACCTCCAGTTCGTCCATCTCCGCGCGGGCACGCGGTACGAGGCTCAGCGCGGCGGTGATGTCGGCGCGGTCCACCTCCGGTTCGCCGTCTTCGCGCAGTGCGGCGCCGCTGAGCAGGAACGACACCAGCCGGACCGCCTCGTGCGGGCTGATCACGCCGGGATGGGTCTGCCGGCGCCGCTGCGCGTCGGTCGCCGCGTGCCGCTCGGCGATGCGGAACAGGGAGGCGTGCACCCGTTGCACGCGCGCCGCGTCGGAACTCGGGGGTGTGAAGGGATCGGTGGACCCGGTGGGCTCTTCGGAGGTCGAGGACATGGGACGAGCCTCCATGATGAACATTCTGTTGTCAACGGAATACACCCATCCCGGTGCGGCGGCGCGACCGGACGAACGGGCTCGCGTGGTCGTTCCCGCCCGCCGGTGCGACGCTGGGGTGGACAGGTTCCCAGGACGAGAACCCCTGGAGGGAGACCGATGGGACGGGACGTCCCGGCGCTCACCTTCACCCGCGAGGACCGCCGCCGCTACCGGATCAAGATGCAGGAGTGCCTCGAGGCGTTCGCCCAGATGCTGCGCGAGGCGCGCTTCGACGCCGAGCGGCCCCAGGTGGGCCTGGAGATCGAGCTGAACCTGGTCGACGACCGGGCGGAGCCCGCGATGCGCAACTCCGACGTGCTGGAGGCGATCGCGGACCCGGCCTGGTCCACGGAGCTGGGCCGGTTCAACCTGGAGATCAACATCCCGCCCCGCCGTCTCACCGCGGGCGGGCCCGACGCCTGGGAGTCCGAGATCCGCGCCGCGCTGAACCACGCGGAGGAGCGCGCCCGGTCGATCGGCACCCACCTGATCATGACGGGCATCCTGCCCACCCTGCGGCAGGAGGACGTCGGCGAGGGCGCCCTGTCGGAGAACCCGCGCTACCGGCTGCTCAACGACCAGATCTTCGCGGCGCGCGGGGAGGACCTGCACATCGAGGTGACCGGCATCGACCGGCTGCGGACCTATGCGGACACCATCACCCCGGAGGCCGCCTGCACCAGTACGCAGTTCCACCTCCAGGTGTCCCCGGAGCAGTTCGCCGACTACTGGAACGCCGCCCAGTCGATCGCCGGGGTGCAGGTCGCGCTCGCTGCCAACTCCCCCTTCCTGTTCGGCAAGGAACTGTGGCACGAGACCCGCGTCCCGCTGTTCGAGCAGGCCACCGACACCCGCCCACAGGAGATCAAGGTGCAGGGGGTGCGGCCCCGGGTGTGGTTCGGCGAGCGCTGGATCACCAGCGTCTTCGACCTCTTCGAGGAGAACCTGCGCTACTTCCCCGCCCTGCTCCCCCTGTGCGACGAGCAGGACCCGGCGGAGACGCTGCTGCGCGGCGACATCCCCGAACTGGCCGAACTCACCCTGCACAACGGCACCATCTACCGCTGGAACCGCCCGGTCTACGCCGTCGCCCACGACAAACCGCATGTGCGGGTGGAGAACCGGGTGCTGCCCGCCGGCCCGACCGTCGCCGACACACTGGCGAACGGCGCCTTCTACTACGGGCTCACGCGCGCCCTGGTGGAGGAGGACCGGCCGGTGTGGTCCCGGATGTCCTTCTCGGCCGCCGAGGACAACCTGCGCACGGCGGCGCGGTACGGCATCGACGCACGGCTGTACTGGCCCGGGATGGGCGAGGTGCCCGCGGCGGAACTCGTCCTGCGGCGGCTGCTGCCGCTGGCCCACCGGGGGCTGGAGCGCTCCGGCATGGACGAGGCCTGGCGTGAACCGCTGCTCGGCATCATCGAGCAGCGCTGCGTCACCGGACGCAACGGAGCGGTGTGGCAGAAGGAGATGTTCCATCACATCGACGCGTCCGCCCACTGCGGGCGCCACGAGGCGCTGCGGCGCATGACACAGCAGTACATCGACTTCATGCACCTCAACGCCCCGGTGCACACCTGGCCCGTCGACTGACCCGGGCCGAAGCAGACAGCGTCGGAGGCCGGATGGACCGGGCCCGCGATCGACCCGGACTCCGACGCGGAGCAGGCGCGGCAGCGCTGGGCACAGGAGCCGAGCACCGTCTTCCCCGGCGGACGGCCGGCCGGGCTGAGGAAGCGGCTGGTCGAGGGCGATCCGCCGGAGGTGCCGATCCGCGCCTCGCAGGGGGCGGAACCGCTGGTGGTGGGGCACCGCGGACGGGGGGCGGGTTGCCCGGGCGATGCCGGCTTCGGTCAGCCGGCGTTGCGCCCAGCGCGCGTCCTGCCCGGTCGTCGTGGTCCGGCACGGTCAGGACTCCGGCGGCTGATCCCGCCCGCCGCCGCACGCGGTACGCCCCCCGGGCCGGCCGGGCACCCCTGCCCACCCTGTCGGCCCTGTCGGCCGGGGTGACGCGGGTGGACCGGTGGACCGGGGTGACCCAGGGCCGCGTCAGCGTCCGTCGAGGCGGTCCAGGATGCCGGTGACCTCCTTGCGTATCGCCTCCCGCGCCGGCACGGGGAGCGATCCCAGCGCCGTGCGGAACAGGGCTTCGAGCACCTGTTCCGCTCCGGTGTCGCAGGGCGTGGTCTCGCTGGTCACCTCGTAACCGTCCCGGACAGCGACGAAGAGGCGGTGCCGGCCGTCGCCCTCGGCGTGCACCGCGGTGGCGACGACCAGGGGCGGCGGCCCGCCCGCTTCGGCGTCCGCCTTGTGGTAGCCGCTGACCACGGGGTCGCGCCAGCGCAGGCCGAGCAGCAGAGGGCGCTTGGCCACGACCTCGGCGAGGTCGGTCTCGTAACTGCCGTCCCGGTCCAGCACGGTCGCGCGCGCGTTCAGGACCAGGGCCGCGGGCAGCAGACAGCGCAGGGTGCTGCCCACGATGTTGCCGCCGACGGTGGCGGTCCGCCGTACGGCGCCGGTGCCCACGGTGGAGGCGGCCCCGCGCAGCACGTCCGGCACCCGGTCGTCCACCTGGTGCAGCAGGACGGCCGCGCCCAGCGCCTCACGCTCTATCAGGTTGGCCTCGGGCAGCTGGCGCAGCGACATCGCCTGCTCGGGGAATCCGTCCCGCTGCCAGAGGGCCCACACGAGGGAGGCGCCGCCGACGGGCACGGCTCCCTCGGCCAGATACCGCTGTGCTTCGGACAGGGTGGTGGGCAGACGCAACTGCACGACGGTCGACCTGCTTTCCTTGACGGAACGACGGGAAACGACGGGAAACGACGGGACTCGAACCGGAGAAGACGGGACCCTGCGGAAAACGACGGGAGACGGCTGGAGACGGCGGGACACGGCGCAACACGGAACATCGGGGCTGATCGCGGGCACTGCATTGTCCGCAGTGACCCGGGGGCGCGTACAGGGCTCACGGGTGCGCCGCGCGCACCCTAAGGCGGGACCTTGCGCTCGGCGGTCGCTTGCTCCATGGTTGACGCGCGTCACATGGCTCCTCGCCCAGCTCAACCACCCGTCCCTGAACCGGAGATCGAATGTTCAGACGCGCTGTACGACTGGTCCTGTCTGTTGTCATGCTCATGGCTGGTGCCCTGGTGGGCACGGTCGCCACCGCGGGAACCGCACACGCCGACGGCTGCTACACCTGGACCCGCACCCTGTCCCAGGGCGCCTCGGGCGCCGATGTCACCCAACTCCAGATCCGGCTCGGCGGCTACCCGGGCTACGGTTCCGTGCTCGGCGTCGACGGCGAGTTCGGGCCGGCCACGGCAGCCGCGCTCAAGCGCTTCCAGTCGGCCTACGGCCTGACCGCGGACGGCGTGGCGGGCACCAACACCTACAACAAGCTGTACGCCCTCCAGGACGACGACTGCACGCCGGTCCACTTCTCCTACAGCGAGTTGAACCGGTGCAACTCCACCTGGTCGGGCGGCGCGGTCAGCGCCTCCACGGCCAAGGCCAACGCCCTGCGGACGATGTGGAAGCTGGAGGCCATGCGGCACGCGCTCGGTGACCAGCCGATCACCGTCACCAGCGGCTTCCGCTCCTACGCCTGCAACGACGCCGTGGGCGGCGCGAGCAGCAGCCGCCACCTGTACGGGGACGGGGCCGACCTCGGCGCCGGACCGCACTCCCTGTGCACCCTGGCCAAGCAGGCCCGCTCCCACGGCTTCCGCGGCATCCTGGGCCCCGGCTACCCGGGGCACAACGATCACACCCACCTCGACCACCGCAGCAGCCAGTACTGGTCCGCGCCGACCTGCGGCATCTGATACCGCGCCGGCCGTGAGCGGGGTTCCCCGGCCGCACGCCGGGGAACCCCCCGCCCGCGCGAGCGGGCACCCCCGTCCGCGCGCACGGAGTGCGTCACGGTCACAGCAGCCGCCGGATCTCACCGCGCACCCGGTAGAAGCCGCCGGCCGCCGGGTGCAGCGCGTCCACGACGTAGCGGGCGCCGGGCTCCCGTATCGCGCGGGGGAACTGCACGTTCCAGGATCCGTCGTAGCCCTCGGACACCACGTGGACGCGGAGCCGGCCGTCGTCCCGCACGCATTCGACGACGACGGCACCGGAGGGGGCGCGGTCGACGGTGGCCACCGACGCCACGGCCGTGGCCGGCGCGTAGGTCGGCAGGGCCGCGGCGAGCTTGACGTCCCGCACCACCGGCACCGAGCCCTGCTGCGCGGCGGAGACGGCCGCCTCGCTCGCGTCCACGCACACCAGTGAACCGTCCGTGGTGACCAGGTAGAGGCGCTCGTCGCGGTACTGCATCGACAGCGCCGAGCCGCTTCCCGTGCCGAGCTTCCACAGGCGGGTGCCGTCCCGGTCGAAGCAGTAGACGGACGACGCGGCGTCCCCGGCGAAGACGAACCGGCCGCCCGGCGAGGTGGCGCACGAGTAGACGGCGCTGTCGCAGGCGTAGGTGGCGTCGACGGTGCCGGTCGCCTTCGACAGCCGCTGCACCACGCGGTGCGCCGTCCCCGCGTAGACGGTGTCGTCCTCCTGCCAGCCGAACAGCACCCCGCCGCGCGTGGGGGTGTGCCACAACTCGCCCCCGCCGTCGGGCGCGTACGCCGTCACTCCCCGGTGGTGGCCGTGGTAGACGGCCCGGTCGTCGGCGCGCACCATCCAGGCGTGTTCGCCCTGGCTGCGGCGGGTCCACTGGTGCTCGTCCTCGTGGTCGATGACGGTGAGGCGGCCGTCGCGGTCCGAGACGTTCAGCACGCCCTCGTGGATGTCCAGCCAGAAGATGTCGACGTCCGCGGCGATGTCGTAGGCGGCGAACGGCAGTTTGGAGGAGAGGTCGTAGACCCGGCCGTCGTCACAGCCGGCGTAGATCCAGAAGTCGTCGGCGACCAGGCACTTCACGCCGTCGGGCAGGCTGAAGCGAGCCAGTACCTGGCCCTCGTGGTCCAGGGTGAAGACGTCACCGGCCTGGTTGCCGACCCAGCAGCGGTCGTCGTCCACATGGATGCCGAAGGCGGAGGAGCCGGTGTCGAAGCGCCACAGCACGGGGGCCACGGCACGGGCGGTCGACGGGGCCGAGGTCACCTGACGCCGCGTCACCGACCGCGGCGCACGCTGGCCGGGCACCGCGGGCGCGTACCCCTTGCGGACCTTCTCCCCCACCTTCTTCGCGGCGGCGGCCCGGGCCTTGGCCTCCGAGGGGAACGACGACGTCTGCGTCTGCCCCGCCGCGCCGATCCGGCCGTAGCGCACCGTCACCACCAGTCCGTCGACCGTGACTTCGTAGAACTTGTGCGCGCCACCGCCCTCCTGCGACAGCTCCAGATACGTCGTCGTCGACACGGTGGACATGGCAAACCCCTCCCCGGACGGAACCCGCGGCCGCTCCGCCGGGTCCTACTGATCGAACCGTAGGCGCAGCCACTGACAATGGGACGGTCGCCTCGTCCCCGAGCGCCGACCACCGGTACCGCGCACCGGTCACCCACGCACGAACGAACGGACCCATGAACGCCGCAACGCTGCTGGACGTCCTGCTGGACGCCGCCCACCGTGCCCCCGACCAGGTGGTCGTCCATGTCCGGGGGGACGGCGGCGAAGTGCCCGTCACCTTCCGGCGGCTGCTGGAGGAGTCCCTGCGCGTCGCGGGCGGGTTCCGTGCGGCGGGGGTCGGTCCTGGCACCTGCGTACCGGTCCTCGCGGAACGCGGTGAGGACTTCCAGCCGATGTTTTGGGGCGCGCTCGCGGCCGGTCTGGTGCCGGTGCCGCTGGCGCCCGACGTGCGGCGCGTGCGCCCCGTGTGGGAGCACCTCGGGCGTCCCCCGGTCGTGGTGGGCGGGGGCTGCGAGGACGTCGCCGCCCAACTGCCATCGGGGGCACGTGTGGTGCGGCTGGCGTCGCTGCGGACGGCCCGCGCCCTCGCGTCGCCCGCCGCCCCCGCCCCGGACGACCTGGCCTTCCTGCAGTTCTCCTCCGGCAGTACCGGGGCGCCCAAGGGCGTGGAGCTGACGCACGCGGCCGTCGTGGCCAATCTGCGGCAGCTGGTGGAGGCCGCGCGGCTCACGGACCGCGACGTGGTGGTCAGCTGGATGCCGTACTTCCACGACATGGGTCTCATCGGCACCCATCTGGCACCGCTCGCCGCACGGGCCAAGCAGGTGAAGATCGGTCCGCTGTCGTTCGCGAAGAACCCCCGGCTGTGGTTCGACGTGGCCGCCGTGCACCGGGCCACCCTTCTGTCGGCGGCCAACTTCGCCCTGGCGCTGACGGTCCGCCGGGTCCCGGAGGAGGTGTTCGCCGGGCTCGACCTGAGCTCGGTGCGGCTGATGCTGGTGGGGGCCGAGCCGATCTCGGCGGCGGTGTGGCGGGACTTCACCGCGAGGACCCGGCCGGCCGGGCTGGACCCGCGGGCGGCGACACCCGTGTACGGGCTGGCCGAGGCCACGCTGGCCGTGACGTTCCCGCCGCTCGGTGAGGTGGCCGCCCCCGTGGTGGTGGAGCGGGCCGCGCTCGGCCGCGGCCGGGTGGTGGAACGCGAACCGGGCGACGGCGCCGTGGAGTTGATGGACGTCGGGTATCCGGTGCCGGGCTGTTCGGTGCGCATCACCGACGACGACGGCCGTCCGCTCGGGGACCGGCGGGTGGGCCATGTCGAGGTGTGCGGTCCGCAGGTGGCGCGCGGCTACCACGGTCTGCCCGAGGCGACGGCGGCCGCCTTCACCGACGGCTGGCTGCGCACCGGTGACCTGGGCTTCCTCCGCGACGGCCGGCTGTGCGTCAGCGGCCGGCACAAGGACGTGCTCTTCGTCAACGGGCGGACGTTCCACGCGCCGGACCTGGAGGAGGTGGCGACCGCGACGCCCGGGGTGCCGCCGGGGACGACGGTGGTGATCGGGTCGACCGACCCGGAGACGGGCGGCGAGCGGGTGGTGGTGTGCGTCGCGTGGGCGCGGCCGCCGCGTACCGCGACCGGTGTGCTGGACCGGGTCGCGGGGCGGGTCCGCGCGGCGCTGGGGCACGACGACGTCCGTGTGCTCGCGCTGCCGCCGTCCGCGTTCCCGCGCACGACCAGCGGCAAGGTGCGGCGGCAGCTGATGCGGGCGCGGTTCGAGGCGGGGGCGTACCGGCCGACGGTCTCCTCCGGCACCGGGGCGGGCGCGCCGGACACGACGGGCCAGAGCCCAGCAGACGGGGCGGGCCAAGGTCCGGCGGACACGACGGGCCGGGGCTCGGCGCACACGACGGGCCAAGGTCCGGCGCACACGACGGGCCAAGGTCCGGCGCAGGGGGCGCGGCGGTTGTCCGGCGGAGCGCGGCGGCCGGACGGGGCGCCGCTGTCGGTGCCCCGTTCCCGTGCGGAGGTGCGGCGTGCGGTGCGGGAGGTCTGGGCGAAGGTGCTGGAGGTGCCGGAGCCGTCGTTCGGGGACCGGGACCGGTTCGCCGAGCTGGGCGGCGGCTCCCTCAAGGCCATGGAGGCGCTCGCCGGGCTGGAGCGGCTACTGGACGTCACCCTCCCTCCGGCCGCGATGCGCGACGACACGGTCGCCGCCCTCACCGACCACCTCCTGGACGCGGTCGCCGACCCGGCGGGGCACCGGGCCGGGGACGACAAGGCGGCGGAGCACCGGCCGTCCCGGCGCCGGGCGGCGGACGGCGGGGCGGCGGCGCAGGACCCGGTGACCGCCGTGGTGGGGCTGGCGTGCCGGTTTCCCGGGGCGGCCACGCCGGAGGAGTTCTGGGAGCTGCTGGCGGCCGGCCGTGACGCCGTGACCGCCGTGCCCGCGGGCCGCTGGAGCGCGGCCGGCCGGGCCACGGCGGCGGAAGAGGGACGCTGGGGGGCCTTCCTGGAGGACCCGGCCGCGTTCGACGCCGGCCACTTCGGAATCGGCGCCGAGGAGGCGCGGGCGCTCGACCCGCAGGCGCGGATCTTCCTCGAACTCGCCCACGAGGCACTGGAGCGCGCCGGTTACGCCGGACCGCGCCGCCGGGGCCTGCGCATCGGCGTCTTCGCCGCCGTCGGCGACAGCGGCTACCGGCAGGTCCTCGCCGATGCCGCCCCCGGCGCCGCGCCACCGGCCGAGGCCGCCCTGACCGGCAACCTGCCCAACCTCGTCGCCGCCCGGGTCGCGCACTGCCTCGATCTGGACGGTCCCGCGCTCGCCGTGGACACCGCCTGTTCCTCGGGTCTGGTGGCGCTGCACCTGGCCCGGCGCAGCATCGCCGACGGCGAGTGCGACCTGGCGGTCGTCGGCGGGGTCAATCTGCATCTCACCCCGGCCGCCTACGAGGGTCTGGAGGCGGCCGGTGCCCTCTCGCCGACCGGGCGCGGCCGCGCCTTCGGTTCCGCGGCGGACGGGTTCGTGCCCGGCGAGGGCGGCGCGGCCCTCGTGGTGCGTCCCCTCGCGGACGCCCACCGCGACGAGGACGAGGTGCTGGCCGTCGTCCGCGGCACCGCCGTCAACAACGACGGGACCTCGCTGAGCCTGATGGCGCCCAATCCGCTGCGCCAGCGCGAGGTGATCGTCCGGGCCTACCGGGACTGCGGCATCGACCCGGCGTCGGTGACGTACGTCGAGGCACACGGGACGGGCACCGCCATCGGGGACCCCATCGAACTGCGGTCCCTGGCGCACGCCTTCCCGCCCCGCCCGGACGGCCGGCCCCGGCTGCTCGGCTCGGTGAAGTCGAACGTCGGGCATCTGCTGAACGCGGCGGCGCTGCCCTCGCTGGCCAAGGTCGTGCTGGCCCTGCGCCACGGCCGGCTGCCCGCCACGCTGCCCCACTCCTCCCCCTCGCCCGCGGTGGCGGAGTCCGGGTTCACCCTGGTCACCGAGCCGACCGACTGGGAGTCCCCCGGACCGCGCAGGGCGGGTGTCAACGCGTTCGGCTTCGGCGGCACCAACGCGCACGCCGTCCTGGAGCAGGCCCCGCCCGCCCCGGCGCGTGCCCCGCGCGGCGGCGGCGGCGGCCCGGCTCTGCTGACCCTGTCGGCGGGCAGCGCGGAAGGGTTGCGGGCGTGGGCGTCGCGGCTCGGTGACCATCTGCGCGACCATCCGGAACTGGCCGAGGCCGACGTCTGCGCCGGAGCCGGTGCCGCTCGTGACGAGCGTCCCCACCGCCTCGCCCTCGTGGCCGACGGCGACCTGCGGGAGCGGCTCGCGGCGGCGTGCGCCGCCGAGGGTCCGGCGGGGCGGGCAGCGATCACCGGGACGGTGGCGCACCGTCCCCGGACCGTCTTCGTCCTGCCCGGCCAGGGGGCCCTGCGGCCCGGTCCCGGCAGGGCGCTGTACGCGACGGCACCGGTGTACCGCGACACGCTCGACGAGGCGTCGGCGCTGGTCGGGGCGGTGCACGGGCGGGAGTTGGCGCACTGGTGCGTCGACGGTGAGGTGGCCGCCGACGTCCTGGCCGCCACGGAGGTGGCGCAGCCGCTGCTGGTCGCCCACGGTGTCGCCCTCGCCCGGCAGTTGACGGCGTGGGGCGTGCGGCCCGACGCGGTCGTCGGGCACAGTGTCGGCGAGCTGGCGGCCGCGTGCGTCGGGGGGATGCTGTCGCTGCGCGAGGCGGTGACGTTCGCGGCGGAACGGGGCCGGCTCATGGGCGAGTCGACCGCACCGGGTGCCATGGCCGCCGTACGGGGTGCGCGGGAGCACGACGTGGCCGCCCTGGTGGACGCCTGCGGCGGGGACCTCGCGGTCGCGGCGTACAACGGGCCCGGCCGGCTGGTGATCTCCGGCACGCCCGGCGCGGTCCGCCGGGCGTCCGCGTCGCTCACCGGGCGGGGCGCGACCGTGCATCCGCTGCGGGTGTCGCGCGCCTTCCACTCGCCGCTGATGGAGCCCGTCGCGCAGGCCCTGGCGGACGCGGCGCGCGGGCTGGCGCCGTCGGCGCCCGCGGTGGCGGTGATGAGCACGCTCACCGCGGCGTGGCAGCCCCGGATGGACCCGGACCACCTGCGCGAACACGCCCTGCGGCCGGTGCGGTTCGACCGGGCCGTGGCCCGCCTGGTGGAGGAGGGCTACGACACGTTCGTCGAACTCGGTACGGGCGCGAGCCTCACCGGCTCGATACGGGCGGTCGCGGCCGGCGGCGAGGTGCTCGCGGTGGCCGCGACCGCGGATCCGCACGGCTCCGGCGAAGTGCCCGGCGGGGCACGGGAGTTGATGGAGACCGTGGCCCGGCTGTGGGTCCGGGGCGTGCCGGTGGACCGTACCGTGCTCGACGCGGGACGCGGACGGGTCCCGCTGCCGCCCTACCCGTACCGGCGGCGCGGGTACTGGCCCGAACCCGCCGCGCACGGGCTGCTGCACGACGTGGCGTGGCGCTCGGCGCCGCTGTCCGGCGACGGACCGGCCGGCGACGTGGTGGTGACCGGCGCGGAGTCCGCGGCGGTGCGGCGGCTGGCGGACTCGCTCACCGCCCGGGGCGTGCGCGCGGTCACGGCCGACGGTGCCGCCGACGCCCCGCGGACCGTGCTCCTGCTCGGCGGGACGTCCCGGCCCACGACCGCCGCCGGCCTCGAACGGGAACAGCGCGCGGCGGTCACGGCGGTCCGCGAGGCGCTCGCGCTGCTCGACCGGACCGGTGCGCGCCGGCTGCTGGTCGTGACCCGGGACGCGCATGTCACCGGGCGCGGCACGGAACGTACGGACCCGGCGCAGGCGATCCTCGGCGGGCTCTCCCTGGCCGTGCCCGAGGAGTCGGCTGGGGTGGTCGCGCACTGGGTGGACCTCTCCTCGCTCGACGACGAGGAGCAGCAGCTGCGGGCGCTGGTCGCCGAGGCGGCGGCGCCGCGGGCGGACGGGGCGGACGCAGCGGACGGGGCGGTCGCCTGGCGGGAGGGACGGCGCTGGGTGCGGACGGTCGTCCCCGGGGGCGTGGAGCGACCGTCCGGCGTGGACCGGCTGCCTCCCGACGGCGCGTACCTGATCACGGGCGGCGGTGGAGGCATCGGGTCCGCGCTGGCCCGTGAACTCGCGGGCCGGGGACGGCCCGTCGTGGTGCTGGCGGGTCGCTCCGTCCGCCCGCCCGAGGGCGTGCCCGAGGAACTCGCGGCGCTCGGCGCCGACGTGCGCTACGTCATGGCCGACGTCACCGTGCCGGAGGACGTCGAGCGGCTGGTCGCCGGGCTGCCGCCGCTGGACGCCGTCTTCCACGCGGCCGGGGTCGCCCGGCCCGGCACCCTGCGCGGGACGGAGGTGTCGGAGACCCTGGCCGCCCTGGGGGCGAAGACGCTCGGCACCGTCCTGCTCGCCGAGGCGCTGGACCGGCACGGGCAGCGTCCCGGAGTGTGTGTCGCGTTCTCCTCGGTGGCGTCGGTGCTTCCCGGCGTGGCCGGTGCGCTGGGCGCCTACGCGGCGGCCAACGCCTTCCTCGACTCCTTCGCCGGGGCCGAACGCGGGGCGGGCCGCCCCTGGCTGTCGGTGAACCTCGGTCCGTTCGGCGAGACCGGGCTGGCCGCCGGCCACGCCGGTGCCCTGACGGGCGCCGCGGGCCGGCCGCTGTCGACGGCACCCGCGCTGGCGGCCCTGCGGGCGGCGTGCGGCGGGGACGCGGCGCAAGTGGTCCTGGCGGACCTGGCGGACATGCCGGACCTGGCGTCCGGTACGGCGTCGCGTCCGACGCCGGGCACGGCATCCGGTGCCGCGTCGCGTCCGGGTTCCGGCCCGGTGCCCGACGCGGCGTCCGGTACGGCTACGGCCGTCCTCCTGAGGGAGCTGCTGGCGCAATCCCTGGGCATCCCGGCCGCGGCGGTCGACGACGACACGCCCTTCCTGACGCTCGGCCTGGACTCGCTGGGCGCCGTCGACCTCGTGAAGCGACTGGAGCGGAAACTGGGGCGGGACCTGCCCACCACGCTCTTCTTCGAACACCGGACGGTGCGCGAACTCGCCGCTCACCTCGGCGAGCGGACGCCGGTCCGCCCCGAGGGGGCACCGGCACCGTTCGCGCTGACGCCCGTCCAGCTCGCGCTGCACACCAGCAGCCGGCTCCACCCGGACGTGCCGGCCCGTGGCCATCTCGGACTGACGATCCGCGGTCCCCTCGACACCGGCCTCCTCGGCCGGGCCCTGTCGTCCCTGGCGGAACGGCACGGCATGCTGCGGCTGCGCGTGGACGACTCCGGTCCGCAGCCGATGCAGCGCGTGACGCCACCGGTCGCGGTGGCGGACTGGTACGAGGTCCTCGACTGCGCCGCCGAGGACGTGCCCGGCGTCGAGTCGGACGTGTGCAACCGGCCCTTCGACCTGGCCACGCGTCCCCCCATACGCGCCACCCTGCTCCGTCAGGAACCCGAACTCGCCCATCTGATCCTGGTCGTGCACCACGCCGCGGCCGACGGATACAGCCTGAACATCCTCGCCGAGGAACTGTGGTCCGCGTACACCGCGCTGTGGCACGGGGACCGGTCCCCCCGGGCGGCGGAGCTTCCCGCCCCCGACTTCGCCCAATACTCGGCGAGCACGCGACGCTCCGGTGCCGGAGTGACGGACACCGTCCGGGACTACTGGGCCGAGCGTCTCGCCGCGCGCGGTGCACCGCTGCGGCTGCCCTACGACGGCGATCCCGACGCGCCCGCGACCGGGCCGATCGTGCAGCACCACGGTGTGCTCGACCCCGACGCGGTCACCGGGCTGGAACACCTGGCCGCCGCGCACGGTGTGTCCGTGTTCCACCTGCTCCTCGCCGCGTACGTGCGCTGTCTCGCGCGGTGGACGGGGCGCCGGGACGTGGCCGTGAACGTGGCCAGGGCCGGCCGGGACGACCGCTTCGAGGGCGTGGAACGGCTCGTCGGTCCGCTCGCCGACACCCTTCCGCTGCTGTGCGAGGTGGCCGCCGACGAACCGGTCACGGCGCTGGCGGAGCGGCTGCGCCGGGCGTGGCTGGAGTGCGAGCGGCACGCGGGGCCGAGCAGCCTGGACCTGGCCCGGCTGCTGCCCGACGCGGGCGCCGGTCCCCGCACGGTGAGCCCGGCGGGCTTCAGTTTCGCCCGCTTCCCGGCCTCGGCCGCCGCGGACTGCCCGGTGGAGGTCCGGCCGACCGCGGCCGGCACCGGGTCCGCCGCGACCCGGCTGACCCTGCTGTGCTGGGCGGACGGTCCGGTGCTGCGCATGTCGTGGAACTTCCCCGCGCCCCTCTTCGAGCGGGCGACCGTGGCCCGTCTGGACGGGGAGTTCCGCGCGGAGCTGGCGGCGGCCGTGCGCACGCCGGACGCGCCCGGAGCACCGGCACCGGGCGTGCGGACCGACGGGAGCCGCCCCTTGGCCGCCCGGCTGCTCGACCGGTTCCGTGCGCGCCCCGGCGCGACCGCCGTCGACGCGGGCGAGGCGTCCCTCACCTACGGGGAGCTCGACCGCGCCTCGGCCCTGCTCGCCGCGCGGCTGCGCGCACTCGGTGTCGGGCGGGGTGACCTGGTCGGGCTGCTCACCGAGCAGGGCGCGGACACCGTGGTGGGTGTGGTCGGCATCCTGCGGGCCGGGGCCGGCTGGGTCCCGCTGGATCCCGAGCACCCCCGGGCGCGGATCGCCGGTCAGCTGACCCGTACGGGCGCCACCACGGTGGTGTGCCACTCCCCCACCGCGCACCTCGCCGCCGAGCTGACCGGGGTGCGGACGGTGGCGACCGACGGCCCCCGGGACACACCGGCGGACGACGGCGGTGCCGGCGCCGCGGCGGTGTCCGACGCCGAGGCGGTCGCGTACGTCATCTTCACCTCGGGGTCGACCGGACGCCCGAAGGCGGTGCCGATCGCCCACCGCGCGATGGAGAACTACCTCGACTGGGCCGTCGACACGTTCGGTTACGGTGCCGGGGACCGTCTCGCGCAGACGGCGTCGCCGTGCTTCGACGCCTCCGTGCGCCAACTGCTCGCGCCGCTCCTGGCCGGCGGCACCGTGGTCACCGTGCCACGGCACCTGCTGCGGGATCCGGAACTGCTGCTGGAGCATGTGGAGCGGACGCGGGTGACCGTGTGGAGCTCCGTTCCGACGCTGTGGGAGCAGTTGCTGTCCGCCGCCGAGGAGCGGGCGGGCCGTGGGGCGGCGCCCGTGGACCTCTCGGCGCTGCGCTGGGTGCACGTCGGTGGTGAGGCGCTGCCCGTGGAACATGTGCGCCGGTGGTTCGACCTGTTCGGGAGCGGCACGCGGATCGCGAATCTGTACGGGCCGACCGAGACGACCATCAACGCCACGTGTCACGTCGTCGACGCGCGGCCCGGCGCGGAGGTACGGCGGCTGCCGATCGGGCGGCCCGTCGCCGGGGCCCGCCTGGAGGTGGTCGACGCCGACGGTGCCGTGTGCGCGGCGGGCGAGCCCGGTGAACTCCTCATCTCGGGGATCGGTCTGACGCCCGGTTACCTGGGCGAACCTGAGTTGACCGCGCGGGCGTTCACGCTGCGTGCGGGACGGCGCTGGTATCGCAGCGGGGACCGGGTGCGCCGCTCGGCGGACGGTGTCCTGGAGTTCCTGGGCCGGATCGACGACCAGGTGAAGATCCGTGGGAACCGGGTGGAGCCGGGAGAGGTCGAGGCGGCGCTGCAGACGTGTCCCGGTGTCGCGCGGGCCGTGGTGCTCGCGCACGAGGGGCGTCTGCTCGCCTTCGTCACCGCGCGGGCCGGTGCCGGGCGGCCGTCCGCCGGTGAGGTGCGCCGGCATGTGGCGGGACTGCTGCCGTCGTACATGGTCCCGGCGCGGATCACCTTCGTCGACGCGCTGCCGCTGACCGGAACCGGCAAGGTCGACCGCTCGGCCCTGCTCCTGACCGCCACCGGCGAACTCGACCGGTCGGCACTGCCCCCGGCCAACTCCGCCCGGACCGACCACTCGGCCCCGCCCCCGGCCACCGCGCCCGTCCCCGAGGGCCCTGACACGTCACCCGGTGACGGGCGGACTCCCCCGGCCACGCGGACCGAGCGGCGGCTGGCGGCGATCTGGGCGGAGGTCCTGGGCGTGACCGGCGTGTGCCGGGAGGACGACTTCTTCGAACTGGGCGGCGACTCGCTGCTCATCCTCCAGGTGTTCGCGCGGCTCGCGGAGCGGTCGGGCCCGTTGCCCCGGCCGACCGTCATCTACCGCCGACGCACCCTCGCGGCGCTCGCGGAGGCCCTGGACGCCGTCACCTCCGCCGATGAACCGGGCTCTACGGGGCCGGACTCCGCGGGACCGGACTTCACGGGACCGGACGGCCCCGTCGCCCCGCCGGTTCCCACCGCCGACGACACCACCATGAGCCCGTTCCCCGTCACCCCCGGTCAGCGGGGATTCCTGCTCGCCGAGGCGCTCGCGCCGGGCGGCGGGACGTGGCTGGCGCGGCTCCGGCTGTCCGGACCGCTGGACCAGGACGTCTTCCAGCGGGCGGTGGACGTGCTGGTGGAGCGTCACGGCATGCTGCGTACCGTCTTCCCGGCCGGGGCCCGTCCGCCCGTCCAGCAGGAGCTGCCCCGGTCGCTGCGGCTGCCGGTCGCCTTCGAGACGGTCGGCGACGCGGCCGAGGTGGACGAGCGGGCCGCCTCCGAGACCGAGCGGCGCCTGGAACCCTGGGCGTGGCCGCTGCTGCGCCTTCGGCTGCTCACCCTGGACCCGCACGAGCACGTCCTGCTGGTGCACGCGCACCACCTCATCGGCGACGGCTACAGCGCCGCGTTGCTGATGCGGGAACTCACCGATACCTACGACCGGCTGGCCGGCGGCGCCGTATCCGCGCCGCCCGCGCCGCGGACCGGCTTCCGTGAGCACGTCCTGGCGCGTGACGCGGCCGGGCGGGCGGCCGACACCGGCACCGGCACCGGCACGCCGGACTCCGTGGAACACCGGGCCCGGACCGCCAGGCTGAACGCGCCGTACCGGCCGCCGGGTCTGCGGACCGCCGCCGCGCACGGCGAAGCTCCCTTCCACACGTCGGAGTTCACGCTCGACGCGTCCTCGACGGCCGCGCTGCGCACGATCGCCTCGACGGCCCGGACCACGCTGTACGCGCCGCTGCTGACCGCCTACTACCAGGAGCTGGCGGCGGTGACGGGCCGGCCGGACCTGATCGTGGGTCTGGCGGTGAGCGGCCGGAACGGGGCGCTGCCCGACGCGCACCGGGTCTTCGGGCCGTTCGCCACCGCCGTACCGGTGAGGCCGGCCGGGGCGGCCGCATCACCGCTCGGCCAGGCTGATTTCGGGACGGCGGTGCGCCGGATCGCGGCGGAGGCCGAGGAGGCGCAGGCCCACGAGGACGTGGTGCCCCGGCACGCCGACGGGCTGCCCATGACCGCGCAGTTCTTCTTCACCTACCTCGACTTCGCCGCGCTGGAGCCCCGGGGTGACGGCGCGCTGCGGGTGTCGTGGGACGGGGGTGACAGCACCTTCCTGCCGCCGTCGTCCACGACGGACCTGTTCATGGCGGTGCGGCCGGACGGCGGCGGGCGGCGGGTCACGGTCCATGGCGCGGCGGCCGCGTTCCCGCCGGACGCGCTCGACCGTTTCGCCGGCTCGGTGCGCGACCGTCTGGTACGGGCGGCGGCAGGGGAAGCGGCCGTGGTGCCTGAGCCGAGGAGGCGGCGCGGGGCGATGGACGCGGCGCTCGTCGGTTATCTGCCCGCGCCGGACCATCTCGCCCGTCTGGCGGGGCTGCCCGAGGGTGCCCTGCCGCGGGCCGAGGTGCGGGAGCTGCTGTTCCCCGACGGCGGGCCGCGTCTGC